>NZ_JBQQBP010000006.1:0-505496 GCF_052245875.1 Actinomadura sp. 3N407
GCCGCCAGCGCCTCCTGCGGGAACCGCGACTCCTCATCCACCTCCGCCGCGAAAGGAGCGATCTTGGCATCGGCCAGCTCACGCACCGTACGCCGCAACAGCTCATGCTCCTCAGACGGCGCGTACGCGGGAAAGTCGCTCATCGGTCCTCCGCGGTGTCCCCGGCCGTGTCGGCGGCCCATTTACTTTGACGACAAATATTTGGGCGCCAAAATAAGCGAGGTCGCCGGACCGAGTCAAGGCGACGCTGATCACAGATGCCGCAGCAGCTTGGCGAGCACAGGGTTGTCGTTGCTTCGCCGCCACGTCAGGCTCAGCTCCACGGGCGCCGGGTCGGCGAGGTCGAGCGGCCGGAACGTCAGCCCCGCGTAGCGGAGCCGGGCCGCGGCGGCGGGCACGAGCGCGACGCCCCAGCCGGAGTTGACCAGCGCCAGGATGCTGTGCACCTGGCTGAGGTACTGCGCGTACACGGGAGTGACGCCGGCCTGCCGGAACAGGCTGATCAGCAGTTCGTGGAAGTAGCGGGCCTCGACCGGCGAGTACATGATGAACCGCTGCCCGTCGAGATCGGTCAGCCGGACGGGTCCGTCCCCGTCCGCCAGGGGATGGCCGTTGGGGATCGCGGCCAGCAGCGGCTCGCGCTCGGCGCTGCGTTCCTCCAGGTCCGGGTCCGTGACCGGCGGGCGGACCAGGCCGAGGTCCAGGCCCCCCTCCGCCAGCGCCCGCACCTGGTCCCTGGTCACCATCTCCCGCAGGACGATCCCGACGTCGGGCAGCGCCGTCCGCGCGACCTCCAGCAGCCGGCCGAGCGTGGTGTAGGCGCTGGCGGCGGTGAACCCGATCGTGATGCTCCCGGCCTCCCCCGCCGATACCTGCCGTACCGACATCGCGGCATGGTCGGCCTGGTGGAGCAGCCGGCGGGCCTCGATCAGGAACGCGCGTCCCGCCGGGGTGAGGCGCACCGAACGGTTCGTCCGGTCGAACAGCCGCACCTTCAGGTCGTTCTCCAGCAGCTGGATCTGGCGGCTCAGCGGCGGCTGCGTCATCCGCAGCCGCTCGGCGGCCCGGCCGAAGTGCAGCTCCTCGGCGACGGCCACGAAGTTCGCGAGCTGGTTGAGCGTGAACATCGATTCCCTGCGGGTATCAGTGAATGCCTTTTTCGTGTTGGACCTGGATCAATCCGTCATCCTAGCCTCGGGTCATGAAGCAGACCGCGCCCGACGAGATCGCCCGCCGGCTCGGCTCCGGCCTCCTGTCGTTCCCGATCACCCACTTCCGCGAGGACCTGTCCTTCGACGAGCCCGCCTACCGCGAGAACATCGCCGGGCTCGGCCGGGAGGGACTCGCGGGACTGTTCGCGGCGGGCGGGACGGGCGAGTTCTTCTCCCTGACGGCCGACGAGGTCCGGCAGGTCGTCCGCGCGGCGGTGCGGGACGCCCCGGACGGCGTCCCGGTGATCGCGCCCGCCGGGTACGGGACGGCGACGGCCGCCGAGATGGCCCGCGACGCCGAACGCGCCGGCGCGGACGGAGTCCTGCTCTTCCCGCCCTACCTGACCGAGGCGTCGCAGGAGGGCCTGGCCGCCCACGTGCGGGCCGTCTGCGCCGCGACGAGCCTCGGCGTGACGATCTACAGCCGCGCGAACGCCGTCTACCAGGACACGACCGTCGCCGGGATCGCCGACGCGTGCCCCAACCTCGTCGGGTTCAAGGACGGCGTCGGGAACCTGGAACTGATGACGCGGATCCGGGCCCGGCTGGGCGAGCGCCTCGTCTACATAGGCGGGCTGCCCACCGCCGAGACGTTCGCGCAGCCCTACCTGGAGATGGGCGTGACGACGTACTCCTCGGCCATCTTCAACTTCGTCCCGGAGTTCGCCCTCGGGTTCTACGACGCCGTCCGCGCCCGCGACCGGGACGAGGTGCGGCGCCGCCTGGAGGGATTCGTCCTGCCGTACTGCGAGATCCGCAACCGCCGTGCCGGATACGCCGTGAGCATCGTGAAGGCCGGCATGAGGGCCGTCGGGCGCCCGGCCGGCCCCGTCCGCCCGCCGCTGACGGACCTGACCGGCGACGAGTTCGACGCGCTGGCCGAACTCGTGAAGAGGGCGACATGACGGGCGCCGCCGGTGAGGCGACCCTCGACCGCGTCGCCCGGATCGAGCTGTCGTCGGTCACGCTGCCGCTCGCCACGCCGGTCAGCGACGCCAAGGTCCTGACGGGACGGCAGCGCCCGATGACCGAGGTCGTCTTCCTGTTCGCCGAGATCGGCACCGAGGACGGCCACGAGGGCATCGGGTTCGGCTACTCCAAACGCGCCGGCGGCCCCGGCCAGTTCGCCCACGCCGCCGAGGTCGCGCCCGCCCTCATCGGCGAGGACCCGAGCGACATCGGCAGGATCTGGACGAAGCTGGCGTGGGCGGGCGCGTCCGCCGGCCGCGGCGGCCTCGCCACCCAGGCCATCGCCGCCATCGACATCGCGCTGTGGGACCTGAAGGCCAGGCGCGCCGGGCTGCCGCTGGCCAAGCTCCTCGGGGCGCACCGCGACTCGGTCCGCTGCTACAACACCTCGGGCGGATTCCTGAACGCGCCCTTGGAGGAGGTGCTGGAGAACGCCGCCGCGTCCGTGGAGGCGGGGATCGGCGGCATCAAGATCAAGGTGGGGCATCCCGACCACGCCGAGGACATGCGCCGCGTCACCGCCGTCCGCGAGAGTCTGGGCGACGCGTTCCCGCTGATGGTCGACGCGAACCAGCAGTGGGACCGTCCGTCCGCGCTGCGCATGGGCCGTGCCCTGGACGCGTTCGGTCTCACCTGGATCGAGGAACCCCTGGACGCCCACGACGCGGAGGGGCACGCGGCGCTCGCCCGCAGGCTCGACACGCCCGTCGCGACCGGCGAGATGCTGACCAGCGTCGCCGAGCACTGCGAACTGATCGACAAGGACGCCGCCGACATCATCCAGCCGGACGCGCCGCGCATCGGCGGGATCACGAACTTCCTCAAGGTCGCCACGCTCGCCGACCACCGTCATCTGCAACTCTCGCCGCATTTCGCGATGGAGATCCACCTGCATTTGGCCGCCGCGTATCCGAGCGAGCCGTGGGTCGAGCATTTCGACTGGCTCGACCCGCTGTTCAATGAACGGCTGACCATCCGGGACGGTCGCATGCGCGTTCCGTCCCGGCCCGGCCTCGGAATCACGCTCAGCGACCAGGCCCGCGCCTGGACGAAGGAACGGGTCGTCATCGGAAAGAACCGTTGACCGGACAGGGTTCGAACCTGCGACCCGCTGTTCGTAAGACAGCCGCTCTGCCGACTGAGCTACCGGTCATCGCCCGGAGAATTGCTCCGGGACGCGCTGCTGGAGCAGGGCTCGAACCTGCATGACGTGATCCAGAATCACGCATCCTTCCCATTGGATGATCCAGCACGGGTGCCCTCCGGCGGGCGGTGGCGTCCGCCCGCCCGGGCACGGGAGAACCAGCCGGGGGTCGTTACTCCCGCCGGTCCAGTCCAGAGCCGCACCCGGGAATTGAACCCGGTTCTCCTGGGTGGAAGCCAGGCACCTCACCATTTCGGCTTGTGCGGCGTGTATCGCGGAGCCCGCGGGCTCCGCGGCACCTCTGCCAGGACTCGAACCTGGGACTTTCGCATTCGTAGTGCGACGCTCTGTTCCACTGAGCTACAGAGGCTTGCGCGGCCTTCCGGCCATGAAAAACCGCCGGGGACGTGTCTCCCTGGCGGTCTCCGGTGGAGCCTTCCGGCCTATCCAGAGGCGCCCACGGGCACGACGGAACCGCCCTTCGGTCGAACCCCGAAAGGTCGCCGCTGCCGCTGGTCGGAAATCCCGGTCATCGCGCGGCTCCCTTCTCTGCCCGTCGGTCCGATGCGTTACTCATATGGTGCGGCACGAGCCATGCATGCGCAATCGTTTTTACGCCGGCCGGACCGGGGCCCTGCGCGGCTCGGCGCGGGCCCCGGTGCGGCGGTCGATCGCGTCAGACGGCCCGGCGGCGGGAACGCGCCGAGCGGCCACGCGTGGGGGTCAGCAGTCGCTGGAGGACCCTGAACGGCAGGGTCACGACGCTGATGATCGTGCCGATGATGGCGCTGAGCGCTGCGCTGATGCGGCGCATGGGATTCACTCCTTCGAGTCGTCCTATAACGCTCAATACCCGCACATAGCGTTTTACACGGGATTTGCCCCGATGACGACGGTGGCGTGCCACTCCTCGGACGCGGTCGCCCTGGCGGCCAGGCCGCCGTGCTCGACCGCCGCGACCGCGTCCGGGACCTGACGTTCGCTCGTTTCGAACAGCAGGTGGCCACCGGGGACGAGCCACCGCGACGCCTCCGCGGTCACGCGGCGCAGGACGTCGAGGCCGTCCGCGCCGCCGTCGAGCGCCACACGCGGCTCGTGCTCGCGCGCCTCCGGCGGCATCAGCCCGACATCGTCCGTCGGGACGTAGGGCACGTTGGCGAGCAGGACGTCGACGCGCCCTCGCAGCGCGTCCGGGAGCGGTTCGAACAGGTCGCCCTCATGGGCCTGCCCGCCGAACGGCGCGATGTTGCGGCGGGCGCAGCGCACCGCCGCCGGTTCGATGTCGGCGGCGTGCAGGGCGAACTCGTCCAGGCCGTGGCGGCGGCCCGCCACGAGCGCGGCCCCCAGCGCGCCGGAACCGCAGCACAGGTCGACGACGACGGGACGCGGCGGGGTGAGGGCGGCCGCCTCCCGGACGAGGAACTCGGTGCGGCGGCGGGGGACGAAGACCCCGGGCTCCACGACGATCCGCAGGCCGCAGAACTCCGCCCAGCCGAGGACGTGTTCGAGGGGCAGCCCGGCGGCGCGCCGCTCCACCATGGCGGACACGTCGTCCGGTGTGCGGGCCGTGGAGAGGATCAGCCGCGCCTCGTCCTCGGCGAAGACGCAGCCTGCGGCGCGCAGCCTGGAGACGATGGCGGACTCGGTGAGGGGTGCTGACATGGGCGACGGCAACACTATCCCAGGCGCGCCGCGAACCGTCCCGAGCACGGGCGGGAGGGCAGGACAATGGTGTGTCGTCCGGACGGGGGGATCAGGGGTTGCCGGAGAAGCTCGACCTCAGGGCCGACTGCGCGAACTGCTTCGGGCTGTGCTGTGTCGCACTGCCTTTCGCCAAGTCGGCCGATTTCGCGGTGGACAAGGACGCGGGCGAGCCATGCCGCAACCTTCTGGCCGACTTCCGCTGCGGCATCCACGCGAACCTCCGCGAGCGGGGCTTCCAGGGCTGCACGGTCTACGACTGCTTCGGGGCCGGGCAGAAGGTGTCGCAGGGAACCTTCGGCGGTCGGGACTGGCGGCGGGGCCCGGACGTCGCGCGTCAGATGTTCCAAGTGTTCCCGGTCATGCGGCAGCTCCACGAACTGCTCTACTACCTCGATGAGGCGCTCACGCTGCCGCCCGCCGAGCCGGTGCGCGACGGCCTTCACGAGGCACGGGACGAGGTCGTCCGCCTCACCGGGGGCGGCCCCGCGGAACTCGCCGACGTGGACGTCCCGGCGGTGCGGGAGAGGGTGAACGCCCTGCTTCTGCGGGTCAGCGAGCTCGTCCGGGCCGGTGTCCCGGGACGCGGGAAGAACCGGCGGGGAGCCGACCTCATCGGGGCGAGGCTGAAGGGCGCGGACCTCCGGGGAGCGGACCTGCGCGGCGCGTACCTGATCGCCGCCGATCTGCGGGGCGCCGACCTGCGGGCGGCGGACCTGATCGGGGCCGACCTGAGGGACGCCGACCTGCGCGGCGCCGATCTCACCGGGGCCGTCTTCGTGACGCGGTCCCAGCTCGATTCGGCCCGGGGTGATGCGACCACGCGGCCGCCGGAGTCGCTGGGACGGCCCGCGCACTGGTGACACCCCCCGGGGGAACGGTCCTTGATCTTGTTTAGGGCCGTCGCCAGGGGGCATTTCCGCAGCGCACGTCATCGGGGGGCTGCGTGACGCGGGTGAGATGGTGGGGCACGGGCGTCGTGGCGCTCGTGCTGCTGATCCTCTGCGCGGGGCTGCCCCTGGTGAACGAGGCGCTGGGAGACCGCGGCGCGCCGCTGGCGCCCGGGACGGTCCTTTCGGCCGGAACGGAACGCGACGGCGCCCGCCCCGTGACGTTCGTCGTCCCGTCCGCCGGCTGGGTCCTCAGCAAGGCGGACACCTCACTGACGAGCAGCGTCGAGCTGTTCAGCGGTGACGTCGTGTTCAACCTGAACGTGGTCGTCCCGCTGGGCCCGCTGGACGCGCGGAGGCTGTGGGACGGCCTCGGGCGGATCGTCGCGGTCGGCGGGCAGACGCGGCTTGGCGCGGGGCCCGCGCCGATCACGACGGCGCACGGGCTGACCGGCCTGACCGGGAGACTCATGGGGCGGGACCGCGCGGGCATGGCCACCGTGTTCGCCACGGACACGCTCGGGGCCACGGTGACGGCCGCCGGACCGCCGCGCGCGTTCCGCGAGGTGGCCGCGGAGGTCGAGGCGATGGCGCGGAGCGTCCGGATCACGGCTCCGTGGCCATGACACGCCGCCCCGCGTTCTGGCTGTGGGCGGCGGCGTGCCTGCTCGGGGCCTGGATCGCGTGGCGGGGCATGGAGGCGGCGGTCCGGGCGTTCCCGGCCGGATCGATCGCCGGTCTCGCGCTGCTGGCGCCAGCGCTGGCGGCGGGGGTATGGGTGCTGCGGCGGCTGCATCCGGTCCGGTCGCGCCCGTCCGGGTACGCGCTGATCGCGGTGGCGTGGGGCGGGCTGGCGGCGTTCGGGCTGGCGCTGCCCACCAACGCGGCGTTCCAGGCGGTCATCGGGAAGACTGCCGGGACGGGGTTCAACTCCGCGTGGGGCGCGTCGATCGCCGCGCCGGTCGACGAGGAGATCCTGAAGCTGCTCGGTGTCGCGACGCTGGCGCTGATGGCGCCGTCCGCGATCCGCGGCCCGCTGGACGGGTGGGGGTACGGCGCGCTGACCGGGCTGGGCTTCCAGGTGTCCGAGAACTTCCTGTACGTCCTCAACACCATCGTTCTGACGGGGGCGACGCAGGACGTGAACGCGGCGCTGTTCTCGTTCGGCAGCCGGGTGGTCGGCGGCGCGTGGTGGAGCCACTGGGCGATGACGGCGGTCGGCGGCGCGGGTCTCGGGTGCCTGCTCGGCAGGGCGTCCCGGACGAGCGTGACCGTCGCGGCCGGCGGTTTCGTCCTGGCGATGGCGCTGCATTCCTGGTGGGATTCGCCTGTTCTTTTCGGTGTGCTGCTGCTGCCGGTGAAGGGCGCGCCGATCCTGCTGGCGGCGGTCGTCACCTACCGGGTCTCCCGGCGCCGCTACCTCTCGCATTTCCGGCGGACGGCGCACGCCGAGACCGCCAGGGGCGTCCTCGTTCCGGGCGAGGGGCACGTCCTCGCCTACCGCAAGTGGCGCAGGAAGGAGCGGTGGGACGTCCCGGCCGGGGAGCCGCGCCGGCTGCTCGCGCGGCTGCGCGCCACCGAGCTCGACCTGATCGAGGACGGTCTCGGCGGCCTGGAACGCGATCCCCGGTCCGCGGACCGGCTGCGGGCCGACGTCCGGGATCTGCGCCGGCACCTCAACGCGTCCGCCGGGCGACCCCGCGTGGCCTGAGAGGAGGACGGCGGCGAAGACGACGGCGGCGAGGACGTGCCGGCCTGCTCGTTCCGGCCGGCCGGTGAACGGCTCCGCGCGGCGGCGCTCAGGCCCCGCCGCGCCGCCGTTTGCCCCATACCGCCTCGGGTACCGCCCCTGCGGAGATCACGGCTCGGCCGGGGGAGATGCGCGATGGCGGGACGGATGGGCAGGTCGACGGCCGAGGGGCTGGAGAAGGTCGCCTGGGGTGTCAACGACAGGCTCGGTTCGACGCAGTTCCTGCACAAGAACATCGGCAAGGCGTTCCCCAAGCACTGGTCGTTCCTGCTCGGCGAGATCGCGCTCTACTCGTTCATCATCCTGCTGATCACCGGCGTCTACCTGACGCTGTTCTTCAAGCCGAGCGGCGCGCACATCGTCTACGACGGCTCGTACACGTCGTTGAACGGCCTCCAGATGAGCGAGGCGTACGCGTCCACGCTGCACATCTCGTTCGATGTGCGCGGCGGCCTGCTGATGCGGCAGATCCACCACTGGGGGGCGATCGTCTTCCTCGCCGCGATCAGCATCCACCTGATGCGCATCTTCTTCACCGGCGCGTTCCGCAAGCCGCGCGAGATCAACTGGCTGATCGGCGTCACGCTGTTCGTGCTGGCGCTGGCCGAGGGGTTCGCCGGCTACTCGCTCCCCGACGACCTGCTGTCCGGCACCGGCCTGCGGATCATGCAGGGCATCGTGATGTCGATCCCCGTCGTCGGCACCTACCTGAGCCTGTGGGTCTTCGGCGGCGAGTTCCCCGCCAGCGAGAGCTTCATCCCGCGGCTGTTCACCGTGCACATCCTGCTCATCCCCGGGCTGCTGCTCGCGCTCATCACCGCGCACCTGATGATCCTCTGGCACCAGACGCACACCATCTGGCCGGGCAAGGGACGGCGGGAGCGGCTGGTCTCCGGGGAGCCGACGTTTCCGCACTTCGCCGCGCAGAGCGCCGCGTACTTCCTGTTCACGTTCGGGGTCCTGGCCGGGATGGGGGCGTTCCTGCAGATCAACCCCGTGTGGCTCTACGGCCCGTACGAGCCGGACCAAATCTCGATCGGCTCGCAGCCCGACTGGTACGTCGGCTTCCTCGAAGGCTCCCTGCGCATCATGCCGCCCCTGGAGACGACCCTGTTCGGGCACAGCATCTCGTGGAACGTGCTGCTGCCCGCGGTCATCCTGCCGGGGGTCTTCTTCACTCTCATCGCGATGTACCCGTTCGCGGAACGCTGGGCCACGGGAGACGAACGTCTCCATCACCTGCTCGACCGCCCGCGCAACGCCGCGACGAGGACCGCGATCGGCATGGCCGCCGTCGCCTGGTACGGCAACCTGTGGGCGGCGGGCGGCAACGACATCATCGCGTTCGTCTTCGGCATCCCCCTGTACTGGACGACCTGGTTCTTCCGTGTGGGGTTCTTCGCCGCGCCGATCCTGGCGTTCATCGTCACGCGGCGGATCTGCCTCAGCCTCCAGCGCCGGGACCTGCAAGAGCGCGAGGAGGGCGTGGAGAGCGGCCTGATCTCGCTGAGCCCGGAAGGCGGATACAGCGAACGGCACGAGCAGCCGTCGGACGATCAGGAGGCGCTCCTGCGGACCCGGCGGCCGGGGGAACTCGTCGCCCCCTACCCCAACCACCTCATCCCGCTGCCGACGCCGGACCGGGCCCGCACCCAGGTACGGACCCGCGCCAACCGCTTCTACATGAACTACCAGGCCGAGTCGTACGGCGGCGGTCAGGGCGACCTGGACCCCGGCTCGCAGGACGACGGCGACTGAGCCCCGGTCGTCGTCCATCGGGGGCGTCCCGCTGTCGGGTGTCGGCTGTTAGGGCAGGTCGCCGGTCGGTCGGGGCGGGTCCCGCCTACCCCTTGTCCTTGGGCTCGGGGAGGGCCGGCTCGGCCTCCTGCGGCGGTTCCAGGGGCGGGTAGTGCAGGTCGAACGCGGGGCGGACGGAACGGATCCGCGGCATCGCCGTGAAGTTGTGCCGCGGCGGGGGGCACGACGTGGCCCACTCCAGCGAACCGCCGGCGCCCCACGGGTCGTCCTTCCCGACCCGTTCGCCGCGCCGGTGCGTCCGCCAGATGTTCCACAGGAACGCGAACGTCGAGGCGCCGAGGATGAACGAGCCGATCGATGACACGAGGTTCAGCGCGGCGAACTCGTCGGGGTAGTCGGCGTACCGGCGGGGCATGCCCTCGGCGCCGAGCCAGTGCTGGACGAGGAACGTCGTGTGGAAGCCGACGAACAGCGACCAGAAGTGGACCTTCCCCCAGGCCTCGTTCAGCTTCTTGCCGGTCATCTTCGGCCACCAGAAGTAGAAGCCGCCGAACATGGCGAACACGACGGTGCCGAAGACGACGTAGTGGAAGTGGCCGACGACGAAGTAGGAGTCGGTGAGGTGGAAGTCCATGGGCGGGGACGCGAGGATCACCCCGGTCAGGCCGCCGAACAGGAACGTGGCGAGGAACCCGAGCGCGAACAGCATCGGGGCCTCGAACGTCAGGTGCCCCTTCCACAGGGTGCCGACCCAGTTGAAGAACTTGATGCCGGTCGGAACGGCGATCATGAAGGAGGTCAGGGAGAAGAACGGCAGCAGGACCTGGCCGGTGGCGAACATGTGGTGCGCCCAGACCGTCATCGACAGCCCGGTGATCGCGATGGTGGCCCCCACCATGCCGAGGTAGCCGAAGATGGGCTTGCGGGCGAACACCGGGATGATCTCGGTGATGATCCCGAAGAACGGGAGCGCGATGATGTAGACCTCGGGGTGGCCGAAGAACCAGAACAGGTGCTGCCAGATCATCGCGCCGCCGTGCGACGGATCGTAGATGTGCGCGCCGAGCTTGCGGTCGGCCTCCAGGGCCAGCAGCGCGGCGGCGAGGACGGGGAAGGCCAGCAGCACCATCACGCTGGTCAGCAGGATGTTCCACGTGAAGATCGGCATCCGGAACATCACCATGCCGGGGGCGCGCATCGCGATGATCGTGGTGATCAGGTTGACCGAGGTGAAGATCGTCCCGAATCCGGACAGCACCAGGCCCATCACCCACAGGTCGCCGCCGAGGCCGGGCGAGTAGGTCGCCGAGGCCAGCGGGGAGTAGGAGAACCAGCCGAAGGCCGCCGCGCCGCCCGGCACGACGAACCCCGCCAGCACCATGAGCGCGCCGAACAGGAACAGCCAGTAGCTGAGCGTGTTGAGGCGCGGGAACGCCACGTCCGGGGCGCCGATCTGCAGCGGGACGATCACGTTGGCGAACCCGGCGAACAGCGGGGTCGCGAACAGCAGCAGCATGATCGTGCCGTGCATGGTGAACATCTGGTTGTACTGCTGGTTGTCCACCACCTGCAGCCCGGGCTCCAGCAGTTCGGCCCGGATGACCATGGCCATCAGCCCGGCGATCAGGAAGAGCGCGAACGAGGTGCTGAGATACAGGTAGCCGACGACCTTGTGGTCCGTCGTCGCCAGCACGTTCCCGATCTTGGTGCCCCGGCGGTGCCGCCCGAGCGCGTCGGCGACACTGGCGTCGTCCCTTCCCTGGACCGCCGTCATCCGGCCTCCCTCCCTCGTCCGAACCCACCGGGGCACTTGCCGCGCAGCCCCGCTTCAAACGCGGGGAACGGCGCATCGTCCGCCCGTCTCCGGGCACGACGGCACCATGGAGCAGATGACGCTGACGAGCCCCGCGTTCACCGGCGACGGCCCGATCCCGGTGACCCATTCGCACGAGTCGGGGGACGTCTCCCCCGAGCTGAGATGGTCCGGTGTACCCGCCGCCTGCCTCGAGCTCCTGCTGACGTGCGAGGACCCGGACGCCCCCGGCGGCACGTTCGTCCACTGGATGCTGGGCGGGATTCCGCCGGAGCGCGACGGGCTCGGCGCCGGGGAGGACCGTCCCCGCATCGCCAAGGGCCGCAACGACTTCGGCGACAACGGCTACGGAGGCCCGCAACCGCCCGTAGGCGACCCGGCGCACCGCTACGTGTTCACCCTGTACGCGCTGCGCAGGCCGTCCGGCCTGACCTCCGGGTTCTCGGTGGACGACCTGCGCGCCGCACTGAAGGACAACGTGCTCGCCACCGCCACCCTCGTCGGCACCTACGCCCGCTGAACCGGGCGGCCGGCCGCCCGCCGGGTCAGAGGTCCTCGTCGTCCTCGCGGCTCAACTCCTCCTCGACGGGGCTCCGCTCGGAGTGCCGCATGTGCTCGGCGAGGCCGGGTTTCTCGTGCCGCCTGCGCTGGTGGTCCTGCTCGGACGGGCTGCGCCCCGGATCCGGGTCGATCGGCAGCGAGCGCACGACCTCGGCCACGCTGTCGTAGGTGCCGAGCGGCAGCGACGCCAGCGCGCGCTCCGCCTGCGTCTCCGGTCTCCTGCCGTGCGCGTGCTCCACGATCTTCTGCTTGCTCGCCGGGAACGCGAGGTCCCCGAGCAGTTCCTCGATCTGCCGGGTGTCGGCGAGTTTCATGATGGCCCCCTGTCGCCTGGCTGCGCGCGTGGCGCCGTCCTGTCGCGGGACTGCCCGCCGCGCCGCGCCCCAAACGGGGTCAGGGGACGGCGCGCAGGTGCACGTCGCGCAGGGTCACGGGGCTGTGTTCGGGAAAGGTGCCCGGGCGGCGGCCCTCGATGAGGGCGTCCAGGCGGTGCAGGAAGAGGCCCTCGCGGAGCGCCCACGGGCAGATGTCGAGCCGGTCGAGGGCGAGGACGTCCATCACCGCCTCGGCCACGATCGCGCCGGCGAGGATCTGGCGGGCCCGTGACGCCTTCACCCCGCGCAGCTCGGCCCGCTCCGCGTCGGACCGCACCGCCAGCCTCGGGATCCAGCGGTGCAGCTCGCGCCGGTCGAGGTGCCGCTCCCGGTAGGGGCCGGCCTTCGCCTTCGGGGCGCCGCACAGCCGGGCGAGCTGGGTGAACGTCTTGGACGTCGCCACGGCGGTGACCGGCGGCGGCAGCTGCGCGATCCCCCGCGTCGCCTCTTCCAGGACGGACCTGACATGGTCGCGCAGCGCCTTGCGGGTGCGTTTCGGGACGGGACGGCGCGGCGGCAGGTGATGGCGGGTGAGGCGGCCCGCGCCGAGCGGCAGCGACAGCGCGATCTCCGGTTCCAGGCCCGCGCCGCAGGCCAGTTCCATGGAGCCGCCGCCGATGTCGGCCAGCAGCATCGGGCCGGCGGACCAGCCGCGCCACCGCCGGGCCGCGAGGAACGTCAGCCGCGCCTCCTGCTCGCCGGTGAGGAACCCGAGGCCGATGCCCGTGGCGGCGCGGACCTCGGCGGCGACGTCGTCGCGGTTGGCGGCGTCCCGCAGCGCGGACGTCGCGAACGGGATCAGCTCGTCGACGTCGAGCGCGGCCGCGGCGGCGACCGACTCCCGCACCGCGCCGATCAGCCGCCCGACGGCGGGCCGGTGGATGACGCCGTGCTTGTCGGTCGCCTCGGCCAGGCGGACCGCGGTCTTCACCGACCGGACGGGCAGGGGCGCGTGCCCGGGGTCGAGGTCGGCGACCAGCAGGTGAGCCGAGTTGGAGCCGATGTCGAGTACGCCGAGACGCAGGGGTGCGACTTCCATGGGCGTGCTTTACCCCGATGGGACGTTCTCAGTCGGCGCGGCGCCGCCCGGCGGGATCTTCGACGTTTCGCCCTGTTCAACGGGGTAGGGCGCCTGCGACGGTCCCCGCCGCTCGTCGCAGGGCGGCCCCTGTGCTTGAAAGGAATCACGATGAAGGCTGTCACCTGGCATGGCAAGCGCGACGTGCGGGTCGAGAACGTGCCCGACCCGGAGATCAAGGAGCCGGACGACGCGATCATCAGGATCACCTCGTCCGGGATCTGCGGGTCCGACCTGCACCTGTACGAGGTGCTCGGCCCGTTCCTCAGTGAGGGCGACGTTCTTGGGCACGAGCCGATGGGCATCGTCGAGGAGACCGGCCCGGACGTCGCGCACATCAAGGCCGGCGACCGTGTCGTCATCCCGTTCAACATCTCCTGCGGCCGCTGCCACATGTGCGACATGCAGCTGTACGCCCAGTGCGAGACCACGCAGGTCCGCGAGCAGGGCATGGGCGCGGCGCTGTTCGGCTACACCAGGCTGTACGGGCAGGTGCCGGGCGGGCAGGCCGAGTACCTGCGGGTGCCGCAGGCGCACTTCGGGCCGATCAAGGTGCCGGACGGCCCGCCGGACGAGCGCTTCGTGTATCTCTCGGACGTGCTGCCCACCGCGCGGCAGGCCGTGGACTGGGCCGCCATCCCGGAGGGCGGGACGGTCACCGTGCTCGGCCTCGGCCCGATCGGGCAGATGTCCGCCCGGATCGCCCGCCACATGGGGCATCGGGTGATCGCCGTGGACTTCGTGCCCGAGCGCCTGGAGATGGCGCGGCGGCACGGCATCGAGGTGATCGACTCCGATGACGCCGACGACGTCCCTGACGCGGTGCGCCAGATCACCGGGGGCCGCGGCACCGACTCGGTGATCGACGCGGTCGGGATGGAGGCGCACGGCTCGCCGGGCGCCAAGTTCGCGCAGACCCTCACCGGGCTGATGCCGGGCAGCACCGCGGCGCCGCTGATGTCGCGCGTCGGGGTGGACCGGCTCGCCGCGCTCGGCACCGCGATCGAGGTCGTCCGGCGGGGCGGGACGATCGCCCTCATCGGCGTGTACGGGGGGATGACGGACCCGCTGCCGATGATGCGGATGTTCGACAAGGGCGTGACGCTGCGGATGGGCCAGGCGCACGTCCGCAGATGGGTGGACGAGCTGATGCCGTTGGTCACCGACGACTCCGACCCGCTCGGCGTGATGGACCTCGCGACGCACCGCTGGCCGCTGGACAAGGCGCCGCGGGCGTACGAGATGTTCCAGAAGAAGGAGGACGGAGCGATCAAGGTGCTGCTGCAGCCGGCCGGCTGACGCGCGCGATGATCGCGGACGGGACCCGCTCCCAATAGGCTTTCCCGCGCCCCGGTGACGCCCGGGGCCGAATCCGAGCCTGGAGGTGGGCCCGATGCACCCGTTCCGCGCGGCCATTGAGAAGGGCGACATCGGTGCCCTCCCGGCGCTGCTGTCCGAGGACGTCACGTTCCTCAGCCCGGTGGCGTTCGCGCCGTACGAGGGGCGCGCGACGGTGTCGGCGATCCTGCGCGCGGTGACCCGGGTGTTCGCGGACTTCCGGTACGTCAACGAGATCAATGACGGCCGCGACCACGCCCTGGTCTTCAAGGCGCGGGTCGGTGACCGGGAGGTGCACGGCTGCGACTTCCTGCACCAGGACGACGACGGGCTCATCGACGAGTTCTGCGTCATGGTCCGGCCGCTGTCGGGGGCGAAGGCGCTGTCGGACGCGATGGCGGTGGAGTTCGAGGCCGTCAAGCGGGACCTGGGCCTGGACTGAGGTCCGTCAGGGACGGCCGGGGGAGGATGCCCGGTCCGGCCAGGCCCCGTGCGGCTGGACGGCGCGGCCGGGTGCGCCGTGCCAGTACTCGTGGAGCGCGCGGCACAGGCCGTCCCCGCCGAACCAGAGGACGGCGCAGCCGGCGGCGGTGCGGGGCGTGCCGTCGGACGGGTCGTGCAGGACGCACCACCATTCGAGGGATGCCCGCCGTCCCGACACGAGCGGCTCACCGAACCAGATGAGCGGGTCGCGCTGCCGCCCGAGCGTCGCCGTCCAGTGCGCGCGGATGGCGGCTCGTCCGACATGCGGCTCGCCGAACGGGCCTTGCCGGTAGCGGGCGTCCTCGGCGAACAGGCCCGCGATCGCGTCGGCGTCGGAGGCGGTCCAGCCCGCCTCCAGCCGGTCGATCCAGTCGTGCACGTCCATGTTCCTCCAGTCATTCCCGCGGTCATCGGGCCAGCCCGAGCACGATGTAGCTCGCGAAGGTCAGCAGCAGGTACAGGGCCGGCGCGGTGCGCGGCCAGCGCCGGTCCCGTTCGCCGTGCCCGCGCCGGAATCTCCACGCGGCGGCCGCCGGCACGGCCGGCGGGAGCAGCGCGATGAGCGTCCACCCGGCCGGGGCCCGCGACCAGGCCATGAGCAGCCCCGCGGACAGCACCGGGACGGCCAGGGCGAGCACGGCCGTCCCCGTCACGCCGAGGGTCGTCACGTAGGTCCGCTCCCCCGCACGCGGCGCTCGCGTGATCTTGCCTGCCAGCTCGGGGTGCCCGGCCGCGAGCACCGCGATGGCGACCGCGACGGCTCCGGACGCGTCGGCGTGCCGCCCGGCCGCGTCGAGGTAGCCCGCGTACAGGTACAGGTGGAGCAGCACCGGTGCGGGCAGGCTCACCAGCAGGCTCGCGAACAGGTTGTCGGCGGACGGGCGCCGCCACCGCCGGTGAACGGCGATCGCCCCGGCCGCGTACGCGAGCTGGGCGAGCAGGACGCCGGCCCGCCACGGCCACGCCGCGTTCAGCAGACCCAGGACCAGGACGCCCGCACCGTAGAGGACGGCCAGGTCACCGGGCCGCACCGCCCCGGCAGCCAGCGGGCGTCCGGGATTGAACCGGCGGTCGTACTCCACGTCGCGGATGTCGTCCAGTGCCCGCATCAGCAGCAGATCCACGAAGAGGGTCACCGCCGCGACCGCCGTCCCCGCCCCCGGCCGCCACCCGGACGACCCTGGATCGAGTGCGGCGAAGAGCCCGGTGACCCCGTACGCCCAGAGCACCGCGAGCAGCAGGGAAGGCAGCGGCGGGTAGCTCCCCCGGACGAACAGCCCCAGCCGGACGACCCGTCCCCTCATCGGGCCGGCCTCGGGGACCAGGTCACCGGAAGCTCCCAGACGCCGCGTATGAACATCCGGTCCCGCCATTCGAGCCGGCCCGGGTCGACCGCCGGGGACAGGTCGCCGAAACGGCGGAGGAGGGCGGCGAGCGCGACCTGGAGTTCGACGCGGGCGTGCGGCGCGCCGAGGCACATGTGGCGGCCGTGGCCGAAGCCCGCGTGCGGGTTCGGGGCGCGTCCGGGGTCGAACTCGTCCGGGTCGGGGAAGGCGGCGGGGTCGCGGTTGGCGGCGTCGGTGAGGGGGACGACGACCTCGCCCCGCGCCAGCTTCGTCCCGGCGAGTTCGGTGTCGTCGAGGACGACGTGCGGCTGGCCCCCGGTGCCGGCGAACCAGACCCAGCGCAGGAACTCCTCGACGGCGGCCGGGATCAGCGACGGGTCGGCGCGCAGCCGCGCGGCGAGGCCCGGCCGCGCGACCAGTTCCAGGACGCAGGCCGCCAGGAAGTTGGACGTGGTCTCGCCGCCCGCCATCAGCAGCCCGTACCCGAAGACGATGATCTCGTCGTCGGACAGCCCGGAGGAGGCCATGAGCGCGCTCAGCAGGTCGGTCCCGGGTTTCGCGCGGCGTTCGGCGAGCCGGTCGGCGAAGTACCCGTGCATGCCCTCGTGGGCGGCGCCGACCTCGCCGGCGGGGAACCGTCCGGCCGACATCATCGCGTTCACCCACGGCAGCAGCAGGCCGAGGTCATGGGTGGGGACGCCCAGCATGTCGCAGATGACCGCGTACGGGAACGGGGTGGCGAACCGGGCGATCAGGTCGGCGGGCGGGCCGGCCGACTCCATCTCGTCCAGCAGCCGTTCGGCGACGGCCTCCACGCGCGGCCGGTCCGCCTCGGCGCGGCGGGCCGTGAAGCGCGCCTGGACGGCCTTCCGGCGGCGCGTGTGCGTCGGCGGGTCACTGGTGACCAGCGCGAGGGACGTCCGCGTCCGCGCGAAGAGGGTGCCGCCGGCCCAGGCCTCGCGGCTGAAGCGGTCGTCGGACAGGACCGTCCGGACGTCGGCGTGCCGGGTGACGAGCAGGGCCCGGTGCCCGCTCGCCAGCACGACCGGCACCAGCGGCCGTTGCCGGAAGCGCCGCAGGTAGCCCTCGTCGAGCGCGACGCCGGGAAGGTTCGGCAGGGGGAAGTCCATGATGGTCCTTCAGGCGCTCAGCGGCGGGGGCAGGGACGTGTCCTCGGCGCGGCCACCGCCGTCGCCGCCGGCACCGCCGTTGCCGCCCTCGCGTTCCAGGGTCGTCAGGCGCGCCGAGGTGAGCGCCGCCCGGAACAGCTGGATGCCGCGCGCCGAACTCGGGTCGATGCCGGACAGGTCCCTGATGCGGTCCAGGCGGTAGTGCAGGGTGCGTCGGTGGATCCACAGCTCCCGCGCGGCGCGCTCCCGGTCGAGGTTGCAGGCGAGCAGGACCTCCAGGGTGCGGCGGAGGTCGGTGCCGGCGTCGAGCGGGGACAGCACGGCGGCGAGCCTGCCGCGGATGCCGGGCTGCCCGAGGATGGCGAGTTCGACCAGCAGCTCGTCCGCCCGGTAGGGGCGGTCCTCGGCGTCGGGGATGGCCTTGACGAGCGTCAGCACCTGCGACGCCTCCTCCAGCGCCGCGGGGATGTCGTCGAGGCCGCCGAGGAGGGACGTGGCGGCGTGCACCGGTCCGCGCGTCCACCCCGCGAGCCCGGCCGTGAACTCGGCGGCCCGGTCCTCGGCGCGCAGCGGGTCGCCGGCCGGGAACAGCGCGACGAGCCTGGACAGGTCGCCGGAGTGCAGGACGCCGTCCCATGCCTCCAGGCGTTCGCTCGCCCGCTCCCGGTGGGCGGCCGACGCGAGGGTCGGGGCCTCGCACAGCAGGACGAGGTAGGCGGGCGCCAGGCGGACCCCGGCCGCGTCGGCGATGACGTCCGCGGGCGCGCCGTCGATCAGCGTCTCGGCCAGGAGGCGCCGCAGCGGCCGGGACCTGTTCCCCTCGCTGGGCGCCTCCGCGTAGCCCTGGATGCAGCCCTCCCGCGCCCGCCCCGCGAGCCGCGCCGCGCACGCCGTCAGCTCGGCCATCTCGGCGAAGCACCCGGCGGGCACGACCGCCCAGCAGCTCCGCGCCGCCGCGGCGAGCGCGAGGTCCCACGCCTCCGACAGCACCGGAAGCGGGATCGCCTGCCGCGCCGCCATGACGCCGAGGTCGCGGAAGCGCGCCAGGTCGTCCTCGGGAAGCGGGTCGCCCGCCAGGACGAGGGCGAGCAGTCGGGCGCAGGTCTCGCCGCGGCGGCCGAACATCGGGCCCGCCGCCCGCCTGATCGGCTGGTAGGCGGGATGGCCTTTCAGGGCCTCGCCGATCGCCGCGTCGAGCAGCGGGCAGTGCGCCGTGAGGATTTCCGGGAGTCCGCAGGAAGGGGTCATCGACGGTCCTCCTACGCCACGGCCAGATGGAACCCGGGCATGTGCCCGACGGTCTCGTCGACCAGCCCGTGCAGTTCCCGGACGCAGTCCGGGTCGCCGCCCAGCAGGTCGAGGCGGCCGTGGGCCTGCTCGACCAGGGGCGCGACGGAGGCCGCGTAGGAGTCGATGACCTCGTCGTCCAGCATCCAGGCGGTCAGCTCGGCGCGCGCGGAGCCGGAGTGGCGGGCCGCGGCGTGCAGGGCGATCGCCTCCCGGCGCCGCCCGGCCGGCAGCGAACCCAGCAGATGGACGAGCAGGTACGTCGCCGTCCCGTTGGCGAGATCCTCGTGCCGTCCGGAGGCGAGGTCGCGCTGGTCGTTCACGAGCTGGCGCAGCACGCCGAGCGCCCGGCCGAACGAGCGCCAGCCGGTGACGCGGCGGCCGTCCGAGCCGGCCAGGCACGCCGCCGACGCCGCCGCCATCGCGTACGGGGAGCCGGTCTTGCCCTCGTAACCGCGCAGGACCGACTCCGGGGTCGCCGCCGACACCGGTTCGGAGAGGTCGCGGAGCTGGCCGTCCACGGCGTCCAGCCAGCACCGCGACAGCTCGTCGCCGAGCGCGGCGCGGACTCCGGCGGTGAGGGGCAGGCCCGCGATGAGCCGGGTGGGCAGATGGCTTCCCACGGCCAGCGCCGTGAGCACCTTCTTGCTGACGGCGACGCTTCCCGGGGACGGCGCGCCGGGGGCGTCGGTGAGGTCGTCGAGATAGCGGGCCGCCGCCCACCAGAGCAGATGGACCACGGCGACGGCCCGGGCCGGCCCTCGTCCGCCGGCATTCCAACGACGAGCTTCGCTCGGAGGCCCGGTTTCGGCGCCGTGCACCAGCAGCGGCAGCGTGATCATGCCGTTCGTCCCGGGGCGCGAACCCTTGGCCTGGACGAGGTCGAAGAACTCCGCGAGGAACTCCGACATGGCACCGCCGACCATCTCCCGGCCCTCGTCCAGGCCCATCGCGAGGCCCTCGGCGAGCAGCTCGCACAACCTCGCCATCTCCGCCTCGACCTCGGCGATCGCCCGTTCCTGGGCGGCCTTGCCGAACACTCCTTCGTCCACGTGCCAACTCCTCTGCTACTGCGGGGTGTGCCGGGCCGTGCCGGTGGCCCGGTGATTCAGGGGTGACGGTCCTCGCGCGTGCCGGTCACCGCGCCGGACGCTCGTCCAGGACCCGCACCGTGCCGGCGCGCCCGTCCAGCTCGATCCAGGCGCCGTCCGGGATGCGGCCGACGGCGCCGCCGACCGCGACGGCGGTGGGCACGCCCAGCAGCCGCCCGGTGACGGCGGTGTGCGAGAGCAGCGTGCCGCGCTCGACGACCAGCCCGGACGCCGCGATCATGAGCGGGAGCCAGCCGGGGTCGGTCTCGCGCGCGACGAGGATCCGGCCGGTGCAGTCGGCGGGGGCGATGCCGGGGTCCAGGACGACCTTGGCCCGGCCCCGGACCGTCCCGCCGCTCGACCCGAGCCCGCGCAGGACCCCCTGCGCGGCATCGGCGCCCTCGTGGCGCTCCGGGGCGCCGGCCGGGCGCGCCTGCGGGAGGGCCGCCGCGACCGGGCGCCCGGCGGGCATCGACAGCAGCGCGGGCGGGGGCGGCGCGGCGCACCGGCGGTCGCGTTCCGCGCGCCGCACCGCCGCGAGGCCCCGCAGGTCCGAGCCGGGGAGCGTACCGTCGAACGCGCCGGTGACCTCCTCGACGGTGAGGTCGTGGACGTCCATGGGGTCGTCCAGCATCCCCGCCTCGGCGAGGTGCTCACCGAGCCGCCACATCACCTCGCGGGACAGCCCGAACAGCTGCGTGCGGAGGAACCGGGTGTCCTCCCGCGTACGGACGAACCATCGCATCATGGCCAGCAGCACGGTCAGCACGGACCGGCGCACCGGGTTGCGGCAGGCCGCCCGCAGCCGCCGCCGGGCGTCCGCCGCGGCCCGCGCCTCACCGGCCCGGTTGCCGGCGACGGTCGTGCCCTGCCGGACGAACGGCGCGATCGTCGCGGCGACCGTCCAGGGCCGCTGGCGCGGGGTCGGCTCGTCGAGCTTCAGGTCGTGCATCGCGCGGTCCCCGTACCGCCGCAGGTACGCGCGGGCGGCCGCGGCCATGGAAGAGCCGTGCCGGCCGGCGGCGATGTCGGACCACACGGCACGCAGGCGTTCCTCGTCGGCCCCGTCCTCCCGCTCGCCGCCGGCGGCCAGCAGCGCCGCCTTCAGGTCCGGTATCCCGGCGGCGCGTTCGGCGAGGTCGATGGCGGCGCGGGCGGCGGCGAGCGAGCGGTTCTCGCGGCCGCCGCACAGCAGGCCGGGGAGCAGTTCGGGTCCGGCGCCCGCCCAGCGGCGCAGCAGCGCGGTCCCGGCCCGCATGACGAGCAGGCCGTAGACGCCGTTGGCGAGCGTGACGCCCCAGCGCCGCGCCACCTCGGCCCACACGCGCCGGTACAGGGCGATCAGCTCGTCCGGGGACCGCTCGGCGAGGGGGCGGGCCGCCGGGTCGTGGATCTCCGCCGCCAGCCCGTCCCACCAGCGCAGCAGCCGCGCCGTCGCCCGCCGGTGCCCGGCCGCGTGCCAGGCGATCACGGGCAGGGCGGCGGCGACGCGGGCGGGCGGCCAGCGCCGGGCGGCGCGCACCTCGCCGGTGATGCCCATGCCCTCCTCCCATCCGGAGCGGATGAGGTCGAACACGGGCAGCTGGCCGTGCAGTTCCTGCCAGTCGTCCAGCCGGTAGTACACGCGGCCGTCGAGGTACCCGACCATGCGCGGCAGCCGGTGCGCGTTCGCGCGCAGCCGCCGGGCCGGCACGCCCATCCGCCGGTACAGGTCGGTGAACGCGAGCTCGTAGAACATGCGCGCCTGCGAGTAGGTGAGCGCGCCGGACACGCCCGGGAAGCTCTCGGTGATGTTGTGGTTGCCCCAGTGCACGCGCGAGCCGCCGCCCGGTGCGGTCCCGGCGAGCGGCCGGGCCTGGACCAGGTGGACGGTGCCGTCCGGTGTGAACGTCCCCTCGATGTCCTGCGGGCGGCCGAACCGCTCCTCGACGCGCGCGGCGAGATCGGCCACCTCCCGCGCCTGGTCCTCGGTGAGGACCGGCACGTCCCGGAGCGGCTCCGGCACCTCGGTCACCTCCGGGTCGGTCGCGCCGTCGGCGGGCGGTCCCACCATGAGCCGCTTGGCGACGACCTCGGCGCGGACGGTGCCCGTCTTGGGATCGACGAAGAAGTGGTCGATGTCGGCCTTCTCCTGGACGACGCCCTCACCGATTCCGTGCGCGGCGGCGATGATGTGATGCCTCGTCCCGTCGCGGGGGTCCCGGGTGAACGCGACGAACGAGCGGGTCCCGGGCACCATCCGCTGGATCCCCACCGCGACCCGGACGCTCGCGGGATCGACGCCCTTCAGGATCCGGTACCGGACGGCCTCGGGCTTGAACGCCGACGCCCAGCAGCGCGCCACCGCCTCCAGCAGCCCCTCACGCCGGACGTAAAGGAAGCTGTCGCTCATCCCGGCGAACGGGTCGTCGTCGGAGTCCTCGCCGACGCCGTCCTCCCCCGGCACGACGCAGGCGCGGACGGCGGCCATGCCCCGCGCGCCGATGCGCTCGTCGAAGGCGTCCAGCAGCCCGGCGGCGCCCTCTCCCGCCGGGACGGCCTTGGACAACGCCGACGCGGCGGAGGCGCACCAGCTCTGCACGGGCACCGACGGCACCGGCGGAAGAGCGTCCTTCACCCCGCCGAGGGCCCGGTCGAACTCCGCGGCGGGCAGGCAGAAGAAGTCCGGGACGGGGAAGCCCGCCGCGTGCAGCGTCTCCAGCCGCGTGAACTTGTGGCCGATCTCGCCCATGGTCACCACACTCCCGGCAGCAGGCGCGGCTTCCCGGCCGCGTACCGCGCGTAACCCGGAACGTCCCGCAGGGCGCGCTCCTCGACCCGGATCCGCCAGGCCACCGCGGCGGCCAGCAGGACCAGCGCCGCGACTCCGGCGGGGTTGAGGAAGAAGCACGCGAAACCGGTGTTCGCGAGCAGCATCCCCGCGTAGGCCGGGTGGCGGACGATCCCGTAGAGCCCGTTCGTGACCACCCGGTGGCCGTCCTGCCGCATGACGTGGTGGGAGTAGAAGCGGCCGAGCGCGCGGATCGCGGCCTGCCGCAACGCCACCCCGGCGGCGAACACGGCGGCCGGCACGAGCAGCCACGGCGACCATCCGTCCCACGGCAGGGGCGCGAGTGCGGCCGACGCGACCAGCAGGATGCGGGCCAGCGCGTACGGCAGGAGCGTCCGCGCGTCGGCGGGCGGCGCGGCGGCGCGGCGGAAGGTCACCGGGGCCTCCAGGAGCAGCCAGCACAGGTAGGCGGCCAGCAGGCCCACCGCGACCGTTTGAGCGGAGCTCATCGATTCAACGGTGGTGGGTGGGGGCTGGAGGACGGTGGCCGGGCCGCCCCCTCCCCCGGCGTGGCGAACGATCCCCACGGTCAGCGCGCCCGCGCCCGCGGCGAACAGCAGGCGCGGCGCGAGCACCAGGAGTCTGTCGGTCATCGTCTCGTCACCGCGCCCTGGTCCGCGCGTACTGCTCCGGGCCCACCGCATACGCCTCGTAGGCCAGCGACCCCAGGTCGGCGCCGGTCACGGCGTCCGCCAGCGTCATTCTGCAGTGGGAGCGGCGCCCCGGGACGCGCGCGACCGGCCAGCGCAGCAGGAGCGGGGCGTCGCGGTCGAGGCGGCAGGGGATGTCCAGCCGCAGAGCCACCCACAGCAGCGTCGCGTCCATGGGCCTGCCGTGCTCCTCGTGCTCCAGCATCGTGGCGAACTGCCGGCCGGCCTCGACGATCTCCACGGGGCCGCGGAACGGCGGTCTCGGCTCCGGTCCGGCGGGCGGCCGCAGGACGGCGGCCTCCACCACCCCGCGCCCGCGCCGCACCGGCTCGCCGACCAGGATGTTCTCGGGGCGGTGCCGGTGGACCAGCTCGGCGGGGGCCCGCCGGGGCGTGGCCGGCGCGCCGGCCGCGCGCGTACCGGCCGGGACCGCGGGGACGTCGTCGGCGAACGCGATGGAACCCGCGCACACCTCCTCGCCCGCCTGGCGCGCGGCGACCGTCCACGCCCGGTTCGGGCCGGGGATCGCGCGGCAGGACAGCGTCGTGGCGCCGCGCAGCTCGCAGAACCGGGTGAAGTCGAGTCCGGCCACCACCCGGCCGGGCGGCCGCCCGCGCGACCGGAGCTCGTCGGCGCGGACGGCCAGGTCGAGCAGGCCGCTGAACAGCAGCATCCCCGGCACGTGGTCGAGCGGGTGGTCGAAGTAGAAGGGATCGGACTCGTCGACGACCAGCTCGCGGAATCGATCGATGACGGACGCGGCCATGCGCCCTCCCCTCATTTACTGACCCCTGGCTTCTCGCCGGCATGCGTCGAAAACGGCACCGGACACCCTTCTCGGTAAGGGCCGGAAAACCGGCGAGACGGCCGTCATCTTGCTACAGAAATGAGCACAGCTGAACTGCACTCCTGGGCAGTCCAGGCGGCGAGAGTCTTCCCAGACCGGCAACCCGGCGTCCCCCGGACACGCTCCGTGCAAGGGCTTCCCGCCCGGAAAGCGCATGTCAGCGTCCACTTGCGGGACATGCCGGGACGGCGGCCCGGCGGCCGCCCGGGCGAAGCGCGCACGTCATCAGGCCACAATGCAGATCGTTAGCCGCGTGTTTGTCCGCGCCCCGCACGGCACTTTAGCCCGCCGGTCGCACAAGATATATTTTCAAAGTATTGTTCAATCACCCCGGAAACGACAAGTGCTGTGACCTTGCCCACAATTAATTGGCAGAATGCGGTCATGCGGCGGGGCCCGGCGCGGCGGCTCGCCGCGCCGGGCCCCGTCCCCCGGTCCGCCCCTCGCCGGGAGGGTCGTCAGGGGTGGTCAGGCGGGCACATGGGACTTCTTGCGCGTCCAGTGCCGGTGCGCCTTGACCGCCTCGATCATCTGTGCCGAGAAGTCGCCGCCGGGGCCCTCGCCGGTGACGACGCCGTTGTCGCTGACCGTGCCGCCGTCCGCGAAGTCCACGCCGGTGATCCCGGCACGTTCCAGCAGGCCGATGCCCGCGTCGAGTGCGCCGACCGCCTTGCAGTGCACGAACGCCTCGGCGACGAAGTGCACGGCGTCACCGTCCTGCGCGAGCGTCTGGACGCTCTCCTCACCGCCCGGCACGAGCACCGCGTCGTAGAGGACGGACGCGACGGTCGGCATCGCGCGGGTGACCTCCACCTGGGCGCCGTTGGCCGCCTGGACGAAGCCGTCCTCGGCGGCGAGCACCTCGCAGACCGCGCCGGCCTCGGTGAGCGCCTCGCCGACCGCGGCGACGGCGGCCGAGTCGACCCCGTCCGCGACCAGGATCGCGATCTGGCGGCCCTCGACCGAATCCGTGGGCGAGTTCGCCTGGCTCAGCGCGGGCGAGCTGCGACCGTGGTTGGCGATCACGGGCGACTTCGGCGGATCCACCCCGACGCCCTCGGCGACCCGGACGGCGAGGTCGTGGTCGATGTGGTTGAGGTGCTCGACGACGCCCTCGCGGACGTGCTTGTGGTCGCACTTGCCCAGCTCGAACCGGAACGCGCCGACGATGTGCTCCTTCTCCCAGTCGGACATGCTGTTCCAGAACAGGGTCGCCTGCGAGTAGTGGTCGGCGAAGCTCTCGCTCCGCTTGCGGATCTTGTCGCCGTCCACCCGTTCCTGGTAGTGGGTGAACGAGCCTTCGCCGCCGACCACCGGGCAGCCGCCCGACAGCGAGTTCTTGTGGTAGCTCGCCCGCCCCTGGTGGATGTCCATCTGGTGGTAGCCGTCGCGGTGGTGGTTGCGCACCTCGGCGACCGGCCGGTTGACCGGGATCTGCGGGAAGTTCGGCCCGCCGAGCCGGATCAGCTGCGTGTCCAGGTAGGAGAACAGCCGCGCCTGCAGCAGCGGGTCGTTGGTGAAGTCGATGCCGGGCACGACGTTGCCGAGGTGGAAGGCGACCTGCTCGGTCTCGGCGAAGAAGTTCTCGGGGTTGCGGTCCAGCGTCAGCGTCCCGACCGGCCGCGCCGGCACCTCCTCCTCCGGGATGATCTTCGTCGGGTCGAGCAGGTCGAAGCCGAACCTGTGCTCGTCCTCGGCGGGGACGAGCTGCACGCAGAACTCGTACTCGGGGAACTGGCCCGCCTCGATCCGGTTCCACAGGTCGGCCCGGTTGAAGTCGGGGTTCTTCCCGGCGATCTTCTGGGTCTCGTCCCAGGCGAGCGAGTGGGTGCCGAGTTTCGGCTTCCAGTGGAACTTCACGAACGTCGCGCGGCCCTCGGCGTTGACGAGCCGGAACGTGTGGACGCCGAACCCCTGCATCATCGCGTAGCTGCGGGGGATCGCCCGGTCCGACATCAGCCACATCATCATGTGCAGGGTCTCGGGCTGAAGCTGCACGAAGTCCCAGAGCGTGTCGTGCGCGGAGGACGCCTGCGGGATCTCGTTCGGCGGCTCGGGTTTCACCGCGTGCACGAAGTCGGGGAACTTGATGCCGTCCTGGATGAAGAAGACCGGCATGTTGTTCCCGACGAGGTCGAAGTTGCCCTGCCGCGTGTAGAACTTCGTCGCGAACCCGCGGACGTCGCGGACGGTGTCGGCCGAGCCGCGCGACCCCGCGACGGTGGAGAACCGCACGAAGACCGGCGTCGTCAGCGACGTGTCGCGCAGGAACTCGGCGGTCGTGTAGTCGGCGAGCGACTCGTGCAACCGGAAATGGCCGTACGCGCCCGATCCGCGCGCGTGCACGACCCGCTCGGGAATCCGCTCATGGTCGAAATGGGTGATCTTCTCGCGCAGATGGAAGTCGTCCATCAGCGACGGGCCGCGCTCGCCCGCCGACAGCGAGTTGTCGGTGTCGTCGACCTTGATTCCCTGGTCGGTGGTGAGCCCGGTCCCTTCCGGGCTCACCCGCCGATGATCCAGCTGCTCCTGCTTGGCGTCGCCGCGGCCGGCGGAGTCGACCATGATTCAGCTCCCTTGAAGTGAACGTGTCCAGTGGTGGCCTGGCGGGTGGTGAGTGGGCACGTGGTGGCGGCTACCCCCCGGAATCCGGGCCATGCCGCCTTTGACCGGAACTTGATTTCCGCCCGGCGCGTCCCCTTCACGGGGCGATCGCGCCGCCCTGGACGCGGTCTTGTCAGGCGGCTGACAAACGCGCCGCCGCGGGATGAACGCCGGTGAGTGTCGCGGATCACGGTGCGTGCCTAGGTTGAGACGACCGGGCTCAGGCCGGTGTCAGGCCGAGGAGGTGCCAACGTGACGACGGCATACGAGGACGCGCACACCGGATCGTCCGTGCTGGACGGCCTGACGGAGGAGCCGTGGCGTGACATACCGCCGGAGGAGGCGCGGTGGATGCGGCCCCATCTCCCGGACCTGCTCGGCCCCATGGTGCAGGGCGTGCTGAGGCACGTCCCCGAGTACGACCGGCCGGGCGACACGGCCTACTCGCGGGTGGCCGAGGCCGCGGTCGCGCACGCCATGGAGCACTTCGTCCACATGATCGCCGACCCGGACGCCTCCTGGAAGGAGGTGTACCAGGTCTTCTTCGACGTGGGCTACGGCGAGGCCGTGGAGGGCCGCAGCCTGGAGCATCTGCAGAACGCGATGCGGGTCGGGTCGCGGCTCGCCTGGCGGCACCTGGCGGTCGAGGCCGAGCGGCTCGGCCGCCCCCGCACGCTGATCAGCCTGCTCGCCGAGGCCAACTTCGCGTATCTGGACGCGCTGGCGTCCGCGGCGGCGCACGGCTACGCGCGGGCCAGGGAGAAGGCGGCCGGGGAGCGCGAGCAGCGCCGCGGCCGGCTGCTGACCCTGCTGCTGTCGGACCCGCCCGCGCCGCCCGAGGTCGCCCGTGAGCAGTCGGCCCGCGCGGGCTGGCCGCTGCCGAAGCGGCTCGCGGTGATCGTGCTGCGGCCGCGTCCGGGCAGCGGCGGCGAGGGCCCCGCCGGGCTGCCGCCGTCGCTGCTGACGGGACTGGACCACGGCCGCCCCTGCCTGGTCATGCCCGACCCCGACGGGCCGGGCCGGATCGAGGAGCTGTCCGCGACGCTCGCGGGCTGGACGGGCGCGATCGGCCCGTCGGTCCCGGTGGACCAGGCGGGGACGTCGCTGCTGTGGGCGCGGCGCGCACTGGACCTGGCGCCCGCCGCGCCCGCCGCGGGCGGGCCCGGCGGCGGCACGGCCCGCGGCGGGGGCGGCGCGGCGGGCCGGGCCGGCGCGAGGGGCGGCGGCCGGGGCGCGCGGCGCGGCGGGGTGCTCGTCCGGGCGGAGGAGCATCTGCCGGAGCTGCTGCTGCGGGAGGGCGGGTCGCTCGCCGCGATCGTGGCGTCCCGGCGGCTGGCCCCGCTGGAGGAGGCCGGGCCGCGGCAGGGCCTGCGGCTCGCCGTGACGCTGCTGGAGTGCATGAAGCACGGATTCAACGCCACGGGCGCCGCAGAGGTCCTGTGCGTGCACCCGCAGACCGTCCGCTACCGGCTGGCGCAGCTGCACGGCATGTTCGGGTTCGACATCGAGGACCCGGCGATCCGGCTGGAGATGATGCTCCTCCTGCACACCTGGATCGAGCGGCACGGCGCCTGATACGTCCGCCATTCCCGCGCCACTTCCACGGGCCACTTCCCCGCCGCGCGCGTCTTGGCGTCATGCCGGGTCCCGGAATCCGCTACGGTCAAGGTCGCCGCGCAGGCCAGGGGAAGGAAGACTGAAGACACATGGCCGAGAAGGTCATTAGGGTGGACGACATCGACGGCTCCGAAGGGGCCGATGTCGCAAAGCGGGACTTCGAAGTCCTTGACCGGACGTTCACGATCGACTTGAGCGATGACAACTTCAAGCGGCTGAACGAGACGCTGGACGCGCTCGCGCCCTTCATCGAGAACGCCGCCGAGGTGAAGCCCGCCGGGAAGGGACGCAAGTCCCGCACCGCGAAGATCAAGGGCTACACGAACGGCGATGTCCGCGAGTGGGCATTGCGAAGTAACATCGAAGTCTCTGAACGTGGCAAGATATCGGATGAGGTCTATGCTGCATTCATCGAGGCACATCCGGACGCCAAGCCGGACGCATAGCTAGAGGGAGTCCCCGCATGGCACAGAAGGTCGAAGTCCTTCTCGTGGACGACATCGACGGCGGAGAGGCTGACGAGACCGTCAGCTTTTCCCTCGATGGCACGACTTACGAGATCGACCTGAGCAAGAAGAACGCCGCCAAGCTGCGCAACGGCCTGGAGCCGTTCGTGGCCGGCGCCCGCAAGGCGCGCAAGCCCACCGGCCGCGGTGGCCGCGCCGCCCGGACCGCGGGCAGCCGTGAGCGCTCCGCTGAGATTCGCGAGTGGGCGAAGAGCGCCGGCATCAAGGTCAATGAGCGGGGCCGTATCCCCGCCAATGTGATCGAGCAGTACGAGGCCGCGCACTAGCGGTCCTCCGCGTGGCCGGCGGCGTTCCGGCACTGCGACAGGGGCCGGGGTGGTGGAATTCTCATCACCCCGGCCTCTTACGTGCGCAACGGTCAAATCGCCTTTGGGTACGGCATTCGCCGGGGGCGGCTGAGAGAACCGTCCCCGCCGCCGAACGATCCCGGATCGCGGAGAATGCCGGGAATGGTGCATGACAACACAATAGGCTGATCCCAGGGGAACGGCCGAGGGGGCAGACCGTTGAGACGCGCGACGCGATGGGACCGTGTGCGGTACTGGTTCGACAGGACGATGTCGAAGGGGACGCCCGCGCTCATCGGCTGGCTCGGTCTCGCCTCGGCCGCGCTGGTGCTCGTGGTGGCGACCGCGGCGGTCGTCGTCACGCCCCGCGACAGCGCCGACAAGGGTCACTGGCTCGGCATGGTCTGGCGCAGCCTGCTGCGCACGCTGGACCCCGGCACGATGGGCGACGACACCGGCACCGGCCCGTTCCTGGCGCTGATGCTGGTCGCCACGGTCGGCGGCATCTTCATCGTCAGCTCGCTGATCGGCGTGATCACCACCGGCCTCGAAGGCAAGATCACCGAGTTGCGCAAGGGCCGGTCGCGGATCGTCGAGCACGGGCACACCGTGCTGCTCGGCTGGTCCGAGCAGGTCTTCACCGTGGTCGCCGAGCTGGTGGAGGCCAACCAGAGCAAGCGCAGGTCGTGCGTGGCGATCCTCGCCAACCGCGACAAGGTGGAGATGGAGGACGCGATCCGGGACCGGGTGGGCGACCTCGGCCGCACCCGCATCGTGTGCCGCACCGGCGACCCGCTGAAGGTCGCCGACGTGGAGCTGGTCAGTCCCGGCACCGCCCGCTCCATCATGATCGTCACACCGGAGGTCGACGACGCCGACACCCGGGTCATCAAGGTGCTGCTGTCGCTGGGCTCGCGGACGTGGGAACGGGGCCGCCCGCACGTGGTCGCCGCCGTGCACGACTCGGCGAACCTGCCCGCCGCCCGGCTCGCGGGCGGCGACTCCGCGCACGTGATCGACGCCGACGACGTCGCGATCCGGCTGATCGTCCAGTCGCACCGGCAGTCGGGCCTGTCGCAGGTCTGCACCGATCTGCTCGACTTCGCCGGCCACGAGTTCTACATGCGGCGCGAGCCGGACCTGGACGGGCGGACGTTCGGCGCGTCGCTTTCGGCCTACGACCTGGGCATCCCGGCGGGGCTGCGGCGCGCGGACGGGACCGTCCTGCTCAACCCGCCGATGGACACCGTGATCCGCGCCGACGACGAGATCATCGTGCTGGCCGAGGACGATCTGCTGATCCGGCTCGCGTCCGCGCCCCCGCCGCCGGTCCGCGAGTCGGCGATCACCACGGCGACCCCGCGCGAGCCGGTGCCCGAGCGGACGCTGATGCTCGGCTGGAACCACCGCGCCCCGAAGATCATCGAGCTGCTGGACGAGTTCCTCGCCCCGTGTTCGGCCCTGATGGTGGCCGCGCCGCGCGAGGATCCGACGGGGCGGCTGCGCCCGTGCGAGGGCCTCAAGATCGACTTCGTCCGGGCCGAGCCGACCGAGCGGCCGTCCCTGGAGTCCCTCGACGTCGGCTCCTACCAGCACGTCATCGTGCTGTCGGAGGAGGGGTTCGACCGCGAGCACGCCGACGCCCGCACGCTGGTCACGCTGCTGCACCTGCGCGACATGGAGGACGCCCTCGGCGACCCGTTCGCCATCGTCAGCGAGATCAACGACGACGCCAACCGGGAGATCGCGCAGGTCACCAAGGCCGACGACTTCGTGGTGAGCGAGAAGCTGATCAGCCTGATGCTGACGCAGCTCAGCGAGAACCGGCACCTGTACGACGTGTTCGTCGACCTGCTCGACCCGGCCGGCTCGGAGATCTACCTCAAGCCCGCCTGCGACTATCTGGCGCCGGGCGAGGAGGCCGACTTCGCGACGCTCATCGAGTCGGCGAGGCGGCGCGGCGAGGTCGCGCTCGGCTACCGGCTGACCGAGCGATTCCACGATCCGCCCGCCTACGGGGTGGTGCTCAACCCGGACAAGACGGCGCCGCTCACGCTGTCGGCCGACGACCGCGTCATCGTGCTGGCCGAGAACTGATCCGGGTCACTCCACGGAGAGCCGCAGCTCGTGACCGGCCCGCAGCGCACCGGCGACGCGGTCGCGCAGCGCCCGCTCGGCCCGGAGCGCGTCGTCGGCCATCCCGCGGATCTCCGCGCCCGCCATCTCGTCCCCGACCGTGCTCGCGATCAGGTCCCGGTAGCGGGCGTTCTGCTCGGGCAGCCCCTGCAGCACCCGCGACTCGTGGTAGGCGTCGTCGGCCTCGCGCGCCCGGTGCGCGTACCCCTCCAGGGCCTCGATCCGCGCCGTGACCGAGCGGACCGACAGTTCCAGGGCGCGGTCCTGGGGTTCGAGGAGGGCCCGGACGCGCGGCGAGAGCCGTTCAGGCTGCTGGCCGCGGCGCTCCCGGCGCAGCCGCGTGTGCTCGGCGAGGGCGCCCGCGATGGCCCATTCCTGCCTCGGCAGGACGACGGTGTTGTTGACGTCGTCCAGAAGCCCGGCTCCATGCGTCTGCGACCCGAGGACGGCGTCGATGGCGCGCTGGGCGCGGACGAGGAGCCGCGCGGCGGGCCGGTCGAAGTCGCCGGGCAGCAGGTAGGAGCCGTGGTGCGCGCGTGCGGCGCGGGCGGCGGCCGGCTCGCGGACGTGGCGCAGGGCGCCGGCGACCCAGCCGGTGAAGCTCACCGCCGCAAGGACGATCGCCGCGTCCGTCTGCCCGAGCAGCAGCAGGAGCACCTGCAGAGCGGGGGTGAGCATCATCGCGAGGACGGGCAGTCTCCCCCAGCGCGTCGCGCCGCCCATCAGGTCGTCCTCGTCGAGCGAGGCGAGGAAGAACACCCGCAGCCACCCGCCGGGCAGCACGCCGTAGAAGAACGCGAACACCGGGATCCACACCAGCCGCGCCGCGACCGTGGCGGGGCGCAGCCGCGGTGGCCCGGGCGCGTCCATGCAGGCCGCGACGAGCCGTCCGGGCGCCGCGGCGAGCAGCGCGCGGTCGTCGCCGGGGATACCGGGATCGAACACCGGACGGGGGCGGCTTTCCTCGTTCATCGGCACTCCCCACCGCGTCAGGGAAACCCTTGTGCCCGCGGGCTGATCCGACGCTGATCACGCGGGCCCGGCTCACTCCAGACTGTCACGAATTCCGGGCACCGGCAGCCCTCGGGTGGACGTTCAGTCCTGCAGTTGTGCCCAGACCTCGCGGTCGCGGTCGGCCGTCCAGATCCGGGGGCGTTCGACGCCGTCCAGCTCGTCCCACAGGCGGGACACGTCGAACGGCAGGCAGTGCTCGAAGATCGGCCACCGGCCGTAGGCGGGCGCCAGCGCGGCGTGCACGGCGGCGAAGGCGTCCTTGAGGGTGCCGCCGCCGTCGCGGACCCGGCCGGTCTCCCGGATCATCGTGTCGAGGAAGTCGCGGGTCTGCCCGACGGCGGCGTGCGCGGCGTCCCGGCCGTGCGCGACGGCGCCGCGCCCGCCGACGAGCGTCTCGGCGCCGAACGAGTTCACGTGGTCGAGCGTGCCCGAGGCCCACTCGCGGTGGAACGCGTCGCCGGTGTAGAGGGCCGCCTGGGTCTCCACGAGGTCGCCGGCGAACAGGATCCGGTGCCGGGGCAGCCACGCCACGATGTCGCCCTCGGTGTGGCCGCGGCCGCAGTACGCCAGGTCGAGGTCGCCGCGGTCGCCGCCGAGGTCGATGGTGAGCGTGCTGGAGAACGTCACGGACGGCCAGGTGAGCCCGGGAATGCCGTCGGGGTCCTTGAACAGCCGGGGCATCCGCCCGTACTCCGACTCCCAGTCCTGCTTGCCGCGTTCGGCGATCAGGGAGCGGGTCAGGTCGTGCGCGATGACCACCGGGGCGCCGAACGCGCTCGCGCCCAGCGTCCGGACGGCGTGGTAGTGCGACAGGACCAGGTAGCGGATCGGCTTGTCGGTGTGCGCGCGCAGGACGGTGAGCCAGTCGCGGGCCGCCGCCGGCGTGGCGAGGGCCTCGAAGCAGACGAGGAAGTCCTCGCCCTCGACGGCGCCGACGTTCGGGTCCCCCTCGGCCGTGAGCGCGTACACCCCGTCGGCCAGGACCTCCAGCGTCGGCGTCTTGTCGCCCAGATCTGCGGACGAGGCGAACGGTCTGGGCATCGGCGCCCCCTCGCATTCGTGGCCGCGGCCTCCGCGCGGGCAGGTTCTGCTCGCCCAGGGTTCATTCCACACAGAGCAGTCGATAACCGTCCCGGGATCGCGGGGAAGTCGGTGCCGACTGGGTAAAGGGATCTTGGACGTGTCGGCAGCGGAGGGAGGGCCGGGTGAACGCCGTGCTCGGGCTGCTCGCCGTCCTGCTGCTGACCGTCGCCACCGGGTACTTCGTGGCGCAGGAGTTCGCGTTCGTCACCGCGGACCGCCCGGTCCTCGACCAGCGCGCGGCGGAGGGCGACCGGGCGGCCGCGCGGGCGCTGCGGGTGATGGGGCGGCTGTCGTTCATGCTGTCGGGCGCCCAGCTCGGCATCACGGTCACCGCACTGGTGGTGGGGTTCATCGCCAAGCCCGCGCTGGCCGACCTGATCGCCCCGGCGCTGCGCGCGGGCGGGGTACCGGACGCGGCGACCGGCACCGTCGCGGTGGCGCTCGGGTTCGCGTTGGCCACCGTGATCCAGATGGTGCTGGGCGAGCTGTTCCCCAAGAACCTGGCGCTGGCCCGGGCGGAGCGGCTGGCGCGCGCGCTCGCGGCGTCCACCGCCGTCTACCTGGTGGTCGCCGGGCCGGTGATCCGGCTGTTCGACGCGGCCGCGAACCGGCTCGTGCGCGCGGTGGGCATCGAGCCGGTGGAGGAACTGCACCACGGCGCGACGCTGGAGGAGCTCGGGCGCATGATCGGTGAGTCCGGCGAGAAGCTCCAGGCGGGCCACGCCGATCTGCTGGAGCGGGCGCTGCTGTTCTCCGACCTGGACGCCGAGGAGGTCATGGTCCCGCGCGTCGACGTGGTGACCGTGCACGCGTCCGCGGCCGCCGCCGAGCTGGACGACGTCATCTCCGCGAGCGGGCACTCCCGCTACCCGGTCGTCGGTGAGAGCGTCGACGACGTCGTCGGGGTCGTCGGGCTGGAGGAGCTGATCATGCTCGGCCCGGAGGACACCGGCCGCACCGAGGTCCGCGACATCGTCAGGGCACCGCTGCTGCTGCCGTCGTCGCTGCCGCTGCCGGACGTGGTGCTCCGGCTGCAGAGCGCCGCCGCGCCGCTGGCCTGCGTGGTCGACGAGTACGGCGGCTTCGCCGGGATCCTCACCTGGGAGGACGTCGCCGAGGAGCTGGTCGGGGAGATCGCCGATGAGAACGAGCCCGGCGACGACCTCGCGATCCGGACCGGCGAATGGTGGACGACCGACGCCGGGCTGCGGATGGACGAGGTCGCCCACGAGACGGGCATCGACCTGCCCGAGGGCGACTACGAGACCGTCGCGGGCCTGCTGCTGAAGCGGCTGGGCCGGGTGGCCGAGCCCGGGGACGTGGTCACCGTGGACCTTCCGCCGACGCGGCTGGACGAGCCGCCCCGCACCGCCGTGGTCGAGGTCCTGACCATCCACCGGCACGTGCCGGAACTGATCCGCATCCGCACCGTCGAGGAGGGCCGGTGAACCTCGCCCTCGGCGCGCTCGTCACGCTGGCGCTGCTGGCCGGCAACGGGTTCTTCGTCGCCACCGAGTTCGCGCTGGTGGCGGCCAGGCGGCCCCGCCTGGAGCGGGCCGCCGCGCGCGGCGGCCGGGCCGCGTCCGCCGCGGTCGCCGGGATCGACGAGCTGTCGCTGACCCTCGCCGGGGCGCAGCTCGGCATCACGATGTGCTCGCTCGGTCTCGGCCTGGTCTCCGAGCCGGTGTTCGCGGCGACCCTGACGCCGCCGATCCACGCCGCGGGCCTGCCGGACGGGGCGGCGCACGCGGTCGCGTTCGTCCTCGCCCTCGCGGTGGTGACGTTCCTGCACATGGTCGTCGGCGAGATGGCGCCGAAGTCGTGGGCGATCACCGACCCGGAGCGCTCCGCGGTCGTGCTGGGCCTGCCGTTCCGCGGGTTCGCCACGGCCGCCCGCCCGGTGCTGGCCGCCCTGAACGGCGCGTCGAACCTGATGCTGCGCGTGGTCGGCATCCGGCCGGCCGATTCGCGGGAGGTGTCGCGGACGCCGGAGCAGCTGCGCAGCATCGCGCAGGACTCGCGGCGGCTCGGGCTGATCGAGGAGACCGAGCTGACGCTGATCACCAACGCGCTGGACGCGCCTCGCGCACCGCTGACCGACCTGGTCGTGCCGGTCTCGGAGATCGTGTCCGTCCCGGCCACGGCGACGCCGCAGGAGGTCGTCGACACCGCCGCCCGGACCGGGTGTCTCCGGATCATGCTGCGGGGCTCGGGGCGGCGGGCCGCCCGCATGGTGCACGTCCGCGACGCCTACCTGGCCCGTGCGCGCGGCCGCGAGACCCCGGCCCGCGACCTGGCGCATCCGGTGCCGGCGGTGCCGGTCGACACGCCGGTCGGCGAGGCCGTCGCCACGCTGAAGGCGCACCACAGCCATCTCGGCCTGGCCGTGGCCCCGGACGGCCGCATCTCCGGCCTGGTCACCCTCGACGACCTCCTCACCACCCTGCTGACGGTCCGCTGACCGCACCCGTCGTCAACGTTGGTTGACATCGACGCGATGTCAACCTACATTGACGGCATGAGCGATGGAGTGAAGCTCGCCCAGGAGGCGAGCAGCCGGGACCCCGCGGTCGGACTGCGGGCCGTGCGCGCGCTGCGCGAACTGGCCGAACGGCTGGAGGCCCTCCAGGTCGCCAGCGCCCGCGACCAGGGCTGGTCCTGGCAGGAGATCGCGGTCTGCCTCGGCGTGAGCAGGCAGGCCGTCCACAAGAAGCACGGCGGCGGGCGCCGCCTTCTCAGGAAGGAGCAGTAACGCGATGTTCGAGCGTTTCACCGAGGACGCGCGGGCGGCCGTCATCGGCGCCCAGTCGGAGGCCCGCGACCTGGGCGACCACCACATCGGCACCGAGCACGTCCTGCTTTCGGTGCTGCGCGGCGACGACGCCGTGGCCCGCGCGCTCCGCGAGCACGGGCTGGCCGCCGACGACCTGCGCACCCGGATCGCCCGCGTCAACGCCACCGGCGGAGACGTGCTCGACTCCGATGCGCTGAAGAGCATCGGCATCGACCTCGACGCCGTCCGGGAGGCCACCGAGGAGACCTTCGGCGAGGGCGCCCTCGACGTCCCCGCCGGGAGGCTCTCACGCCTGCGCGGGGGGCACATCCCCTTCACACCGAAGGCGAAGAAGGCCCTGGAGCTGAGCCTGCGGCACGCGATCAGGCTCAAGCAGAAGGAGATCCGCAAGGGGCACATCCTGCTCGGCATCCTGCACGACGACGGCTTCCTGTCGGTACGGCTCGCGACCGAGGCGGGGGCCGACGTCCGGGAGCTGCGCGCCCACGTCGACCGGCTGATGAGCTCCGCCGCGGCCTGACCCGCCCCGGCGGAGCCGCGTCGAATCACGCCAGCGGCGCGCGGCCTCCCAGCCCCGGACCAGCTCCGCGGTGGCGTCACCGGCCAGGCCGACGTTCAGGCCCCTGCTCGCTCTGCTCGACCTGGACGCCCACCGGCCGCAGGTCGGGGACGCGGTCCCCGGTAGAGGGCGTCGCGCTCCGGCATCCGCTCGTGCTGTGAACCCGCGGGTTCCCGCCGTTCCCGATCAGCTCCCGAACGCGTCGGTGAGGGCCGCGACGCAGGCCGACCTGCGGCGCGGATCGTCCGGGAAGCGGCGCCGGCACTCCGCGACGATCCACGACGGCACCGCGGGCCGCGAGTCGCGCGGGGTGGCCCGGGGACCTGGCCGTGGCCGGGAACGAGGCGGCCGCCGCCCCTGCGCGGGGACCGCGTCCGCTCGGCGGGACGGCCGCTTCCGCGTCGCGGAGAGGCTCTCGGACGACACGTCGCTCGGCTCGGGCGCCGCCCGCCCAGGCGAAGGGATCGTGGAGGACGGCGGCGCCGTACGCGCGGGCGACGGCGTGGCCGCGCCGGGCGTCAGCGTGCGGGCCGGGGACGAACGCATCGCCCCGTGACCGACGGCGACGACCAGCCCGGCGCCCAGCACGAGCACGACGGCGACGGACGGACGCGGCGACCGCAACGGACGCGGGCGGCCGGGGGGACGGGGCTCGGCGCGGGTGAACCCGGCGGGCGGAAGGTCAGAGGAAAGACGCACCATCCGATCGTCACGCTACGCGCCCACTCCGACACGGAGAATCGCGCCGACCGTTGCCGCCTCGATACAACCGCTACTCGGCCGGCGCGACCGTGAAGCGGCGCAGGCCGAGCGCCGGGTTCTTCTCGCGGACGGCGGCGACGCGCTCGGGCGACACCTCCCCCGCCACGACACCGGGGCTCTCCCCCAGCCCGGCCGCGACCACGCCCATCGGGTCCACGATCATGCTGTTGCCGGCGCCGGTCGGGGCGCACTGGCCGGCCGCGGCCACGTAGATCGTGTTCTCGATGGCGCGGGCCCGGGCCAGCGTCCGCCAGTGGTCCTCCTTCAGCGGCCCCGGCACCCAGGCAGCGGGCAGCGCGAGCACGTCGGCGCCCGCGTCCACGATCCGCCGCGTCACCTCCGGGAACCGGACGTCGTAGCAGGTCTGCATGCCGAACGTGACGCCCTCGGCGGTGAACGTCTCCGGGTTCGCGATGTCGCCGTGCCGGACCAGCGCCGACTCCTTGTAGCCGAACGCGTCGTACAGGTGGATCTTGCGGTACTCGGCGACGATGTCCCCGCCGGGGCCGGCGGCGACGAGCGTGTTGGAGATGCGGTCCGGCTCGTCCAGCCGCTCGTTCATCCCCGCGACGACGTGCACGCCGAGCCGCCGGGCCAGCTCCCCGAGCCCGCCGGCGAACGGGCCGTCCAGGGGTTCGGCCGAGTCGACGAACCGCTCGTCCATCTTCGGCGCCGTGAACATGGCGAACTCGGGGAACACCACGACCTTCGCCCCGCGTCCGGCGGCCTCGCCCGCGAGCTTGCCGATCGCCGCCAGGTTCTCGTCCTTGTTGACGCCGGGCGCGAACTGCGCCACCGCGACCTGCACCATCCCTTGCCTCCCTGTGTCACATCCGGTCGACGCCGGTCACGCGGATGACGGCCTCGCCCTCCTGGTCGGAGCCCGCAAGGTCGACCTCGGCGCTGATGCCCCAGTCGTGATGCCCCTCGGGGTCGTCGAACACCTGCCGGACCCGCCACAGCGCGTCCTGCGGGACCTCCTCGATCTGCAGCAGCTTCGGCCCCCGCGCGTCCGGCCCGGTGAACAGCTCGTCGTGCTCGGCGAAATACCCGTCCATGGCCTCGGCCCACGCGTCGGCGCCGAAGTCCGGGTCCATCTCGCCCAGCTCCCGGAACCGCTCCAGCGCGGCCAGCTCCACCCGGCGGAACAGCGCGTTGCGCACCAGCACCCGGAACGCCCGCGTGTTCGCGGTCACCTTCGTGATCCGCTCCTCGATCGGCTCGTCCAGGTCCTCGTCGGCCGGGTTCGCGAGCTGCTCCCACTCGTCCAGCAGGCTGGAGTCGACCTGCCGCACCAGTTCCCCCAGCCACTCGATCAGGTCGATCAGATCATCGGTCTTGATCGACTCCGGGACGGTCTGCTGCAGCGCCTTGTAGGCCCCCGACAGGTACCGCAGGACGAGACCCTCGCCCCTGGCCAGCTCGTAGAACCCGATGTACTCGGTGAACGTCATCGCCCGCTCGTACATGTCCCGCACGACCGACTTGGGGCGCAGCGGATGGTCCCCGACCCACGGATGCCCGGCCCGGTAGATCTCGTACGCGGCGTCGAGCTCCTCCTCCAGCGGCTTCGGATGGTCGACGTCCTGGAGCAGCTCCATCCGCTCCTCGTACTCGATGCCCTCCGCCTTCATCTCCGCGACGGCCTCGCCCCGCGCCTTGTTGACCTGCGCCGCGATGATCTGCCGCGGGTCCTCCAGCGTCGCCTCGATGACCGACAGCACGTCCAGCGCGTACGACGGCGAGGCCGGGTCCAGGATCTCGAACGTGGCGAGCGCGAACGTCGACAGCGCCTGGTTGAGCGCGAAGTCCTCCTGCAGGTCCACGGTGACCCGCGCGTACCTGCCCAGATCGTCGGGCTCGGGCAGGACCTCGACCACACCGCCCGCCAGCAGCGACCGGTAGATCGCGATGGCCCGCGAAATGTGCCTGCGCCGCGCCGCCGGCTCCTCGTGGTTGTCGGTCAGCAGCCGCTTCATCGCCTGGTACGCGTTGCCCGGACGCGCGATCACCGACAGCAGCATCGCGTGGCTGACCTGGAACCGCGACCGGAGCATCTCCGGCTCGGCCTCCTGCAGCTTCTTGAAGACGTCCTCGTCCCACCCGACGAAACCCTCGGGCGCCTTCTTCCGCTGCACCTTGCGCCGCTTCTTCGGGTCGTCCCCCGCCCGAGCCAGTGCTTTCTCGTTCTCCACCACATGCTCGGGCGCCTGCGCGACGACGAACCCGACCGTGTCGAACCCGGCCCGCCCGGCCCGCCCGGCGATCTGGTGGAACTCCCTCGCCCGGAGCCGCCGCACCCGGTGCCCGTCGTACTTGCTCAGCGCGGTGAACACCACCGTCCGGATGGGAACGTTGACGCCCACGCCCAGCGTGTCCGTCCCGCAGATGACCTTCAGCAGCCCCGCCTGCGCGAGCCGCTCCACGAGCCGCCGGTACTTCGGCAGCATCCCCGCGTGATGCACCCCGATCCCGTGCCGCACGAACCGCGACAGGTTCCGCCCGAACTTCGTCGTGAACCGGAAGTTGCCGATCAGCTCCGCGATCCGGGCCTTCTCCGCCTTCGTGCACACGTTGATGCTCATCAGCGACTGCGCCCGCTCGATCGCCGCCGCCTGGGTGAAATGCACCAGATACACCGGCGCCTTCTGCTCGGCCAGCAGCTCCTCGATCGTCTCGTGCAGCGGCGTCACCCGGTAGTCGTAGATCAGCGGGACGGGCCGCTCCGCGGACGTCACCCACGCCGTCTGCCGCCCCGTCCGCCGCGTGATGTCCTTCTGGAAGAACGCGACGTCCCCGAGCGTGGCCGACATCAGCAGGAACTGCGCCTGCGGCAGCTCCAGCAGCGGGATCTGCCACGCCCACCCCCGCTCGGGCTCGGAGTAGAAGTGGAACTCGTCCATCACCACGACACCGATGTCGGCGTCGGCGCCGTCCCTGAGCGCCATGTTGGCCAGCACCTCGGCCGTACAGCACACGATCGGTGCGTCCGCGTTCACACTGGCGTCGCCCGTCATCATCCCGACGTTGTCGCGCCCGAACATCTCGCACAGGTCGAAGAACTTCTCCGACACCAGCGCCTTGATCGGCGCGGTGTAGAACCCCACCTGCCCCCGGCCCAGCGCCGCGAACAACGCCCCGGCCGCCACCAGGCTCTTCCCGGACCCCGTCGGCGTCGACAGGATCACGTTCGCGCCCGACACGACCTCGATGAGCGCCTCCTCCTGCGCGGGATACAACGTGATCCCGCGCCCCGACACCCATCGTTCGAACGCCTCGAACAACGAATCGGCGTCGGCGTCGTTTCCAGAGGGAAGCTCATCGATAAGGCTCACCCCTCCATCCTGCCCCCGCGCACCCACTGCCCGCGTCACCGCCGCCGCTTCCACCCGGTGAACGCCACCGCGGCCCCGATCCCGGCCGCCGCCATGTTGAGCACCCCGCCGATCATCGGCGCCAGCTCCACGACCGTCTGCATGACCACCACTCCCGTCCCGTTTCCCGCGAACGAGAACAGCCTGCGCCGGTCCACCCACCTCCGGGCGTGCGCTGATGTGACGTCCTGCGCGTCCTCCCGAGATCACACCTCTGACCTGGTGTTCCTCACCGAGATACAGCACAGGGGCGCACACCCCGCCTCACGCCACAGCGTGACCGAACCGGGCTGCGAGCGGCGCGAGATCGGGCTCCCCGAACACCTCGCGCATGGCCTTGAACGCCGCGACCTTGTCCTCGCCGTATCGCCGTACATGAACGGCATACGTCTCGGCGCTGACGAAGGACGGCGGACTCGTCTTGCTATGGAACTTGTCCGCGTACATCACCAGCCGCTCCTCGCCGGTTTCGGCCACATAGTCACCGGCCGGCACGGGCAGCCCCTGCCGCTCGACGTCGTCCCGCGTCAGCCCCATCCCGGTGTGACGGGAACAGAACCGGCAGATCTCCTCGGGGAACCCCTCGCCACGAAGCAGCTCATGCCCCAGCACCCCGTGCCGCACGTACCCCTTGTGATCGAGTTGCCCACTCATGTCGTACAGCCGATACACCCCGACGTCATGCAGCAGGCACCCGGCCCGCACAAGGTCCACGTCGACCTCAAGGCCGGCGGTCCCGATGATCTGCTCGGCGATCTCACACACGATCACACAGTGCGTGTAGACGACCTCGAACGCTCCCCGGCTCGGCGCACACCTCTCATGCAACGCCCGGATCTCACCATCCGTAGGAACCCACACCCCGCAACCCTACGGCTCAGGTCACCCGAGGCAGCCTCCGCAGAGCCTCCGCAACACTCTCATCCACATCCGGAACGTCCATCCCCAACCACCGCAACCGCTCCGCCGCCTCCCGCACACTGATCCCCGTCTTCCGCGATACCTTGAGCAGGTGGAGGAGTGACACGGGCTCATCTGCGTCCAGCCATGGAGTGCCGTAGTTCTGGGAGTACCGCAGCAGTACGAGGTCGGCTGGGATGGCCGCCTCCGGAATGTCCCCAGCGGGCAGGAGCATTCCGCATACGGCCAGCCGCTCGGCCGCCGTCCTGGGGCCGATCCCCAACTCGACGGAAGCCCGGACCAGGTGCCCTCGAGGTACAGGCTGCTTCGGGTCCAGCCACCGACCGGTGACGCCGAAGTTACGAGACAACAAGCGCAGGGTCGCTTCATCGGGCTTCGCGGGAAACGGCCCATTGGGAACCCTCAAGCCGTACTCGGCGAGACGCGCCGCCGCATACTCCGGGTCTACCTCCGCCTTGGTGCTGATGACCAGGAGACTCGGGACCGAAATCTCCTCATCGGCTGACCACCAACCGGGGCCCGCGTCGCCGTCCCGGCTGAGCAACGTCAAATCCCGGTCGGCGACCCGATCGGGGAGCCGGTCGGGTACCGGGACACCATAGGCGGCCAAACGCGCGGCGACCTCGGGTACCGGGAGTCCGAGCGCGATCGAAGCCCGAGCCAGGTGCGCCGGAGCGAGCGGAGCCCGAGGGTCGAATTCGTCCCGCTCCACGTCACCGAGTCTCCAGTCGAACAGTTTGCCGTCCTCCTCGGACGGCCTGTTCGGCAACGAGAGGGCTTCGGCACGGAAGTCGAAGGCGGCCAACCGTTCACAAACGTCCGATACCGGCATATCGAGATCTCGTGCACTTCTGACCACATGGCTGGCGGGCAAGGGCTGCGGCCTGCCGTTGATCGGGGTCACTTCACCTGCGTGCCAACTGAGCAGACGCAGATCCCGAGACGTCGGTACATCCATGGTCGGCGCAGCCGATGGAAGGCGATGCCCGTAGCCTTCGAGCCGGTCCCGCAACTCCCGCAATCCGATCCCGAACTGGAGAGCGACCGCCACGACGTGCCCAAGGGGAACCGGATCGGCCAGGTCGAGCCAACGGGGCCTGCCGCTGCGCTCCTCGCTCAGCACCACGAGATCTGTGCTGTCGGCGGACACACCGAACCGTTCTGGTTCGATCTCAACGATGCCCAACTCAAGCGCACGACGTGCCACATCTCTGGGGGTGGCTCCGGTCAACAGTGCCACCCAGAGGATGTGCCCGGGATGACTTCGCACGTCATCCCACGTCCACTCCCAGTCGGTCATGGACAGGGAGATTTCCGGGTGAATGTACTCGTTGAATCCAAGGAGAAAAATATCGGACGGCAACGCGCGCTGGACCGGTCCTGGGGTTTCGGCCTGCTCCGTGAGAACCGATTCCGATCCATGTGCCGCCAATCTCCAAAGCAGCACATGGTCATTCATATAAGGGCCGAAGTCCCAGTGCCAGTAGTTGGCTCCCTCCTCCCTGAACTCCTGCATCGCGTCGTCGCCGTCCTGGACCAGGTGGGAGTCCTGAAGGAAGCATCCGACGCGTGCGATGTCCACGGCCCCGGTTCTGGTGACGAATTCGATGCGCGCGGCGGCGGCAGCTTCACTGATGATGTCGCCGAGCCGCGGGCTGGCCTCTGTGACACCACTCACCCACCGCATGTGCAGCAAGGGCCGGCCCGCCCCGATCAGTTCGCTCATGGCCGACCGCAACAGGTGCTCGGCGTCCTCCGAAGCGTCAGAAAGGACAGACCGCCGATCCACGGAGAGGCGTTCGGGAACGCGTTGCCCGGTGAGGTTGACCACCGCGCCGCGCAGAGTTCCCTTCTCCAGTCCGGCGAAGATGCCGCGTCGGACGGCCGGCTGCACGTAGATGCCGTCCACCAGGATTCCGCCGCCCTTCTCGCACCAGACGACCTGCCCACCGCCATCCGGGGCGGTCCAGGGAACGAGTCTGCCGTGGACGTTGAGGCCGTCGGTTTCCCAAGACGGGCGGACCCGGGGCTTGAGAACAGCCGGCTCCCAGACTTCGCTCTGGGAGCCGTGCTCGGCCACTGTCCGGAACTCCGCGATGCCCAGGAGCCGGCGCAACTCCTCCACACAGGACGGCGCGTCCTCTCCGTCGCGGAGGTAAAGCTTCACCGACGTCCCCGGAGAATGATCAATGGGCAGGTGCTCGATGCGGAACAGGTGGCCGGGGCCGAAGATGGAGACCTTCAAAGTCGGGTGCGGGCGGTGTCCGCGGTCCAGGGGGCGGGTGATGACGTCGATCTCATCGGCGATCATGAAGTAGCTCAGGACGCCGATGCCGAAGCGGCTGTTGGGGTGGAACGGGATGGGCGGGTCGGCGCTCTGCCAGTCGGCGGACTCGACCAGGAACTCGGTGGTGTCGGTGAATCTGGTGCCGGCCTGTGAGAAGACATCGGTGAGGACGGCTTCCGTCATGCCGATTCCGTTGTCGCGGCATTCGAGGTAGTCGCGACCATTCTCATCGACGCCCTGAAGGAAGTGGATACGGCCTTCCCAGTCGTCCAGCCAGTCACCCCGGCCTCGGTAGGCGTGACGGGCCCGGCGATAACGGCAGGCGTCGAGGGCGTTCTGGTACAGCTCGCGGACGGCGAGGCCACGATCCTGGTAGAGCTGCTCCCCCATCAGCAGATCCTGGACGCGGCGTTCGTCGAGGCGGAAGCGGCTCACTCGCTGGAAGAGCAGGCGGCCGTCATCATCGGCACCGGGCCTGACGTCGTCGGCCGTCGCGCGGGAGGGCAGCCGGGTGAGGACCTGCATCGTGGAGTGGTCGCCGCATCCTTGCCGGATCGTGTGCAGAAGCGCATCCACCTGGCTCGCGTATTGATGGAGCCCTTCAAGCTCGGCGGGGTGGTGGCAGTCGGCGCGCAGTATGAGGCAGTCCGATTGGAGCACCCATTTCGCCCGGCTCGTCGCGGTCTCTCGCAGCTCGGCCAGATCGACCGGGTGTGGAATGCCCAGATGCCTGACCACGATGTCCGGAAGCCGGACGAGATCGATCGTCAGGGAATAGGCGGCCGTGAGAATCTGTCCGATCAGAAGTTCCCGTACGCGCTGCTCGTGCGGTTCGCCCGCGAACAGGACGGTCTCGAACTGTGGTGCGTTCTTCCGGTCGGTGTCCCCCAGCTCCGACAGGTCGAGTCGCAGGGCGGCCAGGAAGCGCTGGACGGTCTTAGCGCCGAGCACCTCATCACGCATTCGACGATCGGCGATCTCTAGCTTGCTCAGAACTTCCCGAACGGCTCCGAGCGCGTAGGCCCGCGGGAAGCGAGCCACCCAGCGGTGGAACAGCCACCAGCCGATCTCAGGTCCGGCCGTGTCACGGTCGGGAAGGCTGCGGGCCTTCGCCCGGTCGACCAGCTCCCGCTGTCCGCCGAGGAAGGTCTCGTAATCCCGGCGCGCCCCCTCACCGGCGTCGACGTTGAAGTCGAGCGGGTCGATCTCGCGGAGTCCGGCGAGTGTCCGGACCATGTGAACGTGATGCAGCAGCGGGACCAGCACCAGCAGAGCGGCCTCCGCCGGAGACAGATCGCGCAGGCTCGCTGAGAGCGAGGTTCGCAGCAGCCACTCCGTCCACTTGGTGAAGCGCTCGGCCAGTTCGCCGTCCAGCCAAGGATCGTCGTCCAGGGCGGCCTCGGCCTCGCCGCACAACGCGCTGAGGCGCTCGGCGACGGCGATCGTCGCCTCTCTGAACGTGGAGGCGTCGCGTTGCGGGTCGACCAGCGTCCACGCGATGTGCTCCGAAACCTGACGGACCCACGGATGCGGCGCCGGATCAGGCTGGTGCTTCGGCGTCTTCTCGTACAGCCGGACGGCGTCGCGGGCGTCGTCCTCCCCGCCTCCCAGGGCTCGGACGAGTGACGAGAGCTGCGCGGGATCGAGCGGGAGCCGCAAGCCGCGCAGGAAGTCGTTGATGTAGGAAGCGGATTCGATGTGCATCGCGGCGGCGATGTCACGCCGGCTCTTCTGGCCGTTGTCCTGGTGGATCTTGTCGAGATGTTCCAGGAGCCTGCGGTGCGGGCCTTCCTTGGGCCAGTTGGTCTGGTCGATGGGTTGTCCGCGCCCCACACTGCCTCCCTTGCCGCCCGGGAAAAGTGTCTACACCGCCCATAGGCGGCAGACCACCCGAATCGCGCAACAGGCGCTCGGCGGCGGGTTAAGGGCGGGTGGTCCGGCAAGAAAGGTGCTGGACGGAATGAGCGGTTCACACGCAAGGGGGCGGCAGTGGAGAAGAGAGACGAGGCGGACGACAAGGAGCCCGGGGCGAGTTCGGGGTTGGAGGAGCAGGCGCACGAGCGGGTCGTGCCGGGGAGCGAGAGTGCCGCCGAAGGGTATGAGGGGGACGCCGAGAGCGGCACCCGGGACGGTGATCCGATCGCCGGGGTCGAGAGTGAGCCGGAGGAGCCGTGACGTACGACCGGGTCGCGGTCATCACCGGGGCCGATTCCGGGATCGGGAAGGCGACGGCGGTCGCGCTCGCCCGCAACGGGTTCGATGTCGGGATCACCTACCGTTCCGACCGAGAGGGGGCCGAGGGGACGGCGCGGGAGGTCGCGGAGGCGATCGCGTTCCTGGCCGGCCCGGGGGCGTCCTACGTGACGGGGGCTTCGCTGTTCGTGGACGGCGGCCTCGGGCTCATGGGCCCGCAGGCGGCCGGGGCCCTTGAGTCGGCGGAGTGGCGCACGGGCTGAGGGGCGGTCAGGCGGTCACCTCCGAACGGTCGCCGCCCCAGAGGGTGTGGAAGGAGCCCTCGCGGTCGGTGCGGCGGTAGGTGTGGGCGCCGAAGAAGTCGCGCTGGCCCTGGGTGAGCGCGGCCGGCAGGCGGGCGGCGCGCAGTGAGTCGTAGTAGGCCAGGGCGGTGGAGAGGCCGGGCGCGGGGATGCCGAGGCGCGCGGCGGTGGCGACGACGTCGCGCCAGGCGTCCTGGGCGTCGCCGACGGCCTCGGCGAAGTGGTCGTCGGTGAGCAGGGTGGGGGTGTTCGGGTCGGCCTCGTAGGCGGCGCGGATGCGGTCCAGGAAGCGGGCGCGGATGATGCAGCCGCCGCGCCAGATGGCGGCCGTCGCGCCGAGGTCGATGTTCCAGCCGTACTCGGCGCTGCCCGCCTGGATCTCGTGGAAGCCCTGCGCGTACGCGACGATCTTCGAGGCGTACAGGGCCTTCTCGACGGCGTCGGCGAAGCCGGGGCCGGCGTCGCCGGTGCGGGACGGGCCGGGCAGGTTCTGGGCGGCGTCGCGGAGGGCGGCGTGGCCGGAGACGGAGCGGGCGAAGACGGCCTCGGCGATGCCGCCGACGGGGACGCCGAGGTCGAGGGCGGTCTGCACGGTCCAGCGGCCGGTGCCCTTCTGCTCGGCCTGGTCGAGGACGACGTCGACGAACGGTTTCCCGGTGGACGCGTCGGTGTGCGCGAGGACGTCGGCGGTGATCTCGATGAGGTAGGACTCCAGGCGGCCGGTGTTCCAGGTGCGGAAGACCTCGGCGATCTCGGCGGGGGCGAGGCCGGCGGCGTGCCGGAGCAGGTCGTAGGACTCGGCGATCAGCTGCATGTCGGCGTACTCGATGCCGTTGTGCACCATCTTCACGAAGTGGCCGGCGCCGTCGGGGCCGACGTGGGTGCAGCAGGGCGTCCCGTCCACCTTGGCGGAGATGTCCTCCAGCAGCGGGCCGAGGGCGGCGTAGGACTCGGCGGAGCCGCCCGGCATGATGCTCGGGCCGTGCAGCGCGCCCTCCTCGCCGCCGGAGATGCCGGTGCCGACGAAGTGGATGCCGCGGTCGCGGAGGGCGGCCTCGCGGCGGCGGGTGTCGGTGAAGTTCGCGTTGCCGCCGTCGACGATCATGTCGCCGGGCTCCAGCAGCGGGGCGAACTCGTCGATGACGGCGTCGGTCGGGCCGCCCGCCTTCACCATGATCACCAGGCGGCGGGGACGTTCGAGGGAGGCCACGAACTGCTCGGGCGTCTCGGCCGGCAGGAACGTCCCCTCGTCGCCGAACTCCTCCACCAGAGCCTTCGTCCGGGTGTGGGTGCGGTTGTGCACGGCGACGGGATGCCCGTGCCGGGCGAGGTTGCGGGCCAGGTTCCGGCCCATCACCGCCAGCCCCGTGACGCCTATACGCGCCTTTTGCATTGGCTCTCTCCTCCTCGTGTGCGACCCTGACCAAGGGGTTGTACGCGGATCATGATCGCCCCGTTCGAGGCCGCGCCCCGCATGCCGGTGTCCGGCCTGGGAACGGGGCGCGTTCAGGATCTCTTCAATGGTGTCATTCTCCAGGGGGTATGGATGCTCGGACTGCCGGACGAGTCGGCGGCGTGTCTCTTCGATCTCGACGGGGTGCTGACCCGGACGGCGGCCGTCCACGCCGCCGCCTGGAAGGAGATGTTCGACGGTTACCTGCGTGCGCGGGCGGAGCGGTCCGGTGAGCCGTTCACCGAGTTCGACCCCGTGAAGGACTACGGCCGGTACGTCGACGGCAAGAAGCGCGAGGACGGGACGCGTTCGTTCCTGGAGTCGCGCGGCATCGAGCTGCCGGAGGGCGTCCCGGACGATCCGCCGGAGACGGAGAGCATCCGGGGGCTCGGCAACCGCAAGAACGCGCTGGTGCTCAGGTTCATCGAGGAGAAGGGCGTCGAGACGTTCGACGGCTCGATCGCCTACGTCCGCGCCGCGAGGGCGGCGGGGCTGAAGACGGCGGTGGTGTCGTCCAGCGCGAACACCGTGCAGGTCCTGCGGACGGTCGGCATCACCGACCTGTTCGACGCGCGGGTCGACGGGGTGACCGCCGCGGAGCGGAACCTGCCCGGCAAGCCCGCCCCCGACATGTTCCTCGCGGGGGCGCGGGAGCTCGGCGTCCCGGCCGCGCGGGCGGTGGTGTTCGAGGACGCGCTCGCCGGCGTCCAGGCGGGACGGGCCGGCGGGTTCGCGTACGTGGTGGGCGTCAACCGGGTGGACGGCGCGCACGCCGAGGCGCTGGCCGGGCACGGCGCCGACATCGTCGTCTCCGACCTGTCGGAATTGCTGGAGGTCAAGTGACCGAGAGGGATGGCCAGGCCGCGGCCGACCGGCCCCTGTTCACGGTGGAGCCGTGGTGCGTGCGGGAGCCGGAGCTCCGGCTGGACCGGCTGGCGCAGACCGAGTCGGTGTTCACGCTGTCCAACGGGCATGTCGGCCTCCGCGGCAACCTGGACGAGGGGGAGCCGCACGGCCTGCCGGGCACGTACCTGAACTCCTTTTACGAGCAGCGTCCGCTGCCGCACGCCGAGACCGCCTACGGCTACCCGGAGATGGGCCAGACGGTCATCAACGTCACCAACGGCAAGGTGATCCGGCTGCTGGTGGACGACGAGCCGTTCGACGTGCGCTACGGCCGCGTCCATCATCACGAGCGGGTGCTGGACATGCGGGCGGGCACGCTCACCCGGCATGTGGAGTGGACGTCCCCGGCCGACAAGACGGTCAGGGTGACCTCGGTCCGGATCGTGTCGCTGACGCAGCGGGCCATCGCGGCGATCTGCTACGAGGTCGAGCCGGTGGACGAGGCGGTCCGGGTGGTCGCGCAGTCGGAGCTGGTGGCCAACGAGGCGCTGCCCGGCGGCGGCAAGGACCCGCGGGCGTCGGCGATCCTGGAGAGCCCGCTGGTCAGCGAGGAGCACGTCGCCAACGGCACGAAGGTCCTGCTGCTGCACCGGACGCGGCAGAGCGGGCTGCGGATGGCGGCGGGCATGTCGCACGACATCCAGGGCCCGGAGTCGATGACGATCGACACCGAGAGCTCGAAGGACGTGGGCCGGCTGACGGTCGCGACGCGGCTGGAGCCCGGGCAGCGGCTGCGCGTCGTCAAGTTCATCGCGTACGGGTGGTCGAGCCAGCGGTCCCGTCCGGCGTTGCACGACCAGGTGGTCGGGGCGCTGGCGGGTGCGCGGCGGACCGGCTGGGACGGCCTGCTGACCGAGCAGCGCGAGTATCTGGACGAGTTCTGGGAGGGCGCGGACGTCGAGGTCGACGGCGACGCCGAGATCCAGCAGGCCGTGCGGTTCGGGATGTTCCATGTCCTGCAGGCGGGCGCGCGCGCAGAGCGCCGCATGATCCCGGCCAAGGGCCTGACGGGGCCCGGCTACGACGGCCACACGTTCTGGGACACCGAGACGTTCGTCATGCCCGTGCTGACGTACACCTCACCGGGCGCGGCGGCGGACGCGCTCGCCTGGCGGCACATGACACTGCCGCTGGCGTGCGAGCGTGCCGTCCAGCTCGGCCTGGACGGTGCCGCGTTCCCCTGGCGGACGATCCGGGGCCACGAATGCTCGGGGTACTGGCCCGCCGGGACGGCCGCGTTCCACATCAACGCCGACATCTCCGACGCCGTCGTCCGGTACGTGGACGCCACGGAGGACGAGCAGTTCGAGCGTGAGATCGGCCTGGACATCCTGGTGCAGACCGCGCGGTTGTGGCGGAGCCTCGGCCACCACGACGTCGGCGGCGTGTTCCGCATCGACGGGATCACGGGCCCCGACGAGTACAGCGCGGTCGTGGACAACAACGTCTACACCAACCTCATGGCGCGCCGTAATCTGGAGGAGGCCGCGGAGATGGCGATGCGCCACCCGGACGTGGCCGACCGGCTCGGGGTGGACGCCGAGGAGGCCGCGTCGTGGCGGGACGCGGCGGCGGCCATGCTGATCCCCTACGACGAGCGGCTGGGCGTCCACCCGCAGAGTGAGAGCTTCACCAACCACGCCCGCTGGGACTTCGCGGCCACCAAGCCCGACCACTATCCCCTGCTGCTGAACTACCCGTACTTCGACCTGTACCGCAAGCAGGTCGTCAAGCAGGCGGATCTGGTGCTCGCGCTGCACCTGTGCGGGGACATGTTCACCGAGGAAGAGAAGGCCCGCAACTTCGCCTACTACGAGGGGCTGACCGTCCGGGACTCGTCGCTGTCGGCGCAGACGCAGGCCGTGGTGGCGGCCGAGGTCGGCCAGCTGGAGCTGGCGCACGACTATCTCGTTGAGACGGCGCTGATGGATCTGCACGACCTGAACCGCAACACCCGCGACGGGCTGCACATCGCCTCGATGGCGGGGGCGTGGAGCGGGCTCGTCGCCGGCTTCGGCGGGATGCGGGCGGGCCGCGGCCGGCTGCGGTTCGCGCCGCGGCTGCCGGGCGGCATCAGCCGGCTGGCGTTCCGGATGCGGTACCGGGGCAGCCGGATCAGGGTCACCGTGACCGCGGAGGCGGCCCGCTACGAGCTGATGGACGGCCCGGGCATGAAGCTGTGGCACCACGGGGAGCCGTTCCCCCTCGGTGACAAGCCGGTCGAGCTGCCGATCGGGCAGATACCGGCGCGTCCGGCGCCGACCCAGCCGGCGGGACGGGAGCCGGCCCCGCGCCGCATCGACCCGCACGGCCGCGATCTCCGCGGCCGCTAGTCCACAGGCGCGCGGCCCCTGGTCCGCGGCCCCTGGTCCGCCGGCACGGCCGCCGGTACGTCTAGTGCGCGGGGGTGCAGGGGTCGCCGCCGTCCCCGTCCGGCGCGGCCTCCGGGCCGGCCGGGGCGTCGCCGGTGCCGTGCCCGACGAGGAGCCTGCGCGGTCCCGGCCCTTGGTCGCCGAGCCGGTCGTAGGGGTTGGCGAGGGCGCATCTGCTGATCGACAGGCAGCCGCAGCCGATGCAGTCGGTGAGGTCGTCGCGGAGCCGTTCGAGCTGGCGGATGCGGCCGTCGAGGTCGCTGCGCCACGTCTCCGACAGCCGCGCCCAGTCCGCGACGGTGGGGGTGCGTTCCTCGGGGAGCGTGGCGAGGGCGTCGCGGATGTCAATGAGCGGGATGCCGACCCGCTGCGAGACCTTGATGAACGAGACCCGGCGGAGCGTGTCGCGGCTGAAGCGCCGCTGGTTGCCCGCCGTGCGGCGGCTGCTGATCAGCCCCTTGGACTCGTAGAAGTGCAGCGCCGAGACGGCCACGCCGCTCCGCTCGGCGAGCTGCCCGACGGTCAGTTCGTGTACCCGGTGCTCTAGCCGCGTCATGCCCCGAATCCTATGCGACCTCAACTCCGGTTGAGGTTCCGGACCGGGTGCCGGGTGGCTGCGGCCGGTCGCGGGGGCTAGTGCGGGACGGCCGCGCCCATCCCGCGTTCCCGTCCGGCCGTCCGGCCGAGCCGGCGCAGCCGGAACGCGGCGCCGCCCCTGCTCCCTGCGGGAAGCGTCAAGGCCGGTCGCGGACTCCGCAAAGCCCGCGACCGGCCTCGGCTCACGCCTCGCCGGCCCGGTGTCGACCCGCCGGCCCGGGGTCAGTGCTCCAGTCGGCGGACCAGGCCGTGGTACTCGTCCCACAGCGCCTTCGGCATGTGGTCGCCGAACTTCTCGAAGTGCTCGGGGACCAGGGCGGCCTCCTGCTTCCACACCTCGGTGTCGACCGACAGCAGCGTGTCGAGGTCGGCGTCGGCGATGTCCAGGCCCCCGGTGTCGAGCGCCTGCCGGGTCGGCAGGTGCCCGATCGGGGACTTGACGGCGTCGGCCTGCCCGTTCAGGCGCTCGACGATCCATTTCAGGACGCGGCTGTTCTCGCCGAAGCCGGGCCAGATGAACTTGCCGTCGGCGTTCTTGCGGAACCAGTTGACGTAGTAGATCCGGGGGAGCTTCTCGGCGTCGGTGGCCTTGCCGATCTCCAGCCAGTGGCCGAAGTAGTCGCCCATGTTGTAGCCGCAGAACGGCAGCATGGCGAACGGGTCGCGGCGCAGCTCGCCGACGGCGCCCTCGGCGGCGGCGGTCTTCTCGGACGCGACGTTGGCGCCGAGGAACACGCCCTGCTGCCAGTCGAACGACTCGGTGACCAGCGGGACGGCCGACGCGCGCCGGCCGCCGAACAGGATCGCCGAGATCGGGACGCCCTTCGGGTCCTGCCACTCGTCGGCGATGATCGGGCACTGCCCGGCCGGGGTGGTGAAGCGGGCGTTCGGGTGGGCGGCCGGGGTCTGGGAGTCCGGCGTCCAATCGTCGCCCCTCCAGTCCGTGAGGTGCGCGGGCGGCTCGTCGGTGAGGCCCTCCCACCACACGTCGCCGTCGTCGGTGAGCGCGACGTTGGTGAAGATGCTGTTGCCCCACAGCGTCCTCACGGCGTTGGCGTTGGTGCTCTCGCCGGTGCCGGGCGCGACGCCGAAGAACCCGGCCTCCGGGTTGATCGCGTAGAGGCGGCCGTCGTCGCCGAACCGCATCCAGGCGATGTCGTCGCCGATCGTCTCGACCTTCCAGCCCGGGATGGTCGGCTCCAGCATGGCGAGGTTGGTCTTGCCGCACGCCGACGGGAACGCCGCGGTGACGTAGCGGGTCTCACCGGACGGCGGTGTCAGCTTCAGGATGAGCATGTGCTCGGCCATCCAGCCCTCGTCGCGCGCCATCGTGGACGCGATCCGCAGCGCGTAGCACTTCTTGCCCAGCAGCGCGTTGCCGCCGTACCCGGACCCGTAGGACCAGATCTCCCGGGTCTCGGGGAAGTGGGTGATGTACTTGGTGGAGTTGCAAGGCCACTTGGCGTCCTTCTGGCCGGGCTCAAGCGGGGCGCCGACGGAGTGGACGGCCTTGACGAACGACCCGCGCTCCTCGATGAGCCGCAGCGCGCCCTCGCCCATCCGCGTCATGATCCGCATCGACACGGCGACGTAGGCGGAGTCGGTGATCTCAACGCCCAGCTGCGAGATCTTGCCGCCGAGGGGTCCCATGCAGAACGGCACCACGTACATGGTGCGGCCCTTCATGCAGCCGTCGAAGAGACCGTCGAGGGTCTGCTTCATCTCGGCGGGCGCGACCCAGTTGTTCGTGGGGCCGGCGTCCTCCTCCTTCTCGGAGCAGATGAACGTCCGGTCCTCGACGCGCGCCACGTCCGTCGGGTCGGAGGCCGCGTGGAAGCTGTTCGGCCGCTTGGCCGGGTCGAGCCGTGTGAGGGTGCCCTGCTCGACGAGGAGGCCGGTCAGGCGCTCCCACTCGTCGTCCGAGCCATCGCACCACTCGACGCGGTCCGGCTTGGTCAGCTCGGCGATCCCGCGCACCCACTCGATCAGTTCGGTGTGGCCGGTTGGGGCCTGGTCGAGGCCGGAGACCTGGTTGGACACGGGCAACTCCTTCAGCTGTTCGCAGGATGTTTGCATGATGAACAAGACCCGCCGTTTTTGCCATTTGGTCTGGACCAATCCGGTCCGCTATTGGCCCTTCCCTGCCCCTTTTGTGGCTGATATCACTTACGTACGGGCGCCGAGGGCCGCGTGCCACCATGCCCGGGTCTGGATACGGTCAAGCTGGGTAAACGTGAGTCTCGGTGGCCTTCACGGCCGCCCATATGAGGCTGCCCTCGGACAATTGGAGCTCCGCGACGGCCGCCGGAGTCACCTCCGCGACGGCGTCGAAAGGCGGCCCGGACAGCCGTACCCTGACGCGGTCCCCCTGCCGCTCGATCGCGGCGACGCGGGTGCGCCAGAGGTTGCGGGGGCTGCCGTCGGGACGGGTCCGGTACAGCGCCACCGAGGATGGCGCGAAGGCTAGGAAGACCTCACCTTCGAGTGAGTCCACAGTGTCGATCGTCCCGGCGCCGGCTCCGATCACCCCGTCACCGACCACCCCGTCACCGATCAGCACGGTCCCGCCCGCCGCGCGACCCCGGTACAGGTTCAGCCCGACCAGGCGCGCGACGTAGTCGGTGCGGGGCCGGCGGGCGACGTCGGCGGGCGTCCCCTCCTGGACGAGACGTCCGCCCTCGACGACGACGATGCGGTCGGCCAGCACCATCGCGTCCAGGGGGTCGTGCGTGACCAGCACCGCCGCGCCCGCGAACCCGGCGAGATGGCGGCGGAGCGCGGCCCGGATCTCCAGCCGCGTGTGGGCGTCGAGGGCGGCGAGCGGCTCGTCCAGCAGGAGCAGGCCCGGCTCGACGGCCAGCGCCCGGGCGAGCGCGACACGCTGCGCCTGACCGCCCGACAGCGCCCGGGGCCGGACGGCCGCGAACTCCGCGAGCCCGACCCGGTCCAGCCAGTCCGCGGCGCGGCGGCGGGCGGCGCGGCGGCCCGCGCCCTGGCAGCGCGGCCCGAAGGCGATGTTCTCCAGCGTGGTGAGGTGCGGGAAGAGCAGGTAGTCCTGGAACACCATGCCGATGCCGCGGCGGTCGGGCGGCAGCGGACGCAGATCGGCCCCGTCCAGCCGGATATGGCCGCCGGCCATCGGGACGAGCCCGGCGAGAGCGCGCAGCGCGGTGCTCTTGCCCGCCCCGTTCGGGCCGAGCAGCGCAACGACCTCGCCGGGCTCGGCGGTGAGCGCGAGGTCGAGCTCGAACGCGGCGCGCCGCACGACGAGCCGCGCGTCCAGCCCCCGGCCCCCTGCCCCGTGTGCCGGGACGACCCCCCGCGCTTCCCGGTTCGCCTCGCTCATGCGGAGGCGTCCATCCAGCGGCCCCGGAGGGCGGCGAGGACGACGACCGACACGGCCAGCAGGACGAGGCTCAGCACGATCGCGGCCTGCGGGTCGGTCTCCAGCGCCAGGTAGACGGCCAGCGGCATCGTCTGCGTCCGGCCGGGGAAGTTGCCCGCGAACGTGATCGTCGCCCCGAACTCGCCGAGCGCCCGCGCCCAGCACAGCACGGCCCCCGCCGCGACCCCGGGCGCCACGAGCGGCAGCGTCACCCGCCGGAAGACCGTCCAGCGGCCCGCGCCGAGGGTGGCGGCGGCCTCCTCGTAGCGCAGGTCGGCGCCGCGCAGCGCGCCCTCCACGCTGATCACCAGGAACGGCATCGCCACGAACGTCTCGGCCAGCACGACCCCGGCGGTGGTGAACGGGAACGTGATCCCGAACGTGGAGTCCAGCCATCCGCCGATCAGCCCGCGCCGCCCGAGCACGAGAAGCAGCGCGACACCGCCGACCACCGGCGGCAGCACCAGCGGCACGGTCACCAGGGCCCGGACGAGCCGGACGCCCGGAAACCGGACCCGCGCCAGCGTCCAGGCCAGCGGGACGCCGAGCAGCAGGCACAGGCCGGTGGCGAGGGTGGCGCTGACCAGCGACAGGCGCAGTGCCTCCAGCACCTGCGGCTGCATGAGGCGGGTGCCGAGCGTGGACCACGGGGCGCGGACGAGCAGCCCGACCATGGGCAGCACCAGGAAGGCGAGCCCCGCCAGCGCGGGCAGCAGCAGGATCCACGGCGGGCGCCCCGCCAGGCGGTCGCCCTCCCGCACCCGGGACGCCCTCACGGCGCCTCGAACCCGGCCCGGCTCAGCGCCGTCCTGCCCCGCTCCCCCAGCACCAGCTGGATGAACTCCTTCGCAAGCGCACTGTGCGGAGCCTCGGCGACCTCGACGATCGGGTAGTCGTTCGCGGCCCGCGCGGCCTCGGGGAACTCGATCCCCCTGATCTTCTCCCCCGCCGCCTCGACGTCGGTGCGGTAGACGAGCCCGGCGTCGGCCTCGCCCAGGATGACCTTGGTGAGGACGGCCTTGACGTCCCGCTCCTGCGACGCCGGCTCCAGTTCGATCCCGGCGGCGCCGAGCGCCTCCCGCGCGGCCGCCCCGCAGGGCACCTGCACGGCGCACAGGACGACCTTGAGCCCGGGCCTGGACAGGTCGCCGACCGCCGCCACCCCGCCGGGATCCTCCTGCGGGACGGCGATGACCAGCCGGTTCCGGGTGAACACCCGCGGCCGCCCGGCCGCGTCGCCCGCACCGGTCACGGCCGCCATCGTGGCGGGGCTCGCGGACGCGAACACGTCCGCCGGGGCGCCCTGGGTGATCTGCTGCGCGAGCGTCGAGCTGCCGCCGAAGTTGAACCTGACCCGCACGCCGGGATGGGAGCCCTCGAACGTCTCGCCGAGCGCGGTGAACGCCTCGGTGAGCGAGGCCGCCGCGAACACCGTCAGCGTCTCGCCGCCGCCCGTCCCGGACGAGCCGCCGTCCTCGATGCCGCCGCACCCCGCCACGACCGTGAGCAGCAGGGACACCGCCGCCGTTCGCTTGATCACGGACCCTCCCCCGGGGCGTCAGCCCGGCTCGGACACTTCGACGACGACGTTGGTGGACTTCACGACGGCCTCGGCGACCACGCCCACCCGCAACCCGAGATCGTCGGCCGCCTCCCGGCTCATCAGCGACACGATCCGGAACGGCCCGGCCTGGATCTCCACCTGCGCCATCACCCCGTCGCGGACGACGTCGGTCACGATGCCCCGCATCCGGTTGCGCGCGGACGAGAACCGCTCCCCCTGGTCGGACGGCCCTCCCCCGCGCGCCTGATCGCGCACGAAGGCGGCGAGCTCGGGGCCCGGCACCAGCCGGTGCCCGTGCTCGTCCCGGGACGCCGGGAGCCGCCCGCCGTCCACCCAGCGGCGGACGGTGTCCGCGCTGACTCCCAGCAGCGCGGCCGCCTCACTGATCCTGAACGTCGTCACAGGGCACAGGGTATCCCCTCGCAGATGCAAGCCGAGGCGCGCGGCTACCGCATCGAATACAAGCCCCGCCGCCTTCCTTCGCTGGCAAATGCCGCCCGCCGGGTCAGATCCCGGGCTCCGTCTCCGGCGGCACGGCCCCTGCGGCGTGTTCATGGCCGTGTGGAGTGGTTTAGTCCGGGTATTGGGTGATTTAAACGACAATCACACGCCCGGTCAGGAGGAATGATCATGACTGGGACCATGCGCGCACCACGTACCCGGGGCCTGCTCAGCGGGACACTGCTGGTGCTGCTGGGCCTGTGGGGCGGCCTGCTCCCCTTCGTCGGCCCGTACTTCGGCTTCGGCTTCGCGCCGGACGACACCTGGGTCTACGACACCGACCGGCTGCAGCTCAGCATCGCGCCCGCGGCGGCCGTCGTGCTGGGCGGGCTGATCGTGCTCGCCGTCGCCAACCGCGCGTTCGCGATGTTCGGCGCCTGGCTCGCCGCGCTCGGCGGAGCCTGGTTCGCCGTCGGGCACACCCTCGCCGGGCTGTGGGACGTCCCCGGCGTCGGCGCCCCGCTCGGAACGGACGAGGGGCAGCGGATCGCCGAGCAGCTCGCCGGATTCACCGCGCTCGGCATCGTCATCGCGTTCCTCGCCGGCCTCGCACTCGGCCGCTTCGCCGTCCTCGGCGCACGGGAGGCGGCACGGGGGACGGCGGGGCAGCCCGAATCCGAGCATCCCGGTGCGAACACCACCCAGCCGCTCGTGTACGGGCGCTACGCGCGGGAGAACCCGCCCGGGCAGGCACCGCCACCGCCACGACCCGGTGACCAGCAGGTGGCGGGCGAACCCCGCTACGACCGGTAGCCCACCCGGACCCGGACCGGCCCGTCAGCGGTCGGGGTTGCGCATGTTGCGGACGGACTTGGTGGTCTCGTAGCTGCCCCGCTCATCGTCCAGCCGCACGTCGTCGCGGTCGGTGAACATGGCGACGAAGGCGACCAGGAGGCCGACACCGCCGATCCAGGGCTCCCGCCATGCGAAGCTGAGCGCCACGCAGACGACAGCACAGGAGATGAGCAGCAAGAGCTTCACGTCGCACCCCTCGACCCGCGCCCTGATGTCCGGTAGATCCGGTCACTCCGGACTCGAACGTGCACTTCGCGCGGGATCGACGAGTAATGGAAGACTTACTCGCCCCCGCAGAAAGCATCCTGACATGCCGCGGCCCGCCCGGGAAAGATCCCCGGCGGGCCGCACGCCGAATATTTCCGCTACTTCTTGCCCTTGCCGCGCTTTTCCCGGATCTTCATGGCGATGTCGAGGGGCGTCCCGGCGAAGCCGAACTCCTCGCGCAGCCGCCGCTCGATGAACCGCCGGTACCCCTCCTCCAGGAACCCGGAGGTGAACAGCACGAACCGCGGCGGCCGCACCCCGGCCTGCGTCGCGAACAGCACGCGCGGCTGCTTGCCGCCCCGCACCGGGTGGGGGTGCGAGTTCACCAGATCGGCGAAGAACTGGTTCAGCTTGGACGTGGGGACGCGGGTGCCCCAGCCGTCCAGGGCCGTCTCGATCCCCGGCACGAGCCTGTCCATGTGCCGGCCCGTCTTGGCGGAGATGTTCGCCCGCGGCGCCCACCGCGCGTTGTGGAGCTGCCGGTCGATCTCCCGCTCCAGGTAGTGGCGGCGCTCCTCGTCCAGCAGATCCCACTTGTTGTAGGCGATGACCAGCGCCCGGCCCGAGTCGATCACCATCGAGATGATCCGCAGGTCCTGCTCGGCGAGCGGCTGGTCGGCGTCCACCAGGACCACCGCGACCTCGGCGCGCTCCAGCGCCGACTGGGTGCGCAGCGTCGCGTAGAAGTCGGCGCCCTGGTTCTCGCGGTGCCGCCGCCTGATCCCCGCCGTGTCGATGAACCGCCACGTCTTCCCGCCGAGCTCGATCAGCTCGTCGACCGGGTCGCGGGTCGTCCCGGCCACCGGGTCCACGACGGCCCGCTCCTCCCCCGCCAGCTGGTTCAGCAGGCTCGACTTGCCGACGTTCGGACGGCCCAGCAGCGCGACCCGGCGCGGCCCGCCCGGCTCACCGAACGTCTCCGGCGGGGCCTCCGCCGGCAGCGCCTCCAGCACCGCGTCGAGCAGATCGCCGCTTCCGCGCCCGTGCAGGGCGCTGACCGGGTGCGGCTCACCGATGCCCAGCGACCACAGCACGGCCGCGTCCGCCTCGGTGCCCATGTTGTCGACCTTGTTGGCGACCAGCACCACCGGCTTGCCGGACCGGCGCAGGATCTCCACCACGGCCTCGTCGACGTCGGTCGCGCCCACCGTCGCGTCCACCACGAACATCACGACGTCGGCCAGCTCGACCGCCAGCCGCGCCTGCTCGGCGATCGCCGCGGCCAGCCCGGACGAGTCCGGCAGCCACCCGCCGGTGTCGACGACGGTGAACCGCCGGCCGCTCCACGTCGCGTCGTAGGCGACCCGGTCGCGGGTCACGCCCGGCACGTCCTCCACGACCGCCTCACGGCGGCCGAGGATCCGGTTGACGAGGGTGGACTTGCCGACGTTCGGCCGCCCCACCACCGCCACGACCGGCGCCGGGCCCTCGTCCTCGGGGACGTCCTCGACGACGTCCACCGTTTCGATCTCGTAATCGCTCACTGTGACATCCCCGCGGGGGCCGTCAGGCCGCCCGCTCACTCATGCTCTTTGGCGAGGCGGACGATCGCCTCGATGACCTCGGCGAGGCTCAGCTCGGTCGAGTCGATCTCGTGCGCGTCGCCCGCCCTGGTCAGCGGCGACGCCTTCCGGGTGGAGTCAAGCCGGTCCCGCCGGGCCTGCTCGGCCCGCGTGACGGTCACCGACGCGCCCGGGTCGGCCGCGAGGTCCTTCGCGCGGCGCCGCGCCCGCATCTCCTCGCTGGCGGTCAGATACACCTTGACCGGCGCGTCCGGGGCGACGACCGAGCCGATGTCGCGGCCCTCCACCACGATGCCCCCGGCCCCGATGATCTCGCGCTGCAGCTCCACGAGCCGGGTGCGGACCGCCGGGACGGAACTGACCGCGCTGACCGCGTTCGTCACCTCACGGGTGCGGATCGGCCCGGACACGTCCGTACCGTCCACCGTGATCGCCGGCGCGTCCGGGTCGGTGCCGGACTCGATGACCGGTTCGAGCGCGCGGGCCGCGACGGCACCGCCGTCCTCGACCGGCACGCCGTTGTCCAGCATCCACCACGTCATGGCGCGGTACATCGCGCCGGTGTCCAGGTAGCGGAGCCCGAGCGCGCGGGCGACGCCCTTGGAAGCGCTGGACTTGCCCGACCCGGAGGGGCCGTCCATGGCGATGACGAGCGGCACGATCGCTCCCTCTCTGTTCCGTTGAGGCGCCCTCCGGCGCGGGCCGCGGGCGGATCGGGCGGCGGTCACCGCCGCGCCGGTGCGCAGGTGTCCCCGGACGAGCCCCGGCGAACCAGGCTACCGGCCCCGGCGCACTCCCCGCGCCGCCGCTCGCACGGCCGCGCCGCGGGCCGTCCGCTAGGGCACCGACCAGCCGCGGGCGCGCAGCTCGGCGGCCAGCCGTTCGGCCGCCTCCGGCACCACCGACAGCTCCAGCACGCCCAGCGGGCGGCCCGGCGAATGCTCGATCGTCACGTCCTCGATGTTGACCCCCGCGATCCCCGCCGCCTGGAAGATCATCGCGAGTTCGCCCGGACGGTCCGGGATGACCACCGGGACGGTCGCGTAGGCGGGCTGGTCCCCGCCGTGCTTGCCCGGGATGCGGGACCGGCCCGCGTTCCCGCGCAGCAGCAGGCCCGCCACATGGGCGGCGGCCTCCTCGCTGCCGTCGCGCAGCAGCGACGCGGCCACCGCGAGATCGGTCGCGACGGCCTCCAGCACGTCCGCGACCGGCTCGGAGTTCGCCGACAGGATCCCGATCCACAGCCGGGGGTCGCTGGCCGCGATCCGGGTGACGTCCCGGACGCCCTGACCCGACAACCCGAGCGCCACGTCGTCGGCGCCGGTGAGGCGTGCGGCGACCGCGGCCGACACCACATGCGGGCCGTGCGAGACCAGGGCGACGGCCCGGTCGTGCTCGGCGGCGTCCACCTCCACCGGCATCGCGCCGCACGCCTTCACGAGATCAGTGACGACCTCGACCGTTTCCGGCGTCGCGCCCGCGGGCGCGCACAGCGCCCACGGGCGGCCGAGGAACAGGTCCGCGCGGGCGGCGCCCGGCCCCGACCGCTCACTGCCCGCCAGGGGATGCCCCGCCACGAACGTCGTCAGGTCACAGCCCAGCTCGGCGGCCTGCGCCAGCGGCTGCGCCTTCACGCTCGCCACATCGGTGTAGGCGGTCGCGAGGCCGCGTTTCTGCGCGTCCAGCAGCGTCACCGCCACCGCCGCCGGCGGCACCGCGAGCACCGCCAGATCGGCGGGCTCCGCGTGCGCCCCGTCCGGCACCGCCTCACCGGCGCCCAGCTCCACCGCCAGCGCCAGCGCGGCCGCGTCCCGGTCGGTCAGCAGCACCTCCGCGCCGCGCTCCCGCATCGCCAGGGCGATCGACGTCCCGATCAGCCCCGTCCCGACCACGACGATGCGCCGCGCCACCACGTCCTCACTCACGCCGGTCACCCTACTGCGCCCCGTCTTCCGCCGAGCGATGCCTACTGTGCGATGTCGAGGCGCAGCGCCGTGGCGCCGCGCAGGTAGACGTGCTGGACGTCCGAGCGGGGACGGCCGGTCTCGATGTGGGCCATCAGCCGGATCACCCGGGGCAGCGAGCCGGGGACGGCGATCTCCGAGGCGCACAGCAGCGGCACCTCGTGGAAGCCGAGCTTGCGGGCGGCGAGCGCCGGGAACTCCGCCGTCAGGTCCGGCGTGGTCGTGAAGATCACGCTGATGACGTCGTCGGTGCTCAGCTCGTTGCGGGCCATCACCTCGGCGACGAGTTCCGTCGTCGCCTCCAGGATCTGGTCCCGGTCGTCGGCCTCGACCTGCGTCGCCCCACGGACCGCGCGTACCGTCACAGCCGTTCCCCTCCTCGTGTCCGCCGGCTACAGCCCGACGACCTTGTACAGCTCGCCGATCTCCTGCACGGACAGCGCCCGCATCGTGCCCGGCTTCAGCGACCCGAGCCTGATCGGCCCGAACTCTATTCGGGCCAGCTGCTGGACGGGGAACCCGACCTCCTTCAGCAGCCGCCGGACGATGTGCTTGCGTCCCTCGTGCAGGGTGATCTCGACCAGCACGCGCCTGCCGACCTGGTCGAAGATCCGGAACTTGTCGGCCTTGGCGGGGCCGTCGTCCAGCGTCACGCCGGCCCTCAGCCGCTTGCCGAGGTCCCGCGGGATCGGACCGTGGATCTCGGCCAGGTAGGTCTTGAAGACCCCGTAGCTCGGGTGGGTGAGGCGGTGCGAGAGCTCGCCGTCGTTGGTGAGCAGGATCAGGCCCTCGGTGTCGGTGTCCAGCCGGCCGACGTGGAACAGCCGCTCGGGCACGTCGACGTACTCGGCGAGGGACTTGCGGCCCCGCTCGTCCGACATCGTGCTCACCACGCCGCGCGGCTTGTTGATCGCGTAGTAGCGCATCTCGGCGCGGGTCTCGACCCGCATGCCGTCCACATGGATGACAGCGTGATCCGGGTCGACGCGCTCGCCGAACCGGAACACCTTCTTCCCGTCGACGGTGACGCGGCCCTCGCCGATCAGCTCCTCGCAGTGGCGGCGGCTGCCGATCCCGGCCTCGGCCAGGACCTTCTGCAGCCGCACGCCCTCATTGTCGGTCACTGGGCCCCTCGCCTGGCGGCTCGGCGCCCGTGACCGGACGGTGCTGTGCTTGCCTGGTTCGCTGCGTTCCTCGCCCGGGGGCTCGTCGCTTCGCTCACGTGTCCTCAACTATGTCGTCTGGAAGGTCATCGGGCAGGAAGGGGGCGAGCTCGGGCAGCTCGTCGAGGTCGCGGAGCCCGAGCCGCTCCAGGAAGTACCCGGTGGTGCGGTACAGGTGCGCCTGCGACTCGGGGTCCTGCCCGGCGTCCTCGATCAGGCCCCGCAGCGTCAGGGTGCGCATCACCCCGTCGCTGTTGACGCCGCGGATCGCCGACACGCGCGCGCGGCTCACCGGCTGACGGTACGCGACGACCGCGAGCGTCTCCAGCGCGGCCTGCGTCAGCCGCGCCTGCTGCCCGTCGGTGACGAACCGCTCCACGACCGGGGCGCACACGTCCCGGGTGTAGAACCGCCAGCCGCCGGCCACCTCTCTCAGGTCGAACCCGCGGCCCTGCCCGGTGTATTCCTCGGCCAGCTCCCGCAGCGTCTCCGCGATCTCGCCGCGGGGACGTTCCAGCAGCTGCGCGAGCGTCATCTCGGTGACGGGCTCGTCCACCACCAGCAGGATCGCCTCGATCGAGGCGCGCAGCCCCGGAAGCTCCGGCGCGTCCGCGCCGGGTTCCTCAGTCATCGTCTCCCTCGTCCCTCTGGTCCTTCTCGCCGTTCCGGCCGGCGTCGTCCTTCTTGGGAACGCCCTCGTAGTCGTCGCCGACCTCGATGTCGCCCTCGTCGGTGCCGACCCAGGTCACGTGCAGATCCCCGAGGGGCTCCAGCTGCTCGAACGCGACGTACTGGTCCCGGTACAGCTCCAGCAGCGCCAGGAACCGCGCGACGACCTCGTATGTGCCCTCGGCGTCGGACGCGAGGACGCGGAACGTCGTCCGGCGGAGCCGGCGGAGCCGTTCCACGACGATCGCGGCCTGCTCGGTGACGCTGGCCTTCGGCTGGTAGATGTGCTCGACGGAGACCGACGGCGGCTCCTTGGGCGTGAAGGCCCTGGCGGCGACTCGGGCGAACTCCTCGGGCCCGAGACCGAGCAGCACCTCCGGCAGCAGGTTCGCGAACCGCGGCTCCATCGGCACGACGCGCGGGAACCGGCGGCTCGCGTCGGCGATCCGCCCGGCGAACACCCGCGCGACCTCCTTGTAGGCGCGGTACTGCAGAAGCCGCGCGAACAGCAGGTCGCGGGCCTCCAGCAGGGCCAGGTCGTCCTCGTCGTCGACCTCGCCGGACGGCAGCAGCCGGGCGGCCTTGAGGTCCAGCAGGGTCGCGGCGACGAGCAGGAAGTGGCTGGCCTGGTCGAGGTCCCAGTCCTTGCCGTGGGAGTGGATGTGCGCGATGAAGTCGTCGGTGACCTTGTGCAGCGACACCTCGGTGATGTCGAGCTTGTGCTTGGAGATCAGCCCGAGCAGCAGGTCGAACGGCCCCTCGAAGTTGTCCAGGTGGACGCGGAACCCCTGCTCCTCCCCGGTCTCCTGCCCGGCCCCCCGCTCCGGCTCCGGCGACGTTTCGTCCACGTCGCTCACGGTAGCGGAGGTCACCTCCCGCGCTGTGCTCACCGGCCACATCGTCCCACGCGCGGCGCGTCCTCGCACCACGGCCGGTCACGAGCGGTGACGGCGCGGGCGCGGGCGCGGCGTCCCTACCGCCCGGTCATCCGCGCGACGAGGTCCTCCGCCTCCGACCGGGTGTACCGCCCGGAGATCATCACCAGGCCGCCGGTGATGGGGCCGCCGGACACCGAGGGCGCCGAGACGACCCTCCCGCCGACGATCATCGCGATCCGCCGGCCGGGAGAGCCCGCCGGCTGCTCGGCGGCCTTGCCGGTCAGCCGCCCGAACGCGGCCCCGTCGGGGGTGGTGAGCTCCAGCTGGACGGCCCAGCCGGTCTGGCCCGACCCCGGCTCCGGGGGCACCGCCTCGATGCGCTCGACCCGCTCGACGGTCATGCGTTCCGGGCCGAGCCGCAGGCAGCCGGCGTCTTCGGCGTCCGGCACGGTCCCGGATCCGCACGGCGGCCGGGAGGTCTCCGCGACCTGCTGGAAGATCATCGGCTCGCGCAGGTCCGCCGGGCCGCTCCCGCCGTCCCCGCCGCCCACGGCATCGCGGATGACGAGGAACACCGCGGCGCCCGCCAGCAGCACGCCGAGCGTCAGGAGGGCGACGACGATCACCACCCGTCTCCCGGCTCCCCGGTCCGGCGGAGGCCCGCAGGGCGGCGGGAACGCACCGTACGGCGGCTCGTACGGCGGGCCGGGCGGAGGCGGGGGCGGGGGGCCGGGGGGCTGGGTCACGGCGTGTCCGGTTCGTCAGGGGGCGCCGCGCAGGCGGCGGACCAGGGTGCTGTGCTCGCCGTGCGCGTCGAAATCGTTGATCATCGCGGCGACGGCCTCGCGGACGAGGCGGCCCCGGTCGACGGGCAGGCCGTGCTCGCCGCGCAACGTCAGGCGGAGCTGCTCCAGCGCGAACAGCTCGTCGGAGGAGATATAGACCGTGATCTTGGAATCGTGGCGCTGCCGCCCGGTGGGAGACCGGGGCTGCGGCGCTGACGCCCGCACGGGCGGGGACGGACGGAAGATCTCATCGACACCGGGCAGCCTTACCCGACGTGAGCCCACCTTCCGAGCACCTCCCGCGCCAGACCCCGGTATGCGTTCGCTCCCATCGAGTTCGGGTCGAAGAAGGTGATCGGCTCCCCGGCGACGGTCGCGTCAGGAAACCGTACCGTGCGGTTGATGACCGTGTGGAAGACCTTCTCGCCGAAGGCCTCGACGATGCGTCCGAGGACCTCGCGGGTGTGCAGGGTGCGCGAGTCGTACATGGTGCCGAGGACGCCGTCGATGACGAGTTCCGGGTTGATCCGGCCCTGTACCTTCTCGATGGTCTCCATCAGCAGCGCGACGCCGCGCATCGCGAAGTACTCGCACTCCAGCGGGATCAGCACGCCCTCGCTCGCGGCCAGCGCGTTGACGGTGAGCAGGCCGAGCGACGGCTGGCAGTCGATGAGGATGTAGTCGTAGTGGGGGATGGCCGACTTCAGCGCCCCCTGCAGGATGTACTCGCGGCCGACCTCGTGGACGAGCTGGACCTCCGCGCCGGACAGGTCGATGTTGCTCGGGAGCAGCTCCATCCCGTCGACACCGGTCTCGATGACGATGTCCTCCCACTCGGTGTCGCGTTCGAGCAGCAGGTTGTGGATCGTCACGTCGAGCTGGCGCGGGTCGCCCATGCCCAGGCCGACCGACAGGGCGCCCTGCGGGTCGAAGTCGACGAGGAGGATGCGGCGGCCGTACTCGGCGAGCGCCGCGCCCAGGTTGATGGTCGTGGTCGTCTTGCCGACGCCGCCCTTCTGGTTGCAGACGGCCACGATCCGTGCGGGCCCGTGCTCGGCCAGGGGTTCCGGTTCCGGAAACACCGGCACGGGTCGCTGAGTGGGCCCGAGAGCCCTGCTCGGATCGGTCTCTATGGTGGCGGAGGAAAGGACTCCATCCGCACCGTTAGTGCTGGTCACCAGATCCCTCCCCGGCGGCCCGGAAATGCCATCCAGAACGGGGACTCTAGGCCCGCCGAACCCGGGTCTCAAGCCGACGCGCGCCGAACGTCGCGATTTGTCGGCGCAGCGGTTCGCCCGATTTGTCCCTGCGGGTGCCGTCTCGCGGCCCGCCGGTCAGCTCCGCGCACGCGGATGCGAGGTGGCGTAGACCTCGCGCAGCAGCTGCACGGTCACCAGCGTGTAGACCTGCGTCGTGGTCACCGAGGCGTGCCCGAGCAGTTCCTGGACGACGCGGACGTCGGCTCCGCCGTCCAGCAGATGAGTCGCGAACGAGTGCCGCAGCGTGTGCGGGGACACCTCCGACAGGTGCGCCCGGTCGGCGGCGGCGCGCAGCACCATCCACGCGCCCTGCCGCGACAGCCGCCCGCCGCGCGCGTTCAGGAACAGCGCCGGGCCGCCCCGCCCCGCCCCGGCGAGCTCGGGACGCGCCCGCACCAGGTAGGCGTCCACGGCCTCGCGGGCGTAGTCGCCGATGGGCACGACCCGGGCCTTGCCGCCCTTGCCCGCCACACGGGCGAACCCGTCCCGCAGGTCGAGGTCGTCGACGTCCAGGCCGACGGCCTCCGAGATGCGCGCCCCCGACCCGTACAGCAGCTCCAGCAGCGCGCGGTCGCGCAGGCCCCGCGCCGTGCCGGGGTCGCCTCCGGACGGCCCCGCCGCCGCGGCGAGGAGCCGCTCGACCTCCTCAAGGGAGATCGCCTTCGGCAGCCGCCGCGGCGGCGTCGGCGGCTTCACGTCGTGGGCGGGGTCGCCGGCCGCCAGGCCCTCGCGCAACGCGAAACGATGCAGGCCCCGGACGGCGGCCAGCGCCCGCGCCGCCGAACCCGCCGACAGCGGCGGATGGTCGTCGTCGCCCTCCCGCAGGCTCACCAGGTACGCGCGGACATCGTCCTCGGTGATCTCGCCGACGGCCCCGCGGCCCCGCCCGTCCTGCACCCGCACATAGCGGCGCAGATCACGGCGGTAGGAGCTGAGGGTGTTCGCGGCCAGGCCCCGCTCGACGGCGAGGTGCCCCAGATACGTGCGCACGGCCGAGCCGAGCGCGGAACCGGCGCCGGCGTCGTCCACGGCGGGCCGCGCGGTGCTCCGGGGGGTCGGGCTCGGGGACAGTGCGGCACCTCTTCCGGCGGTGGCTACGGGGACCCGCCCATCATGCCCCCTCCCGCCGCGGACGGGGACCTCATCCGGGGTCAGGCCTCCGGCGCGTCGACCGGACGCAGCCCCGCGAACCCGGACGCGCGGGCCGCGTGCGCGGCCAGCACCCCCATACAGGCGATCATGTTGTGCAGGTCGCCGGCCAGCGCCTTGCGGACCGCCTCCTCCAGCGGCACCCACACGACCGGCATGTCGGCCTCCTCATGGACCCGCTCGAAATCGATCTGGTCGGCGGGCACCTCGGTGACGCCGCGGGCCAGGAAGATCCGGACGCGCTCGTCGGTCATCCCGGGCGACGGGTACACGTCCAGCAGCGTGTCCCACCGCTCGGCGCGGTACCCGGCCTCCTCCAGCAGCTCCCGCTCGGCGAGCTTGTGCAGCGGCTCACCGTCCACGTCCCGCAGCCCGGCGGGCGCCTCCCACAGCAGCCGCCCCACGGGATGCCGGTACTGGCGCAGCAGCAGCACCCGGTCACGGTCGTCGAGGGCGAGGACGCCGACGGAACCGATGTGCTCGATCACGTCGCGGTCGACGACCTCGGTGCCGTCGCCGCGCGGCATCTCCACCCGGTCGCTGCGGACACCGAACACGCGCCCCCGGTAGACCGTGGACTCCGCCACGACCCGCCACCGCGCCGGACCGTCGCGGACGTCGTCCGGGCCGAGTTCCCCCGCGGGACTCATGAGACGGTCACGTTCCCCGCGCCGCCATCGCCCGCGCGGTCCGCCGCGTAGTCGAGGGAGGCGGCGACCAGGCCGGTGAACAGCGGATGCGGGCGCGTCGGCCGGGACCGGAACTCCGGATGCGCCTGCGTGCCGACGAAGAACGGGTGCCGGTCGCGCGGCAGCTCGACGTACTCGACGAGGCGGCCGTCGGGCGACAGGCCGGAGAACAACAGCCCCGCCTCCTCCAGCCGGTCCCGGTAGGCGTTGCTGACCTCGTAGCGGTGCCGGTGCCGCTCCGACACCTTGGCCTCCCCGTACAGACCCCGGACCACCGACCCCTCGGCGAGGTCCGCCGGGTAGAGGCCGAGCCGCATCGTCCCGCCCATGTCGCGCTCACCGGCGACGACGTCGAGCTGGTCGCTCATCGTGGCGACGACGGGGTCGGCGGTGGTGGCGTCGAACTCGGCGCTGCCGGCGTCGGCGAGCCCCCCGAGCGTCCGCGCCGCCTCGATCACCATGCACTGCAGGCCCAGGCAGATGCCGAGCAGCGGGACGCGGTTCTCGCGGGCGTGCCGGACCGCGCCGATCTTGCCCTCGATGCCGCGGACCCCGAACCCGCCGGGCACGAGCACGCCGTCGACGCCGTCCAGCTCCCGCTTGGCGCCCTCCGGGGTCTCGCAGTCGTCGCTCTTGACCCAGCGGATGTGGACCTTCGCGTCATTGCCGAACCCGCCGTGCCGCAGCGCCTCGGTGACCGACAGGTAGGCGTCGGGCAGGTCGATGTACTTGCCGACCAGCGCGATCGTCACCTCCCTGGCCGGCTTGTGGACGCGCCGCAGCAGCTCGTCCCAGGCGCCCCAGTCGACATCGCGGAACGGCAGGTCCAGGCGGCGCACCACGTAGGCGTCCAGGCCCTCCGAATGCAGCACCTTCGGGATGTCGTAGATGCTGGCCGCGTCGACGGCCGACACGACCGCCTCTCGGTCCACGTCGCACATCATGCTGATCTTGTGCTTGAGCCCGTCGGTGATCGGCCGGTCCGAACGGCACACGATCGCGTCGGGCTGGATGCCGATGGAGCGCAGCGCCGCGACCGAATGCTGCGTCGGCTTGGTCTTCAGCTCCCCGGACGGCCCGATGTAGGGCAGCAGCGACACGTGCAGGAAGAAGCAGTTCTCCCGTCCGATCTCATGCCGGATCTGCCGCACCGACTCCAGGAACGGCAGCGACTCGATGTCGCCGACCGTCCCGCCCACCTCGGTGATGACGATGTCGACCCCGTCGTCGGCCGCCATCCCGATGATCCGGTCCTTGATCTCGTTCGTGATGTGCGGGATGACCTGCACGGTGTCGCCGAGATACTCCCCGCGCCGCTCCTTGGCGATCACGTTCGAGTACACCTGGCCGGTCGTGACGTTCGCCGAACCGTGCAGCTCGGTGTCCAGGAACCGCTCGTAGTGGCCGATGTCCAGGTCCGTCTCGGCACCGTCGTCGGTGACGAAGACCTCCCCGTGCTGGAACGGGTTCATCGTTCCCGGGTCGACGTTGAGGTAAGGGTCGAGCTTCTGCATGGTGACCCGGAGGCCGCGGAGGGTGAGAAGCCTCCCGAGGCTGGACGCCGTCAGTCCCTTGCCGAGGCTCGAGGCGACACCGCCGGTAACGAAGAGATGCTTGGTAGGCCGTGCTCTACCAGTGACTGCCGAAGGCAAGAAGGGCTCCCGTGGTGGTTGCGAGGCGGCTGTTGCCACTGTCCACGGGCCTCTAGCTTATTGCATTCACCTCGTCCTTCGGGCCCTGGGTACTGCTGTGTTCCTTGCAGTGCCCTTGGCGTCGGGCCTTGAAGGCCGTCCTTCGGCGGGCACTGCGTGCGATCGCTGCATCGCTCCGGCTCGCCTTGCGGCTCGCTGCGCGATCAGGTTCTCGCTTCGCTCGCACCTGCCTTCGGACGCGATCGCGACTGTTGGGGTCGTCGCGTGGCTGAGCCGGTGGCCGATGCGGGCGCGGACGGTGGCCGGCGCAGGTTGAGGGGGTGTGTTCATGGCACCGCCCTCCTGCTTGGGCCTGGCCCTCCGTCGCCGGGCCGGCTCGGTGCGCAGTCGGTCCTTGCTAGCTCGAAAGCGCCTTCGCCTCAGGTTGCGTGGGTGAGGCAGGCGTGTGCCGCGGGGTCGCCGTCAGAGTCTCGGGGTCGCTGCGGTGGGCATGATGGTGCGGAGCTGGCGGGTCAGCTCGTCGATCAAGGAGCGGGCCTGGTCGGCGGCGGTGCGGGCGGCGTCGCGTTCCTGGGACAGTTCGGCGATCTGCGCGCGCTGCTCGGTGACGGCCTGCGCGAGCTGGTCGACCCACTGGTCGCGCTCGGCGAGCTTCTCCGCGACCGCGTCGCGTTCGGCGGCCATCTGCCGCATGCCCGCCACGGCCTTGTCGCGCTCGCGCCCGGCCTGGTCGGCCCGGCCGCGGGCCAGGGTCAGCTCGGACTCCGCGCGCGCTTGGGCCTGGACGGCGGCCTCGCGGGCCCGCTCGGACGACTCCCTGGCCTTGGCGCTGCCGTCACGCTCACGCTCGGCCTTCTTGGCGGCCTCCAGCGACTGTGAGGCCGTGTCGAGGGCCTGCTGGCGCTCGGCCTCGGCGGCCTCGGCCCGCCCGGCGGCATCCTGGATGCGCCGCTCGGCCTCCTGCGCCCGGCGCTCGGAGTCCTGCGCGCGGCGTTCGTTCTCCTGGGCGCGGCGCTCGGCGACCTCGGCGCGGCGGCGGGACTCGTCGGCCTCGTTGCCGGCCGCGACGATGGCGTGCTGCAGGTTCTGCGCCGTCATCTCGGCGTCGGTGACCTTGGCCCGCAGCGCCGACAGTTCGGCGTGCGCGGACTCCAGGCCCCGCGACAGCTCCGCGGCCTGGTCGGCGACGCGGTCGCGCTCGGCTTCGGCGGAGCGGCGGCCGGCGACTGCGTCCTCCACGGCGCGGAGCGCGTCGTCGCGGGCCTCGCTCATGGCGTCGCGCTGCTGGATCGCCTGCCGGACGGTGGCCTCGGCCTCGGCGACCCGGCGTTCGGCCTGCTCGACCTGGGCCTGCACCTGCTCCATCTGCGCGCGGGTCTGCTCGGCCTGCGCGCGCGCCTGGTCGGCCTGGATACGCGCCTGCTCGGCCTGGTTGCGCGCCTGGTCGGCCTGGGCGCGTCCCTGCTGGGCCTGGTTCCAGGCGGCGGCCGCGTCCCGCTGCGCGTTCTCCTTCTCGGTCTGCAACGCGGCGATCTGGGTGACGGCCTCGTTCTGGACCTCGGCGACCCGGCGGTCGGCGTCGGCGAACTGCCGCTCGGCCTCGACCGCGCGGCGGTCGGCCTGCTCGGCCTGGCCGCGGGCGCGCTGCACCTCGCCCCAGGCGGCGGCCGCGTCGCGCTGCGCGGCCTCCTTCTCCGCCTGGACGGCCGCGACCTGGGAGGAGACCTCGTTCTGGGCGTCGCCGAGGCGGCGTTCGGCCTCCACGGCCCGCCGCTCGGCCTGCTCGGCCTGGCCGCGGGCGCGCTGCACCTCGCCCCAGGCGGCGGCCGCGTCGCGCTGGGCGGACTCCCGCTCGGCCGCGATCGCCGCGACCTGCGAGGCGATCTCGGTCTGGGCCTCGTTGACCTTGCGCTCCCCGGCGGCGAGCGCGTCGCCGATGAGGTCGGCCATCTGGCGGAGCCGCTCCACCATGTCCCAGGGCTGGGCCTCGGGCTGCTCCGGCTCGGGACGCACCATCTCACCGGTGCGGCCGTGCTGCCCATGGTGGCCGTGCCTGCCCTGCTGACCGGCTTGGCCGGGCTGCTGGCCGGGTGGCTGCTGCTGCGCGGCGGGGCCGGGCAGCGCGGGCTTGGACATCTGGATCGGCTGCTGGGCGGCCGGGACCGGCGCCTCGGGCGCGCGGTTCGGGTCGCGCCCCATGGCGGTCCAGGGTGACCCCGCGTCCGGGACTCCGCGGGAACCGCCCGATCCGTTCAGCTCACTCACTGCTCTCCTCGCCTCACGGCTCGGTGCCACGTGAACACAATGGCTGTGCTCATCGTGGTCGCGGCGCTGCTCGCCTGGCGGCTCGTCATTTCGCTCACGTGTCTCCTCGCCTGGCGGCGCCCGGCCGCGTTCGCGGGGGTCGGTGTGCACATCTCGTTCGCTCCGCTACCGGCCCTGAGCCTCGTCGCTTCGCTCACTGAAGGCACTCTAGTCCCGACCAGCGGAACCTTTGCCCAGTTTGGGGTTTACTTTCTTGATCCTCGCGAGGTATCCGCGCACGCAGGACGCCTGGTCGGGCCCCGTTCACGGCCTGCATGGGCCAGTCTGACGGGTGCCGCGGGTCACATCCGGGGAACGGCCGAACGGGTGGGACAATCGCACCCCATGGAGCTTCGCACCCTTTATCCGCCCGTCGAGCCGCACGAGTCCGGGCTGCTCGACGTCGGCGACGGCGACCGCGTCTACTGGGAGGTCTGCGGCAATCCGGAGGGCAAACCCGCGGTGATGCTGCACGGCGGGCCGGGCGCCGGCTGCAGCCCGGCGCACCGCCGGCAGTTCGACCCGGAGGCGTACCGGATCGTGCTGTTCGACCAGCGCAACTGCGGGCGGAGCGTGCCGCACGCGAAGGATCCGGAGGTGTCGCTGGAGGCGAACACCACCTGGAACCTGGTCGCCGACATGGAGAGGCTGCGCGAGCACCTGGGGATCGAGCGCTGGCTGGTGTTCGGCGGGAGCTGGGGCAGCGCGCTGTCGCTGGCGTACGCGCAGACCCATCCGGAGCGGGTGACCGAGCTGGTGCTGCGCGGCATCTTCACATTGCGGCCGTTCGAGCTGTACTGGTTCTACCAGGAGGGCGCGTCGCTGCTGTTCCCCGATCTGTGGGAGAAGTACGTCGAGCCGATCCCCGAGGACGAGCGGGAGGACCTCATCTCCGCGTTCCGCGAGCGGCTCGGCTCACCCGACCGGGACGTGCGCGTCGCGGCGGCGAAGGCGTGGGCGACCTGGGAGGGCTCGACGATCACGCTGCGGCCGGACACGGAGCTGGCCGGCGGGTTCGGCGAGCCGGACTACGCGGTGGCGTTCGCCCGCATCGAGAACCACTACTTCGTCAACGAGGGGTTCTTCGAGGAGGAGCAGCTGATCCGGGACGTGGACAGGATCCGCCACATCCCGGCGGTGATCGTGCAGGGCCGCTACGACGTGTGCACCCCGGTCGCGACGGCGTGGGATCTGCACCGCGCGTGGCCCGAGGCGGAGTTCCACATCGTCGACGACGCCGGCCACGCCTACAGCGAGCCGGGAATCCTGCATCGTCTGATCGAGGCGACCGACCGGTTCGCCGGAAAGCGCTGAGCGACACCCGGCGTAGCGTCCCGCTCGCAGAGAGCTAGATAAATCGGACATGTCGCAAAGCTATGGTCGGCAGGCCCGGAATCCCGGCCGGGGGACGGTGTTCATATCGTGCCCCGGCCGGCGCTCAGGAGACCGAAATCCCCGATTTCTTACCTCTGAGCTATGGACGCCTTACCGTCCGGTCACTGAACCTGCCCCTTGAAGGTCAGTGGACGCGACCTCCCAGAGCCCGCGTCAACGCCTTGCCGCACATCCGCCCCAGGGCGCCCTCGCCCGGACGACCTCGCCCGATGCGACGTGACGTCCGCCGCACCCGAGGCGTTCACATCGAATTTGAGTGACTTACCTCACACAACCGATACACAAAACCCCTCCCGAGGCCACGACAAAACATTAAGGTGGCGTTCAGGAAGCGTCCGGGCGACGCCGCCCGTCCGGGCGGCAGTACCTCCTGCGTAGCACAGGGAAAAGCGGACGGCCGCCCGCTCGGGCCCGCTCTGAATTGCACCGAATTCGACAAAGCCTATTACCCTACCCAGTGCGGTACACGGCTAAACATCTCGCAGATAACATTCCTCTGCGATCACGGTGCGAGATTCGCTAAGTTGCCTGGACATGGCAGCGCAACCCCTGGAATCACCGACCCGACGCCCCGACGCGAACGAGACGAACGCGGACGTGCAACTCCAGGAGCCGAGCCTCGCCGACGGCCCAGAGCTTTGGCGGATGGCGCGGGACTCACGTGTCCTGGACGTCAACTCGCCGTACAGCTACACGCTTTGGTGCCGCGATTTCCCGGACACTTCAGTGGTGGCGCGCGACGCCGGCGCCCCCTGCGGTTTCATCACCGGCTACGTCCGCCCGTCCCGGCCCGACACGTTCTTCGTGTGGCAGGTCGCCGTCGACCACGACCATCGCGGCCAGGGCCTGGCCCGCCGCATGCTCGACCGCCTCGCCGACCGGCTCGTCCCCCGCGGCCACCGGTTCATGGAGGCCACGGTCACACCGGACAACACCGCCTCCACCGCGATGTTCGAGTCGTTCGCCCGGGACCGCGGGTGCGAACTCGCTCGCAGCCCGCTGTTCGGCGCGGAGCACTTCCCCGAGGGGGGACACGAGCCCGAGGTGCTCTTTCGGATCGGCCCGATCACCGACGCGAACTGATCCACTCACTCCCCCGTCCGCTCCCCCACACCAACCTGCCTGGAGGCAGACATGGACGTTTTCGCCCGCCTGGAATCGGAAGTCCGCGGCTACTGCCGAGGCTGGCCCACGGTGTTCACCACCGCGCAGGGCAGCTACATGACCGATGAGAACGGGAAAAGCTACCTCGATTTCTTCGCCGGCGCAGGGACCCTCAACTACGGGCACAACAACCCGCAGCTGAAACGCCGGCTGATGGACTATCTCGCGAGCGACGCGATCGTGCACAGCCTGGACATGTACAGCTCGGCCAAACGGGAGTTCCTGGAACGGTTCAACGAGTATGTGCTCCAGCCGCGTGCGCTCGACTACAAAATCCAGTTCCCCGGCCCGGCGGGCAACAACTCGGTCGAGGCCGCGCTGAAACTCGCCCGCAAGTACACCGGCCGCGAGACGGTCGTCAGCTTCACCAACGCCTTTCACGGCATGACGCTCGGCGCGCTCGCCGTCACGGGGAATTCGATGAAGCGCACCGGGGCGGGCGTGCCCCTCGGGCACGGCGTCGCGATGCCCTACGACAACTACCTGGACGGCAGGACGCCCGACTTCCTGCTCTTCGAGACGATGCTGGAGGACAGCGGCAGCGGCCTCGACAAGCCCGCCGCCGTCATCGTGGAGACCGTCCAGGGCGAGGGCGGCATCAACGTCGCCACCGCCGAATGGCTGCGCGGCCTGCAGGACCTGTGCCGCCGGCAGGACATCCTGCTCATCGTCGACGACGTGCAGATGGGCTGCGGCCGCACCGGATCCTTCTTCAGCTTCGAGGAGGCCGGGATCACCCCGGACATCGTCTGCCTGTCCAAGTCGCTCAGCGGCTACGGGCTGCCGTTCGCGGTCACGCTCATGAAGCGGGAGCTGGACGTGTGGGAGCCGGGCGAGCACAACGGCACCTTCCGCGGCTTCAACCCCGCGTTCGTCACCGCCGTCGCCGCGCTGGAGGACTACTGGACCGGCGACGACATGGAGAAGCAGACGCTCGCCAAGGGCCAGCAGGTCCAGACGGCGCTGGAGTCGATCGCGCTGGCGCACGCCGGCGCCGTCGACTCCGTCCGCGGCCGCGGCCTGGCGTGGGGCCTGGTGATGAACGACGCCGAGATGGCGCCGCGGGTGTGCACCGAGGCGTTCGAGCGCGGGCTGCTGATGGAGACCTCCGGCCCGGAGGGCGAGGTGGTCAAGCTGCTGCCGCCGCTCACCACGACCGAGGCCGAACTGGGCCAGGGCCTGGAGATCATCGCGGACTCGCTGGAGGCCGTCCGCCAGAAGGTCGCCGTCTGACCCCGAGCCATCCGGACGCCGGGCGGCCAGGACACGGGCCGCCCGGACACGACGCACCCGGACCCGACCCACCCGGACGCGGGCCGCCCCCGGAGGCCGGGGCCCGTCCGAGCCGTCCGGGCCGGCCGAGCCGCACGGCTTGAGCGAACACCGTCCGAGCCGCCGGGCCCGCGCGGGCCCGGCGCCCCGGGCACAGCTGGAAAGAGGAGATTCATGATCGTTCGTTCCCTTGACGAGATCATCGGCACCGAGCGCGACGTGCAGGCGCCGACGTGGTGCAGCCGCCGGTTCGTGCTCGCCAAGGAGGGCGTCGGCTTCTCAATGCACGAGACGATCCTTTACGCGGGGTCCGAGACCAAGATGTGGTACGCGAACCACGTCGAGGCCGTCTACTGCATCGAGGGCCAGGGAGAGCTGACCAACGACGAGACGGGTGAGAAGCACAAGATCGAGCCGGGCGTGATGTACCTGCTGGACAAGCACGAGCACCACACCCTGCGGGCTCACACGGACGTGCGGACCGTCTGCGTGTTCAACCCGCCCTGCACCGGCCGGGAGGTCCATGACGAGAACGGTGTGTACCCGCTGCTGACTGAGGAGGACGCATGAGCATCATCGAGTCCCATCCGACCATCGACGACGCCTACCCCACCCGGAAGGGCATCGAGGCGGCGCTGCTGTACCGGCAGGACCCTGTCGTGTACGGCGCCCCGGAGGACGGGCCGATCGACGGTGCCACGCTCGACTCGTTCGAGGCCAACGGCTTCCTGTCCGTCGACCAGCTCATCTCCCCGGAGGAGGTCGAGGACTACCGCGCCGAGCTGCGCCGGCTGTCCTCGAACCCGCGGGTCCTGGCCGACGAGCGCACGGTCACCGAGCGAGGCTCGGACGAGGTCCGCTCCATCTTCGAGATCCACAAGATCAGTGAAGTCTTCGACCGGCTCGTCCGCGATCCCCGCGTCGTCGGCCGGGCGCGGCAGATCCTCGGCTCCGAGGTCTACGTCCACCAGAGCCGGGTCAACTACAAGCCGGGGTTCAGCGGCAAGGACTTCTACTGGCACTCGGACTTCGAGACCTGGCACGCCGAGGACGGCATGCCGCGGATGCGCGCGGTGAGCATATCCATCGCGCTCACCGAGAATTTCGTGCACAATGGCGGGCTAATGATTATGCCTGGCTCGCACAAGACCTTCGTGGCCTGTGTCGGGGAGACCCCGGACGACCACTACAAGGAGTCCCTGCGCGGACAGGAGATCGGGACGCCCGATCCCAACAGCTTGTCGATCCTCGCCGAAAAACACGGGATCGAGCTGTTCACAGGGTCTGCGGGCTCTGCGACCATGTTCGACTGCAACTGCATGCACGGCTCGAACGGGAACATCACCCCGTTCCCGCGCTCCAACGTGTTCATCGTCTTCAACAGTGTCGAGAACACCTGCGCCGAGCCCTTCTCGGCGCCCGCCCCGCGTCCGGAGTTCATCGGTGCCCGCGACTTCACCCCCGTGGGCGGCTGAATGAACACAACAATTCGATAACCCCGACCCACCCTGCTCCCGCGCCCGCGGGGGGCCGCACCGGCCCCCCGCGGGCGCGGGAGCACACCCATCCAGGAGTTCGATGATGACTTCCTCGAGACGTGACTTCCTGCGCAGCGCCGTGCTGCTGTCCGCCGCGGTACCGCTGGCCGCGGCGGGCTGCTCCACGACGGATCCGGAGGAGGAGAAAGCGGGCGGCGGAACGCTCGAAAAGGCCAAGAGCGCAGGCACGATCACCGTCGGCTTCGCCAACGAGCCCCCGTACGGCTACACCGACCAGTCCGGCAAGCTGACCGGTGAGGCGCCCGAGCTGGCCCGCGTCATCTTCAAGAAACTCGGGATCAACGAGGTCAAGGGCGTCCAGGTGGACTTCGGCGGCCTCATCGGGGGCCTCAACGCCAAGCGGTTCGACGCGATCGCCGCCGGCATGTTCATCACGCCCGAGCGCTGCGCCTCGGCGGCGTTCGCCAACCCCGAGTACGTCGCCAAGAGCGCCTTCATGGTGAAGGAGGGCAACCCGAAGGGCCTGAACGGCGCGCAGGACCCGGCGGAGAAGGGCGCCAAGGTCGGGGTCCTCACGGGCGCCGTCGAGGCCGGCTACGCCGAGAGCACCGGGGTCGAGAAGGGCGACATCAAGACGTACGCCGACCAGGCCAGCGCCTACGAGGGACTCAAGGCCGGGCGCATCGACTGCATCTGGCTGACCCGCATCTCCCTGGCCGACCTGCAGTCCAAGCACGAGGGCGAGGGCTTCGAGGTGACCGAGCCGTTCACCCCGGTCATCGACGGCAAGGAGCAGTTCGGCGCCGGCGCGTTCGCGTTCCGCAAGGCCGACGCGGACCTGCTGAAGGCATGGAACGACGAGCTCGCGAAGCTGAAGCAGGCGAACCAGCTGCTGCCGATCCTGAAGCCGTTCGGGTTCAGCCAGGCCGAGATGCCCGGTCCGGAGGACACCGCCGCCAAGTTCTGCCAGGCCTGATCCCGTGGGGGACGTCCTCAGCAGCCACCAGCAGTGGCTGGACGGCGCGTTGCTCACCGTGCAGCTCACCGTGTACGGCGGCGTGCTGGCGCTGGTGCTCGCCCTGATCTTCGGTCTGGCGGGCACCTCGCGCCATGCGTGGGTGCGTGTCCTGAACAGGGTGTACGTGGAGTTCTTCCGCGGGACCGCGACGCTGGTGCTGCTGTACTGGTTCTTCTACGCGCTGCCCCTGGTCGGGCTGCGGTTCACCACCATGTTCGCGGCCGTGCTGGCGCTCGGCATGAACGTCGGCGCGTACGGCGCCGAGGTGGTCCGCGGCTCGATCAAGGCCGTGCCCAAGGCGCAGTACGAGGCGACGGTGGCTCTCAACTTCACGCCGTACCAGCGGATGCGGCGCGTCCTGCTGCCGCAGGGCGTCGCGCTGATGCTGCCCCCGTTCGGCAACCTGATCATCGAGCTGATGAAGGCGACGGCCATCGTGTCCCTCGTCGGCCTCGTCGACCTCACCCGCGTCTCGAAGAACATCCAGAGCAGTACCGGCGAGACCATCGCCGCGTTCTCGGTGGTCCTGGTCCTGTACTTCATCATCGCGCAGGTGCTGCAGCTGTTCGTCCGCTACGCCGAGCGGCGCGTGGACCGCATGCTGGGCCGCAGGCTGCCCAGTGAGCCGTCGCTCAGCACGATCGCGGCCGGCTCTCCCGGAGCGGGGGTGTCGGGCTGATGACCTGGGACTGGCAATACTCGGGCGAGATCCTGCCCGATCTGCTGAACGGGCTGCGCTACACGGTCATCGCGACGCTGGTCGGCTACGTGATCGCCCTGATCCTGGGCCTGGTGTGGACGCTGCTGCGCCGAACGCCGTACACGGCCGTCAACCAGACGGTCCGGTGGGTCACGGAGTTCATCAGGTCGACGCCGCTGATCCCGCAGCTGTACTTCGTCTTCTTCGTCCTGCCCGCCTGGGGCATCACGATCGGGCCGCTGACGGCCGGGATCATCACGCTCGGCATCCACTACTCGACGTACACGGCCGAGGTGTACCGGGCCGGGATCGCCGACGTCCCGAAGGGGCAGTGGGAGGCGTGCACGGCCATCAACCTGCCGAAGTCGCGGGTGTGGCTGGACGTGATCCTTCCGCAGGCGATCCGCCGGGTGATCCCGACGCTGGGCAACTACCTGATCGCGATGTTCAAGGACTCGCCGATGCTGCTGGCGATCAACGTCGCGGAACTGCTCTTCTCCGCCTACCAGGTGGGGTCGCGGACCCTGCAGTTCCTCGAGCCGATCACCATGGTCGGGCTGTTGTTCGTCATCGTCAGCGTCATATCCTCGATACTTGTCCGCCGCTTGGAGAGGCGTTATGCCACCAACTGACACCACACCGGAAGCCCCGACGCCCCAAGACCCCGAGGGCGGCCCTACGCCGAAGGGCGCCGCGACCGGCGACGACGTCGCCGCGGACGAGAGCGTCTCGGTGAGCAAGGGCGTCTCCACGCAAAAGGGGGACGTGCAGGAGGGCGAGCCCGTCGCGGGGCTTCCGCACGGCGGCGCGCCGGGCATCCGCTTCGAGAAGGTGGTCAAGCGGTTCGGCGACAACGTCGTGCTCCGCGAGCTCGACTTCAACGTGGAGCCCGGCGAGCGGGTGACCCTCATCGGGCCGAGCGGGTCGGGCAAAACGACCATCCTGCGGCTGCTGATGACGCTGGAGTCCCTCAACGAGGGCGTCATCTGGATCGGCGACGAGACGCTGTGGCACATGGAGCGCGGCGGCAAGCGCGTCCCGGCCAACCAGAAGCACCTGCACGAGATGCGCAAGCAGGTCGGCATGGTGTTCCAGCAGTTCAACCTGTTCCCCAACATGAACGTGCTGCGCAACCTCACCGAGGGGCCGGTGCGCGTGCTGGGGGTGCCCAAGGACGAGGCGGTCGAGCGCGCCAGGGACCTGCTGGAACTGGTCGGCCTCGCCGACAAGATCAACGCTCATCCGTCCCAGTTGTCGGGCGGCCAGCAGCAGCGGGTGGCGATCGCGCGCGCGCTCGCCATGCAACCCCGGGTGCTGCTTCTGGACGAGGTCACCTCGGCGCTCGACCCCGAGCTCGTCGTCGGCGTCCAGGACCTGCTGCGCGACATCGCCCGGCAGAGCGACCTGACCTTGCTGTGCGTCACCCACGAGATGGCCTTCGCCAAGGACATCTCCGACCGGGTCCTGATGTTCGACCAGGGCCAGATCGTCGAGGAGGGTCCCCCGGACCAGATCTTCGGCGAGCCGGCCGAGCAGCGCACCCGGGACTTCCTGCAGGCGGTCCTGGCCTCCTGACCGGCCTCCCGCAGGCAGCCCGTCGCCCGCGTCCCCGTCGCCCCGGGGGCGCGGGCGACTCTCGTCCACCCCATTCACCGGACACGCCCCGGGCGCGGTCCCAGGTGGCGGACCGGCTCAATCGACGCCGGGCCAGGCGGCGGCGATGAGCTCCGACCATTCCGGGACGGGCGCGCCGGTGCCGTACTGGCGCGCGATCTCGCCGGGGAACGAGCCGATCGGCGCCTTGGCCGGGTTCCGGGCGATCTGGTCGACGATGGACTCGGTGATCGCGCATCCGGCCCCGAGCCGGGGGAACGCGGCGTGAGCGCGGTCGGCGAGGCCCTCGGGGAGCGCCCCGGCGCCCAGCCCGGCGATGTCGGCGCCGGTCCCGGCGTGGGTGAGGGCGATCTCCGGCCGCATCCGGTGGGCGATGCCCAGGCTGCTGTGCAGCGCGATCGCCTCCCAGACGACGCGGACCCGCTCCTCGTCCATACCGTTCTCGCTCAGGAACTCCGCGGCGCGGTCGGCGCCGTCCACCTCGAAGCGCTGCCCGCCGTCCGCCCGCTCGGTGAGCCCGACGTCGTGCAGGACGCTCGCCAGGAAGAGCACCTCGTCGTCGTAGTCGGCGCCGGAGCGCAGCGCCCGCCGTTCCCCGATGGCGCGCGCGAACAGGTAGGTGCGCACGCTGTGGTTGGCGAGCGCCGCCGTCCCCTCGGAGAACACCAGGTCGTACGCCTTGCGGGCGAGGCCGGTGCGGGGAAGGGAGAACTCGGCGAAGTGGTCGGTCATGGGCTGCTCCTCGGAGGTGCTCGGACGAACGCCACCGATCGTCCGCCGCGGCCGGGGATGCGGGACAGTGTCCAGACTGCCGATATGCGCTACGTTCTGGCCATGCATGTGGTGGCGGTGCTCGCGCTGGACGGTGTGGTGGCGTTCGACCTGGCCGTTCCGGGCCAGGTGTTCGGCACGACGACCACGTCCGGGAACGTCCCGCTGTACGAGGTGCGGGCGTGCACGGCGCCGGGCGGCGCGGAGACGTCCCCCATGCTGGGCCGCATGCGCGTGGAGACGCCGTTCGGCCTGGACGCGCTCGCGTCGGCCGACACGATCGTCGTCCCCGGCCATGAGAATGTGCGGGCCGGCCCGCCCGCCGAGGTGCTGGACGCCCTGCGACACGCGGCGGCGCGCGGCGCCAGGGTCGCCTCCATCTGCGTCGGCGCGTTCGTCCTCGCCGCCGCCGGGCTGCTCGACGGGCGGCGGGCCACCACGCACTGGCGGTACGCGGGGGCGCTGGCGCGGCGGTATCCGGACGTCGAGGTCGACCCGTCGGTGCTGTACGTGGACGGCGGGCAGGTGCTGACGTCCGCCGGGGTCGTCGCCGGGATCGACCTGTGCCTGCATCTCGTCCGCCGCGACCACGGCTCGGCGACGGCGGCGCGGACCGCGCGCCGGATCATCATGCCGCCGCAGCGGGACGGCGGGCAGGCCCAGTACATCCGGCACGAGGACCCGCCGGACGACGGCGCCGCCCTCCAGCCGGTCCTGGCCTGGCTGGAGGCCAACCTGCATCGGCCTTTGACGCTGGAGGACATCGCGCGGCACGCGTCCGTCAGCGTCCGGACGCTGACGCGGCGGTTCCGGGAGCAGGCGGGCACGACGCCGCTGCAATGGCTGTCGCGCGCCCGTGTCCACCGCGCGCAGCAGCTCCTGGAGAGCACGGACCTGCCCGTGGAGCGTGTCGCCGCCGAAGCGGGCTTCGGGTCGCCGGTGACGCTGCGCGCCCATTTCGCCCGCCGGGTCGGCGCGTCCCCGCTGGCCTACCGCGGCGCCTTCCGCGCGCGCACGCCGCCCTCCTGATCTGGGCCGCCCGCCGTGGAACCCACCGAACGCCATTCGGTACCGTGGCCTGGTGAACCGTGGAGGGGCGAGGTTGCGTTGATGGGCACATCGATCGTGGGGCTCGGGATGACCGAGCTCGGCAAGGTCTACGGGCGCAGCCCGCGGAGGCTCGCCGCCGACGCGGTGCGGCTCGCCGTGGCCGACGCGGGGCTCGCGCTCGGCGACCTGGACGGGCTGCTGGTCAGCCACGGCATGGGCGGCTCCCCCGGCATCGAGCTGGCGGGCACGCTCGGTCTCCGCGACCTGCGGCTGCTCTCGCAGATCAACGCGTTCGGCGCGACCGCCGGCGCGATGCTGTCGTACGCGGCGATGTCGGTGCTGAGCGGCTCGGCGACCACCGTCGCCTGCGTGTTCGCCGACGCGCCGCTGAAGCCGCAGGAGTCGGCCGGTTCGGCGTACAACCGCGACGCCCGCGAATGGTACGGGTTCGGCGGGATGACGGCGGCGCTCGGGCTGCGCAGCGTCAACTCCTACTACGCCCTCGCCGCCCAGCGGCACATGGCCCGGTACGGCACCACCAGCGAGCAGCTCGGCGCGATCGCCGTCTCGACCCGCGAGTGGGCGGCCCGCAACCCGCTCGCCCAGATGCGCGAGCCGATCACCCTCGCCGACCACCAGGAGTCCCGCTGGGTGTCCGAGCCGCTGCACCTGCTGGACTGCTGCCTGGTCTCCAACGGCGCCGTCGCCGTCGTGGTCACGAGCGCCGACCGGGCCCGCGACCTCGCCCGTCCGCCCGTCCACCTGTGGGGATGGGGGCAGGGCCATCCCGGGCACCGCAAGGAGCGCGGCAGCGAGTTCGGCCTGACGACCGGCGCGGCCTCCTCCGGCGCGACGGCGATGAAGATGGCGGGGATCACCCCGTCCGACGTCGACGTGTGCGAGCTGTACGACTGCTACACCTACACGGTCCTGGTGTCGCTGGAGGACTACGGGTTCTGCGCCAAGGGCGAGGGCGGCGCGTTCGCCGCGTCCGGTGCGCTCGGCCCCGGCGGGTCGCTGCCGACCAACACCGGCGGCGGCCAGCTCTCGGCGTACTACATGTGGGGCATGACGCCGCTGTCGGAGGCGGTGATCCAGGCGCGCGGGGACGGCGGGGAGCGGCAGGCCCCGTCCAACGACGTGATCCTGGTCAGCGGGAACGGCGGGATCCTCGACCACCACTCCACGCTCGTCGTCAGCCCGCACGAGAAGGGAGCCCGGGCATGAACATCGGTGTTCTGCGGCGGGACGGCCGCACCGACCCGTTCTTCGACGGCACCGCCGCCGGCCGGCTCGTCATCAGGCGCTGCGAGGCGTGCGACCGCTGGTTCGCGCCGGACGAGGCCGGCTGCCCGGACTGCGGGAACGAGGACCTCGGCTGGGCCGAGGCGAGCGGCGAGGCGACCCTGGTGACCTGGACCGTCACCCATTCCCGTGACGCCGGGCAGCCGCCCGCCCACCTGGCGCTGGCCGAACTGGCCGAGGGCCCCTGGCTGCACACCCGCCTGGACGGCGTCGACCCGGCGTCCCTGCGCGAGGGCCTCCCCCTCCGCGCGGTGTTCGTGCATCCGGACGAGGGCGAGTCCTACGTCCTGTTCCGCCCCTGGACCGAACGCCATTCGGTCCGTTAGCGTCTGGGGTCATGAACACCGAGGTCTGCGCACGGTTCGGCATCGAGTTCCCGCTGTTCGCCTTCAGCCACTGCCGCGACGTCGTCGCCGCCGTGACCAACGCGGGCGGCTTCGGCGTCCTCGGGGCGGTCGCCTACACCCCCGAGCGCCTCGAAGAGGAACTGCGCTGGATCGACGACCACGTGAACGGCCGCCCCTACGGCGTGGACGTCCTGGTCCCCGGCAAGATCGACAAGTCGGCTGAGGGCGGCGGCCTCGACGCCATGCTCGCCGCGATCCCCGACGAGCACTGGGACTTCCTCACCGGCCTGTTCGCCAAGTACGACGTCCCGCTGCCGGACTTCGAGCAGGCCAAGCGGTCCAACGCGCGCGGCGGCACGCAGGTCACGGCCAAGGGCGCGACCGAGCTGATCGACGTGTCGCTCGCCCACCCCATCGGCCTCATCGCCAGCGCGCTCGGCACCCCTCCCCCCCTCATGGTGGAGAAGGCGAAGGCCGCCGGGATCCCCGTCGCCGCGCTCGTCGGGACGTCCGAGCACGCCCGCCGCCAGGTCGCCGCGGGCGTCGACCTGATCGTCGCGCAGGGCGGCGAGGCCGGCGGCCACACCGGCGAGATCTCCACGATGGTCCTCGTCCCCGAGGTCGTCGACACCGTCGCCCCGGTGCCCGTCCTCGCCGCCGGCGGGATCGCCACGGGACGCCAGATGGCCGCCGCCCTCGCCCTCGGCGCGTCCGGCGTCTGGTGCGGCTCGGTCTGGCTCACCACCGAGGAGGCGGAGACCTCCGCCCCGGTGAAGGAGAAGATGCTCGCCGCCACGTCCCGCGACACGATCCGCTCCCGGTCCCGCACCGGCAAGCCCGCCCGCCAGCTCCGCTCCGCCTGGACGGAGGAGTGGGAGAGCCCCGCGAGCCCCGGCCCCCTCGGGATGCCCCTCCAGATGATCGTCGCCGAGGGCGCCATGCGGCAGATCACCAAGATCGCCGAGTCCGGCAACCCCGGCGCCCGGCAGCTCGCCAACTACTTCGTCGGCCAGTGCGTCGGCCTCATGAACACCGTCAAGCCCGCCCGCCAGGTCGTCTACGACATGGTCGAAGACTTCGCCGACGCCGTGGACCGCCTCAACACCATCACCGGCGAAGACTGAACGTCAGGAACCGGACGCTGCGGAGGGGCGGGTACTCCTCCCGTCACGCCGTGGTGCGCGCGCGGCTCGATCCTGCTCGCGACGGCGACGCCGCGGCCGCCTGTTCCGCGCTGTGCCGGGCCTGGGCGTCCTGACAGGAACTGGACGCCGCGTAGGCGAGCCGTCTGCACAGAATCACCCATGTCCGCGGGCGGCGTGGTTTGGGTTGTCCGCCCGATGCGGTCCCGGCCCGCCCGTCCGTACGTTCGCCTCGAGGCCCATCGGCACGCCGGAGACGCCGAGATCGGCGATACGCCCGTGACCTGCGGCGACTCCGGGGTATGGCGGTGACGGCGACCGGCGAACGAGCAGGAGGCAGGACCATGACCACTCAGGCATCCACCCAGCGGACACGGGACGCGTGGGAGGCGATCGCGCCCGGCTTCGACGAGTTCGTCACCCCGGCGAACACCCGGTACGGCGAGGAGGTGCTCCGCCGCGCGGGCGTCCGGCACGGCACGCGGTTCCTGGACGTCGCCGCCGGCAGCGGCGCGCTGAGCATTCCGGCCGCCCGCGCCGGCGCCGAGGTGGTGGCGACCGACATCGCGCCGGCGATGATCGAACGGCTCGCTGCCCGTGCCCGCGCGGAAGGGCTGGCGAGCATCGAAGGCCGGGTGATGGACGGCCAGGACCTGGAGTTTCCGGACGACGCGTTCGACGTGTCCGCGTCCCAGCACGGTGTGTCGTTGTTCCCCGACCTGGCCGGCGGGCTGGCCGAGATGGCGCGCGTCACCAGGCCCGGCGGGAAGGTGCTCGTCGTCGCGTTCGGCGCGCTCGCCAGAGCGGAGCCCTTCGGCCTCCTCGTGAGCGCCGTCCGGGCGGCCGTGCCCGGAGCCGCGGCATTGCCGGCGGACCCGCCGCCACCCTTCCGGCTGGCCGACCCCGGCCTGTTCGAGCGGTACCTGGCCGCGGCGGGCTTGGCGGACGTGACGGTGGACACGACCACCTGGGACTTGCCGGTGCGGTCCGCGACGCACCTGTGGAACCTGATCACGAGCAGCCACCCGATCCCTGCGGGGCTGGTCGCGGATCTGACCGCGGAGCAGCGCGACGACGTGCTGCAGGTCCTGGAGGGCATCCTCCGCGAACGCTCCGGCGGTGAGCCCGGCGCGATCCTCCACACAGAGATCAACATCGGCGTCGGCACGAAGTGACGCGGCCCGCTCGGCGCCCGGTCGCGGATCGCGCGGCGCGCGGCGCCGGGTAGGCGTGCACGTCGAAGGTTTCGCCCTGCGGCGCAGCGTCGCGTCGATCGGCGCGGTGGCCTGCGGCGGCCCGGCCACCCCGACCGGCACGCGGTTGCGGGTGCTGCGCGTACAGGCCGCCCACGTAGGAGGCGATGAAGGCGGCGCTCAGGACGAAGACGATTTGGCGATGACGGAGGTGGGGCGATTTAATAAATGCACATTCATTTATTAGCAAGGGAGGCCGGGCGATGGCGGGGCGGCCGCGAGGCGTGGACGACTCGGTGATCCTGCGGGCGGCGGTCGAGGTGATCGGGCGGATCGGCCCGGCGAGGCTCACGCTCGCGGCGGTCGCGGACGAGGTCGGGCTCGTGCCCGGCACGCTCGTCCAGCGGTTCGGGTCCAAGCGGGGGCTGTTGCTGGCGCTCGCGAAGCAGTCGGCTCGGGACGCGGACGCGCTGCGCGAACGGGCGCGAGAGGGGCACGCGTCGGCGCTGGCTGCGCTGCGGGCGTTCGCGGTGGAGTCGGTGTCGGAGATGACCACGCCGGAGAGGTACGCCAACCATCTGGCCTTCCTCTGCATGGATCTCACCGACCCGGAGCTTCACGAGCAGGCCCTGGCCGTCCACCGGGCGAACGGCCGGGTGATCGAGATGCTGCTCGGCGCGGCCGTGTCCGAGGGCGGTCTCGCGTCGGGGACGGAGGTCGGCGCGCTGGCCGGGTCGATCCAGGCGGTCATCGCGGGTGCGGGCCTGACATGGGCCCTCGACCGGCGGGGGACGCTGCCGGAACGACTCGGACGCGAGGTCGACATCGCCCTGGCACCGCACGTCATATGAGGAGGAGACCATGGAGGAACGTCCGTTGGCGGGCCATGTCGCCCTGGTCGCGGGTGGTACGCGAGGAGGCGGACGGGGCATCGCCGTCCAGCTCGGGGCCGCCGGGGCGACCGTGTACGTGACCGGGCGCAGCAGCGGTCCGGGACGCTCCGACCTCGGGCGGCCGGAGACCATCGAGGAGACCGCCGAGCAGGTCACGGCGGCGGGCGGCGCCGGCATCCCCGTACGTACCGATCACAGCCGCCCGGACGAGGTCCGTGCGCTGGTCGAGCGGATCGCGGCGGAGCAGGACGGGCGGCTCGACGTGCTCGTGAACTCCGTGTGGGGCGGCGACCCGCTGACCGACTGGTCGCATCCGCTGTGGGAGCAGGACCTCGACAACGGGCTGCGGCTGCTGCGGCAGGCGGTGGAGACGCACGTGATCACCAGCCGGTTCGCGCTTCCGCTGCTGGTCGCCCGCGGCCGGGGGCTCGTGGTGGAGGTGACCGACGGCAACACCGCCCGCTACCGCGGCTCGTTCTTCTACGATCTCGCGAAGTCCGCGGTGATCCGGCTGGCGGTCGCGCAGGCCGCCGAACTGAAGCCGCACGGGGTCGCGGCCGTGGCCATCACCCCCGGATTCCTGCGTTCGGAGGCCGTCCTGGAACATTTCGGCGTCACCGAGGCCAACTGGCGGGACGCCATCGCCCAGGACCCGCACTTCGCCCATTCCGAGACACCGGCCTATCTGGGACGGGCCGTCGCCGCGCTCGCCGCCGACCCCGGCGTCATGGCGAAGACCGGGAGGGCGCTGGCGACCTGGGGCCTGTACGAGGAGTACGGGTTCACCGACGTGGACGGCGCCCGACCCGACTTCGCCGCCCACTGGGCCGACGCCCTCGTGGACGAGTACGGGCCCCTGGGCGATCCGCTCTAGCCCGGCCGGTCGTCACCGCCGGCGAGCCGGGTCGTCCAGCGTTCGGTGAGAAGCCGGGGCGAGGGCGGGGAGCCGGGGAGGGGGGAGTGCCGCCCCGCACGCAGGCCGTCGACGGCGATGCGGACGAGCCTGCGGTGGGCCTCGGCCGCGGCCTCGAGCAGATCGGTGCGCCCCTGCCGGCGGAGCTGCTCGACGGCGGGTGAGCGGCCGAGTTGTTCGAGCAGCAGGAAGATGTCGGCGCCGGTGACGTCCGGCCGCAGCGCCCCGGCCGCATGGGCGCGGGCGATCAGCGCCTCGACCAGTTCGTCCGAACGCGCGGACTTGGCCGCCATCGCGTCGGTGACCTCGATGGTCCCGGCGATGGGGCCGAGCGTGCCCTGCCCGTACTCGACGCGCGCGGTGATGAAGCCGGCCAGGCCCCGCCACGGATCCTCGTCGGCCAGCCCGCGTTCGGCGGCCTCGACCCAGTGGTCGAGGGACAGCTCCGTCAGCCGCTGGAAGAGGGCCTCCTTGGTGCGGTAGCGGCGGTAGAGGCTGCCGATCCCCACCCCGGCGCGGGCCGCGATGGCCGCGACCGAAGCGTGGGCCCCGTCTTCGGCCAGCACCTCCCGCGCCGCCTGGAGCAGGGCGCGGTCGTTGCGTTCCGCCTCGGCGCGGCGGGGGGCGCGGCGCCCGGACGTCTCGGTCATGATCCCATCCTACTTTCGCGGAGCGGATCGCTCCGTCAATGTGGCCGCCCCTCTTGCGGAGCGATTCGCTCCGCGTTAGTGTTCCTTAAACGGAGCGAATCGCTCCGAACAAGGACGCATCCGCGTGGACCCGGGAAGGGGCCGATCACCATGGCGAACATCGACCAGGAGGCGGAGACCGCCGCCGTCCGGCGGCTCGTCGCCGATGTCCAGGAGCATCAGAACGACCTCGACCGCTTCGTCTCCCTCCACACGGCCGACACCAGCATCGTCAACTTCGTGGGACGCCGCGTCCGCGGCAGGGACGTCCTCCATCGGGTCGCGAAGGCGGCCCTGGAGTCGCCGCTGGCGAAAGTGACCTCAACGGCCGAGATCGAGGACATCCGCTTCGTCCGGCCCGACGTGGCGATCGTGGCCGCCGTCAAGCGCGTGTTCGACGAGCGGGAGGACTCGCTGCGCGACGCCCCCGACACGGCCCTGCCCGCGTCCTCAGGATGGATCACCTACGTCGTGGCGAAGGAACACGGCACCTGGCGCATCGTCTCCGCGCAGACCACCCCGATCGTGGCCTGACCGTCCGGAGCCCGCTACGGCCCGCCCGCCCGCGGCGGCCCGTCGATGACGAGACGGCCCTCGTCGGTGGTCACCCGCGTCCCGAAGGCGGCGCAGGCCCTGGTGAAACGCTCGGCGATCCACAGGTGGTCGGCGTCACCGGCGAGGCTGGTGTGGCTGAAGCCGAGCCGCAGCGGCACGGCCTCGATGCGGGACGGGCCCGCGCGGTCGAGCGTGACCAGGAACAGCAACCCGAGGTCGTTGCGGAGCATCTCGCTGACGACGTAATCGTCGATGAAGTCGCCCATGTCGAAGATGACGGGCCAGGCCACTCCGTGGAAGACGTGCGCCGAACTGCCGGCGATGAGCGTCGCGCCGGCGTCCACCAGCGCCCTGGCCGCCCGCCGGACGTAGGGCAGCGGCTCCTGCGTCATGTTCGGGCCCCAGTGCGGCAGGACGAGCACCGCGTCGCTGCTCGCCCGGAGGCGGCGGATCTGCTCCAGGAGATGCTCCGGGACGCCTTTCTCCAGCTCGGCATGGGCGACGCCCGGCCGGCCGGGCCCAACGGCGAAGTCGGCGGGATGGTCGGTGATCCCCACGACCGCGACCCGGACGCCACCGGCTTCCAGGACGACGCTCTCCCGCGCCTCCTCGGGGCTCGCACCCGCGCCGACGACCCGGATGCCCGCCCTCTCCAGGTGTTCGAGCGTGTCCTCCAGCGCGTCCGGGCCGTAGTCGAGCGCGTGGTTGTTGGCGAGCGTCACGCAGTCCACGCCGAGATCGGTGAGAGCCCCGACCGCATCCGGGGGCGCCCGGAAGTGGAAGGGCTTGCCCGGCGCGTCCCACCGCCTGCCGCGGGCGGACACGCAGCACTCCAGGTTCAGCAGGGCGAGGTCGGCTTCCGCGAAGACTTCGCGCACACCTGCGGAGAACAGGCCATGCGGGCCGGAAGCGGCGATCTCGTCCGCCACGCCGCGGCCCAGCATGGTGTCACCGGCGAGCGCCACTGTGACGGCCATCGGCTCCCCCAATCGAGGCGGCTTCTACTGCCCTACCCGCCGGGGCGGGGCCGGTCACGGCGGAGCCGCCGGACTCCGTGCGCGGCAGATCGCCTCGCCGCGCGTCACGGGGTGCGGGTGAACCAGGTGACCTGCGCGCCGTTGCTGAAGGACCGCCGCTCGGTGGGAGTGAACAGCGTGGGACGGAATCCGCCGGAGAACGCGGAGACCCCCGCGCCCGCCACGACCGGGTAGTTCTTGACGATCAGTTCGTCGATCTCGGGCAGGAGGGCGGCGGCGAGCCTGCCGCCTCCGCAGAGCCAGACGTCCTTGTCACCTTCCTCGGCCTTGAGCTTGCGGGCGATGCCGAGCGGTTCCCTGACCAGCTCCACGCCCGGATCGGCGACGTCGTCCAGCGTGGTGGACACGACGTACTGCCGCATGTGCGCGAACGGGCTGGCCACATCGATGTCGAGCGCGGGCTGATACGTACCGAGCCCCATCATCAGCGTGTCGAACCGCTTGTTCGGCGCGTCCTCCAGGCCGGCATGCGGACGGATGTGCGTGGGGACGGTCTCCGGATACCGCTCATTGATCCACGCCGCCATGTCGTCGGCGAGCGGATAGAAGTCGAACTCGCCGCCGGGCCCGGCGATGTACCCGTCGATGCTGACGCCGACGTAGTAGACGAGCTTTCGCATACCGAGAACTCCGTTCGTAGTACTCTAGCTGAAGTGGTTTGAACGTAGTACTACAAATGGAGTGGTGTCAACATGCGGCGGAACATCGAGCGGAGAGCGGCGCTGGTCGACGCCGCGATCGAGGTACTGGCCAGGGAAGGGGCGCGCGGCCTGACGTTCCGGGCGGTGGACGCCGAGGCGGGCGTGCCGGCCGGCACCGCGTCCAACTACTTCGCCAATCGGGACGACCTGCTCACACAGGCGGGCGGGCGGATCTACGAACGCCTCCAGCCGGACGCGGCCACCCTGGCCCGGACGTTCGAGGGCCCGCGCGACCTGGCCAAGGTCACCGAGCTGCTGCGCGGCACCGTCGGCCGGATCGCCGACTTCCGCACCGGCTACCTGGCGCTCCTGGAACTACGCCTGGAGGCGACGAGGCGGCCCGAACTGCGCGCCGTCCTGACCGAGCGGGTGCGCGCGGACGTGGAGGCCAACATCGCCCACCACCTGGACACCGGGCTCCCGGGCGACGCCACCTCCGTCCGCCTCCTCTACCTGGCGCTCAACTGGCTGATCGTGGAGCACCTCACCCTGCCGGGCGTGTTCTCCGACGACGAGGTCCAGGAACTCGTGGCGATCGCGGTCGAACGCGCCGTCCCGCGCTAGGAGAGCGGCCGTCCCGGGCCTTTCTTGATCTGTTCGATGAACAGGCCCGCGAGCGCGTGGTGCCCGTTGGCGGTCGGGTGGTAGCTGCGCGGCTCGGCTTCGAGCGCCGACAGGTTCAGCACCAGGCCGTTCATGTACGGGTCCTTGCTGCCCACCTCGTGACCGGCGAACGCGCTGTAGGCGTCGACGAACTCGACGCTGCCCCGGCCGTTCCGGGCGGCGATCTCCGCGTCCGCCTCCACGGCGGACTGGCGGATCAGCCGGCCCAGGTCGTAGGCCCGCGCGTTCAGCCAGCGCTGGTCGGACACGGTGATGTTGTCCCCGTCCACGCCGCTGACCTCGGAGAACGCCTTCGGGTACCCCATCACGATCACCCGTGCGCGCGGTGCCTTCGCCGTGATCTTGTCGAGCAGGGCGGGGAGGCTCGTGCGCAGCTCCGCCATCCGCCCGGCGATGTCGTCGCCCTGCCGGGTGCAGTCCTTGCTCCACGGCAGCTTGACGACGCATCCGGCGAGCACGCGGGAGAACCCGACGTCGTTGCCGCCGATGCTCAGCGTGATCAGGCTCGTGCCGGGACCGATTCGGTCGATCTGCGGCGGTTCCCCGCCCTTTCCGTCCAGCACATCGGCCGTCGTCGCGCCGGAGCAGGCCCAGAACGCGCTGCCCTTCGCGAACCGGAAGGCCTTCGAGACCTCGTGGTAGTACGCCTTGGACGTCCGATGGCACCGATCGAGAGGGTTGTGGTCGGCGACGGTCGCCTCCGCGCCGACGCCCGACGAGTACGAGTCGCCCAGCGCCACGTACGAACCCCAGGTGGCCGCTTCGAGCGGTGTGGGCGCCTTCTCGGCGGCCACCGGATCGGCGCGCACGTCGGGCCCGTGCTCGCGGCACCCGCTGTCGAAGACCTTGCACCGCGCCGCCGGCAGCGCCACCAGCGGGACGACGGCCAGTGCCAGCAGCGCCACCAGGACGGCGACGGCGAGGCCGCGTTCGCCGAAACGGTTCCGGACCCAGGCCACCGGGCTGATCATCGTCCTCCTTCACGTCCATGGGGCAGACGTCCACGGGGCGTCGCGGGTTCCCGCCTTTACGTTGTAGATTCACAACTGGGCTTCGGCCCGCCGGCCGGCGCCCACATGACCAGCCGCGGCCCCAACCTGTGCAGCCCCGCCGCGATCTCGGCATTCCAGTACGACCTGATCCCGGGCCCCCACCGGTCCTCGGGCAGCTCCGCGAAGCCGTGCCTGGCGTACCAGGGCCCGTTCCACGGGACGTCCCGGAACGTCAGCAGGCTGACCCCGGGCGACCCCGCCACGGCGGCCCGCGCCATCACCGCGTCCAGCAGCCGGGCACCGATCCCCCGGCCCGTCAGGTCGCCGCGCACCGAAATCTGCTCCAGGTGCGCCGCGCCGTCGACGTCCTCGACCGCCGCGAAGCCCACCGGCGGATCACCGGCCACGACGATCTCCGCGTCCTTGCCCATCATCTGCTCGACCACGGTCGGACCGGGAGGGAACACGATCCCGATCTCCGCGAACATCGCGTCGCCCGAGTTCTCGATCGCGGCCAGCCCTGCCAGGTCCTCCGGCCGCGCGAGGCGAACTTCCGTACTCACCCGATACTCCGTCCCGCGGTCTCGAATCGCTCTCCGGCCCGGCGCCGGTCTGCCCGACGCGGCGGGCGCGCCCGGCGACCGCCCACCCGGCAGCCGATTTTACGGGCCGCGTCCGACGGCGGTGCCGGGCGGCGGCGCGACCCCTCTGCCGCATCCACTGGATTGGCCCCTTCCCACCCCGAACCGATAATGGAAATTTCTATGCCAGCATACTGGCGCGCAGTAGAAGTCTGATGTACGGGACAGCCAGAGAAGAATGGCCTCACAGGTAGCCGCTACACCTTATTGGACGCCCCCATAGCGATCAAAACAACCTACCTTATCCGGATTCCTTCCGGTTTGTCGTCCGCACGGGCCCGGAGGACGTTTGCCAAGGTCACAGGCTTGCACGGATGGTGTTCACCCACTCCGCGTGGCATGCTTCGCTCGTTCGCCAATGGTGCGGCGAATATGGGAGCTCCCCGGAAAAGTCACGGCAAGACAAGGAGAGAAGATGAAGAAGTACGAAACGCCCGTCCTCGTGGCGGCCGGCTCCTTCCGCGAGGTGACCGGCCTGCTCATGAAGCACGGCAACGACCGCCTGATCTTCAGCAAGAACTGACGGCGCTCACCGCACATGCCCATGCCTGAGCACAGTGGCATGCCGGGTCACGGCGAGGCGTACTTCGTGGTCCTGCCGGACCACGAGGCCGCCCTCGCCGTGGCCTCGGGCCTCCCCCACACCCGCACGCTCCGGTACGCCTCCGGCCGGCCGTGGCTGATCGGGAACTGGGCGGACACCGAGATCGCCGTGGCCGAGGCGGGCGCCACCCGGCTGGCCGTCATCGGCACCCGCCCCGCCGACCCCGCCCGGCTGGACCGGGAGGCGGGGCGCCTGACCGGCCTCGCCTCGCTCGACCGGACGGCCCGCGAGCTGCCCGGAAGCTTCCACCTGGTGGCGTCGCTGGACGGCCGGTCGCGCGTCCAGGGCGACGCGGCCGGGCTGCGGCTGGTGTTCCACGCCCGCGTCGGCGGGGTCACCGTGGCGGCCGACCGCGCCGACGTGCTCGCCGCCCTGACCGGCACCGAGCTGGACGAGCGGCAACTCGCGGCGCGGCTGCTGTGGCCCGTCCCGCACCCGCTGCCGCACTCGCCCCTGTGGCGGGGGCTGGACGCGCTGGAACCCGGCGCCCAGCTCACCGTGGAACCGGACGGCCGTACCCGGGTGCGCCGCTGGTGGACGCCGCCGGAGACGGAACGGTCGCTGGCCTCGGGCGCGGCCGCGCTCCGGACCGTGCTCGCCGAGGCCGTCGAGGCGCGCACCGCGGGCGGCGGCGTCGTGAGCTGCGACCTGTCCGGCGGCCTGGACTCGACCTCGGTGTGCTTCCTCGCCGCCGGAGGCGAGGCCGGGGTCATCGCGAGCACCTGGCCGGGCCGCGACCCCCTCGACGAGGATCTGGCCTGGGCGCGTCAGGCGGCCGGCCATCTGCCCGGGGTCGAGCACGTGGTGTGGCAGGCCGACAAGTCCCCGCTCGTCTACGACGGGCTCCTCGACATCGACGACCCCCTGGACGAGCCCAGCATCGGCATGATGGACCGCGCGCGGGCCCTCGCCCACGTCCCGGGGCTGCTCGCGAAGGGGAGCCGCCTGCACATGACCGGCATCGGCGGCGACCACGTCGCCTGGTGCTCGGAGGCCCACTACCACGGGTTGCTGCGGCGGCGGCCCCTGCTGGCGCTGCAGCGGCTGCGCGGCTTCCGGGCGCTGTTCCAGTGGCCGCTCGGCCCGATGGCGCAGGCCCTGGCGGACGGGCGCCCGTACCGCAGGTGGCTGGCGGACACGGCCGCCGACCTCCGCCGACCTCCGCAGCCGCCCGTCGCCGGCGCGCTCGGCTGGGACGGGGCCCCTCGGCTGTTCGGCTGGGTGACGCCGGACGCGGAGCACGCGGCGGCGGAGGTGCTGCGGGAGGCCGCCCGCACGGCCGAGCCGCTGTCGCCCGACCGGGGACGGCACGCGGACCTGCACGCCATCCGGGTGTGCGCCCGCATCATCCGCCAATGGGAGCAGATGAGCGCCCACGCCGGGCTGCCGATGGCCTCCCCCTTCCTCGACGACCGGGTGATCGAGACGTGCCTCGCCGTGCGGCCGGAGGAGCGGGTCACCCCCTGGCGGTACAAGCCGCTGCTGGTCGCGGCCATGCGCGGCATCGTCCCGGACGTGTGCCTGGCGCGGTCGAACAAGGCGGAGGCGTCGATGGACGCGGCCGATGGCCTGCGCGCGAACAGCGCCGACCTGATGACGCTGTGGGACGACTCCCGGCTGGCCCGGCTCGGGCTGGTCGACGCGGCGCGGCTCCGGTCGCTCGCCGCCCGCCCCGCCACTCCCGCGCTGCGCGAGGCGATCCTGTACTCGACCATCGCCTGCGAGGTCTGGCTGCGCACCCTGGACGGCCCGCGGACGGCGGCGGCCGGCGCGCGGGTCCCGGGGTCGAGCCCGTGCACGGAAGAGGAGACCGGATGAATCTGCGACTGCGTCCCGGCGTGTCCACCGCGGACACCGCGTACGGGACGGTGCTGCTCGACGAGCGCACCGGAGACTACTGGCAGCTCAACCCGACCGCGGCCCGGGTGGTCGCCCTGCTGGGGGACGGCGCCGGCGCGGCACGGGCGGCCGCGGCCCTCGCCGAGGAGTTCGACGTCGACCCGGCGCAGGCCATGCTGGACGTGACCGCCCTGGTGGACCAGCTCCGCGCCGCCCGGCTGGTGACGCCGTGACGGTCCCGAGCGCGCTGCACCGCCCGTCCGGGGTGCCGCCGGCGCGGCGGGCGGCGGCCCGGCTCGCCGTGTCGCTGGCCAGGCTCCTCACCTTCCTGCCGCCCGCGAGGCTCCGGCCGGTCCTCGGGGTGCTCAGCAGGGGCGCCCGGCCGGCCACCTACGACCGTGCGCGGGCGGCGCGCGAGGCGGTGCTCGCCGTCAGCCTCACCTGCCTCGGGCCGCGCGGCTGCCTGCCCCGGTCGCTGGCGACCGTCCTGCTGTGCCGGATGCGGGGTGAATGGCCGACCTGGTGCGCCGGCGCCCGGGTGATGCCGCCGTTCGGCGCGCACGCGTGGGTGGAGGCGGAGGGCCGCCCCGTCGAGGAGGACGTGCCGGACGGCTACCTCACCCCCCTGATCACGGTCCCGCCGCGCGGTGAGGCGGACCGTGGGCGCTGATAAGGACCCACCCGGCGGCCCGGCGGTCCGGGACGCGCCACACGTCCCGGACGACCCGGCCCGGACGCCCGAGGGAAGGGCGACGGGGCTGCGCGGCCTGCTGCGGCTGGCCGCCGGGCACCGCGGGCCGGTCACCGGAGCGGTGGCGCTGACCCTCGCGGCGACGGCGCTGGGGCTCGCTCAGCCGCTCGTCGCCCGGGACGTGATCGAGACCGCGGGATCGGGCCGGACGCCGTGGCGCGGCGCGGCGGCGCTGGCCGCGCTGTTCGCCGTCCACGCGGCGGCACAGGCGCTGGTCCGCTTCCAGCTCGCGCGCGCCGGCGAGGGCATCGTGCTCGGCGTCCGGCTGAACATGATCGACCATCTGCTGCGGCTGCGCATGCCCGCCTACGACCGGCACCGGGTCGGCGACCTGATCTCCCGGACCGACGCGGACACCTTCGCGCTGCGGCAGGTCATCGCCGGCGGCCTCACCGACGCGGTGACCGGGACCGTCGGCCTGGCCGCCGCGGTCGTGCTGATGCTGTGGCTGGACTGGGTGCTGTTCGCGTGCGTCGCGGGCGTCGTCGCGGCGGCCGCCGCCGTCCTCGGGCCGGCGCTGCGCGGCATGCGGGCCGCGTCGCTGCGCGGGCGGCGGGCGACCGGCGAGATGGCCGCCGACCTGGAGCGGGCGCTCAGCGCGATCCGGACCGTGAAGGCCGCACGGGCCGAGGCGCGGGAGAGCGCACGCATCGGCGGCCGGGCCGCGGCGGCACGGGCCGCCAACGTGCGGATGGCCGGGTTCGACGCGCTCGTCGCGCCCGCCACGGAGCTGGCGGTGACGGGCACGTTCCTCCTGGTGCTGCTGGTCGGCGGGGCACGCGTCGCCGGCGGGACGGGCTCCGTCGCCGATCTCGTCGCCTTCCTGCTCTACATGCTGTACCTGACGGGGCCGCTGGGCTCGCTGTTCGAATCGCTCAGCGTCGTCCAGCAGGGCGGCGGCGCCGTGCACCGGATCGCGGAGACCCTCGCCCTGCCGCGGGAGAGCGACGTTCCCGCCGCCGCGAACGCGGCGCCACCGCGCGACCGCCGTCCCCCCGCCCTGGAGTTCCGCGACGTGTGGTTCGGCTACCGGCCGTCGCGGCCGGTGCTGCGGGGAGTCTCGTTCGAGGTTCCGCGGCGCGGCCAGGTGGCCCTCATCGGCCGCTCCGGCGCCGGCAAGTCGACGATCTTCGCGCTGGCCGAGCGGTTCTACGATCCCGACCGCGGGGAGGTGCTGGTCGGCGGCGTCCCCGCAGGGGCGCTGAGCCGGTCCGGCCACCGCGCGAGGATCGGCCTGGTCGAGCAGGACTGCCCGGTCCTGGACGGGACCCTCCGCGACAACCTCGTCTACGCGGCCCCGCACGCCGCCGACGACGAGATCCGCGCGGTGGTCGCCGCGACGAACCTGGCCGGGCTGGTCTCGCGGCTCCCGTGCGGCCTGGACGCCCGCGTGGGCGAGCACGGCCGGGAACTGTCGGGCGGTGAGCGCCAGCGCCTGGCGGTCGCCCGCGCCCTCGTCGCCCGGCCGGATCTGCTGCTGCTGGACGAGCCCACCTCGCACCTGGACCTGGAGAGCGAACTCGCGCTGCGCCGCACCCTCGACGAGGCCGCCGGCCGGTGCGCGCTCCTGGTGATCGCGCACCGGTTCAGCACCGTCCGCGCCGCCGCACACGTCGTCGTCCTGGACGAGGGCAGGATCGTCGCCCGCGGCACCCACGAGGACCTCATGGAAACCAGCGAGTACTACCGCTTCCTCGCCACATCCCTCGCCCTCGGCGGCGAGCCCGGCGATGAGCCCGCCGCGCGGCGCTGACGAGCGCGCCCCGCCAAAAGGAGATGCGGGCGGGGATCGGGCCGTGGTCAGGTTCTGGTATGGGATGGACGCTGACTGACGATCTTGAAGAGTTCCTCGCGCGGGCGGGCGGGTTTCTGCGGGACGATCCCGTCCCGAACACCGTGGCGCTCACCGTGACCGAGGACATGCGGGTGCAGGGGCCCGGCCTCTACACGGACGCGCTGTTCGGCTGGTGGGCGGCGGGCGGGGCCGTCGAGGGGACGTTCGTGTGGACCGGTTCGTATCCGCCGCTGCTCAGCGCCATGCCGGAGCCGGCGGCGGCGGGGCTCGCGGACGTCCTGGCCGGCCAGGGAGCGGCGGTGCCGGGGGTCAACGGTTCGCGGGCCGCCGCGGAGGGTTTCGCGGCGGCGTGGCGGCGCCGGGCGAGGACGTCGAGCCGGGTGGCGATGAGGCAGCGGCTCTACCGGCTGGACGAGCTGGACGCCCCCGATCCTCCGCCGGAGGGCTCGGGGCGCGTCGCGGGCGGCGGCGACCGCGGGCTGATGCTGGAGTGGTCCGCGGCGTTCTCCCGGGACGTCGGCGAGCACGGTGCGGTGAACACGGCGATGGTCGACGCCAGGATCCGGCAGGGCGCCATCGCGCTGTGGGAGGCCGGCGGGCGGCCGGTGGCGATGGCCTGGAGATCTCCCGTCGTCGCCGGGATGTCGCGGGTCTCGGCCGTGTACACCCCGGCCGGGCACCGCCGCCGCGGGTACGGGGCGGCGGTCACCGCGGACGCCACCCGTGCGGCACTGGACGCGGGCGCCGCCGACGTCGTGCTGTTCACCGATCTCGCCAACCCGACGAGCAACGGCGTGTACCGGCGGCTCGGCTACCGGCCGGTGGAGGACCGGGTCATGCTCGCCTTCACCTGACCCCCGCCTCCTTCATGTCGCGGAGTTCGCGCTTGAGCTCCTTGATCTCGTCGCGGAGGCGGGCGGCGAGTTCGAACTGGAGGTCGGCGGCGGCCTGGTGCATCTGCGCCGTCATCTGCTCGATGAGGGCCTCCATCTCCTCGCGGGGGCGCTCGCCGACGAGGTCGGCGGCGTGCCGCCCCACCTCCCTGGTGCGGGACGCGAGACCGGGGACGGGGGCCTTGCCGCGGCTCTGCTGGCGGCCGGCGCCGCCGATGAGGGTCTCGGTGTCGGCGTCCTCGCGGACGAGGGAGTCGAGGATGTCGGCGATGCGCTTGCGGAGGGCCTGCGGCTCGATGCCGTGCTCGTCGTTGTAGGCCTGCTGCTTGGCGCGGCGGCGGTTGGTCTCCTCGATCGCGCGTTCCATCGACGGGGTCACGGTGTCGGCGTACATGTGGACCTGGCCGGAGACGTTGCGGGCCGCGCGGCCGATCGTCTGGATGAGGGACGTCTCGGAGCGCAGGAAGCCCTCCTTGTCGGCGTCCAGGATCGCGACGAGGGAGACCTCGGGCAGGTCGAGGCCCTCGCGGAGCAGGTTGATGCCGACCAGGACGTCGAACTCGCCGGCGCGCAGCTCGCGGAGCAGCTCGATGCGGCGCAGGGTGTCGACCTCGCTGTGCAGGTAGCGGACCTGGATGCCGAGTTCGAGGAGGTAGTCGGTGAGGTCCTCGGACATCTTCTTGGTGAGGGTGGTGACGAGGACGCGTTCGTCGCGCTCGGTGCGCTCGCGGATCTCGTGGATGAGGTCGTCGATCTGCCCCTTGGTCGGCTTCACGACGATCTCGGGGTCGATGAGGCCCGTCGGGCGGATCACCTGCTCGACGACGTCGCCCTTGACACGGTTCATCTCGTAGGCGCCGGGCGTGGCGGACAGGTAGACGGTCTGGCCGATGCGGTCGAGGAACTCCTCCCACTTGAGGGGCCGGTTGTCCATGGCGGACGGCAGCCGGAAGCCGTGCTCGACCAGCATCCGCTTGCGGGACGCGTCGCCCTCGTACATCGCGCCGATCTGCGGGACGGTCTGGTGGGACTCGTCGATGACGAGGAGGAAGTCCTCCGGGAAGTAGTCGAGGAGGGTGTTGGGGGCGGTGCCGGGGCCGCGGCCGTCGATGTGGCGGGAGTAGTTCTCGATGCCGGAGCAGGTGCCGACCTGCCGCATCATCTCGATGTCGTAGGCGGTGCGCATGCGCAGGCGCTGCGCCTCCAGCATCTTGCCCTGCCGTTCCATGACGGCGAGGGCCTCCTCCAGTTCGGCCTCGATGTCGCGGATGGCGCGCTCCATCCGCTCGGGGCCGGCGACGTAGTGGGAGGCGGGGAAGACGTACAGCTCGTCGTCCTCGGTGATCAGCTCGCCGGTGAGGGGGTGCAGGGTGGCGAGCTTCTCGATCTCGTCGCCGAACATCTCGATGCGGACGGCGAGTTCCTCGTACTGCGGGATGATCTCGATGGTGTCGCCGCGGACCCGGAACGTGCCGCGGGTGAACGCGAGGTCGTTGCGGCTGTACTGCATGCCGACGAGCTGCCGGAGCAGGTCGTCGCGGTCGATCTCCTGTCCGACGTTGAGGCGGACCATGCGGTCGACGTACTCCTGCGGGGTGCCGAGGCCGTAGATGCAGGAGACGGACGCGACGACGACGGTGTCGCGGCGGGTGAGCAGCGAGTTGGTCGCCGAGTGCCGCAGCCGGTCGACCTCGTCGTTGATCGAGGAGTCCTTCTCGATGTAGGTGTCGGTCTGCGGGATGTACGCCTCGGGCTGGTAGTAGTCGTAGTAGGAGACGAAGTACTCGACGGCGTTGTGCGGCATCATCTCGCGCAGCTCGTTGGCGAACTGGGCGGCGAGGGTCTTGTTCGGCTGCATGACCAGGAGGGGCCGCTGCACCTTCTCCACCAGCCACGCGATCGTGGCGGTCTTGCCGGTGCCGGTGGCGCCGAGCAGCACCGAGTCCTTGTCGCCGCCCTCGATGCGGGCGGCGAGGTCGGCGATCGCCGTGGGCTGGTCGCCCGACGGCGTCATCTCCGTGACGACCTCGAACGGCGCCACGCGGCGCCGCAGATCGGTGATCGGCCGCATCGTCGCCTCTTCCCGTTGGTCCGGATCCGGTCCGGCGCTCTCCCCTGCCCCACCACTGTATTCAGCGGGTGGGACAATCGGTATCCCGCCAGGTCAGGGCGCCGGCAGGGGGATCTTGGCGCGGACGGCGTAGCCGCCGTGGCGGGGGCCGGCCTCGAAGGTGCCGCCGAGGGCGGTGACGCGCTCGCGGAGTCCGACCAGGCCGTTCCCGCCGCTCGGCAGCCGGTGGTCGGGGCGTGCCGTGGGCGGGTCGTTGGCGATCTCCACCTCGACGGCGCCGGGCATGAGGCCGAGTTCGACGCGGGTGTCGGCGGCGCCCGCGTGCTTGTGGACGTTGGTCAGCGCCTCCTGGACGAGGCGGTAGACCGTCCGTCCGACGGCGGCGGGCATGGGGTGCTCGTCGCCGCGTATCGACAGGTCGACGCGGAGGCCGGCGGCGCCGGACTGCCCGACGAGTTCGCGCACGTGGGCGAGCGTCACGGCCTCGCGGGGCAGGGTCTCCTCTCCCTGCCTGAGGACGCCGATGACGTGGCGGAGCTCCTCCAGGGCCTGGCGCCCCATGTCCCCGATGACGGTGGCGGTCTCGGCGGCCCGCACGGGGTCGCGGACGGCGGTCGCCTTGAGCGCCCCCGCGTGCACGACCATGACGCTGATCCTGTTGGCGACCACGTCGTGCATTTCCCGGGCGATGCGGGTCCGTTCCTCTCCCCGCGCGCGCTCTGCGAGGAGGTGCTGTTCTCGTTCGAGGCGTGCGGCGCGTTCTTGGAGCGATACAAGGAGTTGCTTGCGCGCACCCATGTACAGGCCGAGCAGGACGGGGACGGCGATGAACGCGACACCGAAGATGGCCTGCGCGATGAACGCCTCGTTGCTCGCCGTCGGGGAGGGGAGGGCGAGCGAGAAGACGTAGCCGAACACGGCGATGCTCAGCACCGTCCGCCGGGACGCGGTGTAGGCCGCGAGCGAGTACAGGATCACGAGCGCGGAGAACACGCCCGCGCCGGTGATTCCGCCGAAGACGACCGCGAACAGCCCCAGGCCGACGGGGTGGATCCGCCGCACGACCGTCGCCAGGCCGAGGATGACGCTGCAGACCGACACGACCGGCGGCGGCAGCCAGAACTCCTGCTCGGCGAACCACAGGAACACGCCGTCGCCGGCGGCCAGCGCCACGGCGAGGGACACGTCGAGCGCGCGTGACCTCCGAGTCGGCCACGCCGCCGACCACCAGCCCCGCGCGCGCATGCGACGAGCCTATAGCGAGCCACGGGCAGCGAAGGTCGTCCAGGTGGGGAAGGTGAGGGCGGCCATCCCCCGGAGGAACGCGAATCGCCCTTCCCACGGGCCTTTCCCGCCCTCCGGGTGCTGTGGTTACGATGACGGCGCCGACCGTGCTGCCCGAGGGGGACGGCCCTCCGCGCCCCCGCAGCGCCTTCGGCGCCGACCTAGGACGGGGTAACCGCAGAACATGACCCGCTTCGCCAACTGGCTCGGGAAGAACGCCGACGCCGTGATCGCGCTCGTGCTCGCGGTCACCGTCGCGGTGATCGGCGTCGGGGTGAAGCTGCCGAACGAGGCGGAGATCACCAACAGCGCGATCCTGGCGGTCATCGGCCTGCTGGCCACGTCGGTGCTGCGGGACCGCAGCCGCCGCATCCCGGTCGAGGCGGAGGTCCGGGACACGCTGCGCGCGTCCTCGACCACCCTGGACGACCTGAGCGGCAGGCTGTCCCACATCGAGGGGTTCGAGAACGTCCTGTCCGACACCAAACGCGCCCTGGACGAGACCACGGTCGTCCGCGTCATCAGCGGCACGCAGGTGGCGCAGGTCCTCGAAGAGGCGCGCCGCGACACGGACCGGTGGTTCTTCAAAGGCGGGACGGGCACCTACATCCGCGCGCGGACGCTGCCCGAGTGCGTGGCGGCGGCCCGCAGGGAGCGCCGGACCCTGCTGTTCCGCCTGGAGATCCTCGACCCCACCGACGTGGAGGTCTGCGAGGCGTACGCGCGTCACCGCCGTTCGGTGTCGGACGGCCCGGACGCGACGGGCGAGCCGTGGACGCTGGACCGCACCCGCAAGGAGGCCTACGCCACGATCCTCGCGGCGTGCTGGCACAAGCAGCGGTTCGCGATGCTCGACATCGACATCGGCCTGGCGCGGACGATGACGACGCTGCGCTACGACCTGGCGGCGTCGCGGGTGGTCGTGACCCGCGACGACCCGCGCGGCGAGGCGCTGGTCGTGGACAGCAACAAGTTCTACTACAGCTGGGTGAGCGCGGAGCTGCAGACCAGCCTCGACCAGGCGCGCCGCGTGCCCGTCGAGCAGGCGCGGCTGGCGCCGCTGGACGACGAGCCGACCGTCGAGGAGGCCCGCAAGCTCTTCGAGGTGATCGGGATCGATCTTCCGCAGGGCTGCACCGACCGTGACGTCATCGAGATCATCCGTAAGGCGCTGCGGGCCAAGGATCCCTACGAATGACGCGAGTGATGGGGCCGCCGGAGTGAGGTACGAGGAGATCCGCGAGGAGATCCGGGCCGGTACGGCGGCGCGGACGTTGCCGGCGTGGGCCGGCCGCGTCCTGGACGACGTCGCGGCGGGCCGTTCGCCCGTCCCGGCCGTGCGCCATCCGCTGGGCTTCGTGTGCCTCCCCGTGGAGCGCAGCGGCGACTTCGGCGTGTGCCTGCACATCTGGACGCCGGAGGTGCGCCCGGCCCCGTCCACCACGTCCCCGGTGCACTGCCACAGCTGGGATCTGCTGAGCTTCGTCCTGTACGGGACGGTGCGGAACGTGCGCATGGAGATAGACGACGCGCCGGGCGAGACGTCCGGCCGGGAGCCCGCGGAGGAGACGCGGCAGGTTTTCGAGGTCGTCAGCGCGGACGGCGTGGACGAGCTGAGGGCGACCGGGCGCACCGTCCGCTGCTCTCCCGGCCGTTCCAGCGCGCACCGGACCGGCGAGTCCTACACGCTGCCGGCGGGCGTGTTCCACACCACGCTCATCGAGGACGGCAGGGACGCGGCGACGGTCGCGCTGGGGCGCCGGACACCCGGTGGCGGCGACCTGTCGCTCGGTCCTCTGGACATCCCCACTCACCTGGTGCACCGTTCACGCTCCGGCCATGCCGACGCCGTTCGCGCCCTGCGGCGTTCGGCCCGCAGGATCGCGGCCGCGCATCGGTCCCCCGCTCCGGCCGCCTCCCCTCCCGGTGAGCGCCCTTCCCCCGATCCGCACGCGCGGCACCGCCGCTCGGCGCGCCGTTAGCCCGGCGCCGGACCCGACTGGAGAGGCCCCGATGAGATCCACGACCCCGTCACCGGCCCTTCCGGTCGATCTCTCCGAGGCCCGCCGCGTGGCGGTGGACGCGGCCGTGGCGGCGGGGGCGCTGCTGTCGGCCGGGGTGGGCGGGCCCCTGGACGTCCGGCCGAAGGGTTCGGGCGGGGACGTGGTGACCGAGCTGGACACGGCCGCCGAGGAACTGATCGTCGGTCGGCTCCGGGCCGCGTATCCGGGGCATCGCATCATCGCCGAGGAGTCGGGGGTCCTCGAAGGCGCGCCCGGTGAGCAGATGCTCTGGCTCGTCGATCCCCTGGACGGCACCAACAACGTGGCGATCGGCATGCCGGTCTACGCGGTGGGCCTGGCATTGTGCGCGGGGGCGGAGCCCGTTCTGGGCGTCGTCCACGACCCGGTGGCGGGACGGACGTGGTCGGCGGTGCGCGGGAGGGGCGCCCTGGGGCCGGACGGCGAGCCGGTGACGCTGGCCGATCGCCCGCGGCCGGGACGGGAGAAGAACCCGGTCTTGGCGTGGACGCAGGGCCACCGGGTCACGTCGGACGATCCCGTGGCGTTCGGGCTGCGTTCGGCCCTGGAGGGGCGGTGCGCGCGGATGCTGCAGCTCTGGGCGCCGCTGGTGGCGTGGGCGATGCTGGCGCGCGGCGACATCGACGGAATCGTGGGCTACCTGCCCGAGATCGTGGATCTGCCCGCCGGGGCGCTGCTGGCCGCGGAGGCGGGAGCGGAGCTGCGCCGCCTCGACGGGCGGCCGTACTCGCTGGGCATCGACCGTCCGGCGTCAGAGCTCGGTTTCGTGGCGGCGCGGCCGGAACTGCTCGACCGCCTCCTGGAGACCACGGCGAGGATCACCAACCGGGACGGCCGCGTCCGTCTCACGCGGTGAGCTTCAGCCGGTCAGCAGCAGCGCCGGGATGGTGGCCGCACAGCCCGCCACGGCCAGTACGGTCCCCGTCAGGACGAACTTGCGCATGGGCACCCGGACGTCCCACCGGCGGCACCACTCGAACCACAGGAGCGTGGCGAGCGACCCCCACGGCGTGATGACCGGCCCCACGTTCGTCCCGATGAGCAGTGACAGAAGCTGGTCCCTGTTCGACGCGGGCACGGCCGACTCCCCCGCCACGTACGCGGGGAGGTTGTTGAGGAGGTTCGACAGCCCCGCACCGGCGAACGCGGCCCGGAACGCACCCGCGACGCCGTCGTCCCCGCCGATCACGGCGCGCATCGCATCGTCCAGCCCGAAACGCTCCAGCGCGGGCACGACCAGGAACAGGCCGGTGACGAACACCATGAGCTGCCACGGGATGAGCGTGGGACGCAGCGCCGACCTGTCGCGGACGGCGAACGCGGCCACGGCCACGGCGGCGGCGGCGGTCGCGGCGATGCCGAGCTGGATCCCGGTGTGCACGCCGGCGAGGATCGCGCCGATGAACATCAGGCAGGCGAGCCCGGTCGCGGAGAACAGCACCCGGTCCCGGACCGGTGCGGGGGTGGGCGGGTCGTAGGCGTCGGCGCCGCGCATCCGCCGCCGCCAGTAGAACACCCACAGCAGCGCCATCGTGACCGCGAGTGCCGCGAGCTGCGGCGCCCACATGCGGGCGGCGAACGCGCGGGTCCCCAGCGCGACGCGGTCGGCGGCGAGCAGGTTCGTCAGGTTCGACACCGGCAGCAGAAGGCTGGCGGTGTTGGCCAGCCACACCGTCGTCATGGCCAGCGGGAGGGTCGCGATCCGCGCGCGCGCCGCCAGCGCCAGCATGACGGGAGTCAGCAGCACCGCGGTCGTGTCGAGGTTGAGGAAGATGGTGGTGACCGAGGCGAACGCCACGCACAGCAGGAACAGCGCGACGTAGTTCCCGCGTCCCGCCCGCGCCATCCGCTGCGCGATCGCGTCGAAGACCCCGGCCTCCTTGGTGAGCTCCGCCAGGATGATCACGCTGAACAGGAAGAGCAGCAGGGGCGCGATCCGCTCGACGCTGGAGCGCGCCGTGCCGGCGGGCAGCACACCGGTCGCGACGAACACGAGGCCGAGGACGAGCACCCCGATACGGACCCAGTCCAGAACGCCCAGCCGGCCGGCCGCGCGGCGCAGGATCTCGGTCCGGGGTGACACGCGCGACATGATCCCATAGGTGGCGCGGGGCGCTGTTTTCGTCGCCCCGCCGCGCGATACTGGCGGCATGACCACCCCCGGCGAGCCCCCCAGGCAGGAGCGTCCGACCGACTTCTTCATCAGCTACTCCCCCGCGGACGAGCGGTGGGCGTCCTGGATCGCCTGGCAGCTGGAGGCCTCGGGGCACCGGACGATGATGCAGGCGTGGGACTTCGTGCCCGGCACCAACTTCATCGACTTCATGGACCGCGGCCTGTCGGAGGCCAGGGCCGTCGTCGCGGTGCTGTCGCGCAACTACCTGCGTTCCCGGTACGGGCGGATGGAGTGGATGGCGGCGCTGCGGGCCGACCCGGACGACCCGGCCCGCAAGCTGGTCACGGTCCGCATCGAGGACTGCCCGATCGACGGGCTGCTGTCCACGATCACCTATGTGGACCTGGTGGGGGTCGACGACCCGGACGAGGCGCGCGGGCTGCTCATGAGGCGCATCGGCGAGGCCCTCGCCGGCCACGCGCGCCCCCAGGACGGCCCCGGTTTCCCCGGAACGGGCCGGGGCGTCCCCGGCGGCCCCGGTGACCGGCCGCCCCTCCCCGGCCGTCTGGAGGACGCTGACGGCGAGCGGCCGGATCCGGCCGGGGAGCGGCCCGCGCGGCGCGCGCCCGTGGCGGCGCCGGCGTTCCCCGCCGGTGGCGGCGGCGACGGGCCGCGCGAGCGGCTGAGCGTCCTGCACGTCGCCGGCCCCCGGTTCGGCCGGACGCTCGCCGACCCCGGCGAGCCCACCACCGCCACCGAGCTGCAGGACCGCATCTGGAGCGACGTGACGCGGCTGGCCGACTCCGGTGTGCCGCGCCCCGACCTGCTGGTCGTCACCGGCAACATCACCCACTCGGGCAGCCGCAAGGAGTTCGCCGAGGCGCTGTCGTTCCTGACGAGCCTGCGGGCCCTGCTCGGCCTGGAGGCGCAGCGCGTCGTGGTCGTCCCCGGCAGCCACGACGTCACCCGCGCGGCCTGCCAGGCGTACTTCTCCAGCTGCGAGGCCGACGACATCGAGCCGCAGCCGCCGTACTGGCCGAAATGGCGGCACTACGCGGGGCTGTTCAAGGAGTTCTACCAGGGCATCGACGCGCTCATCTTCGACAGCGCCCAGCCGTGGACGCTGTTCCCCGTCCCCGACCTGCGGGTCGCGGTCGCCGGCCTCAACTCGACGCTGCCGCAGACCCACCGCGAAGAGGACCGGTACGGGCGGGTCGGCCGGGCACAGGCCGCGTGGTTCAACGAGCGGCTGCGGCACTTCGAGGACGACGGCTGGCTCCGCCTGGCCGCGGTCGAGCACACGCCGATCACCGGGGAGCCCGGCGCGCTGCGCGACCCCGAGACCGTCGAGATGCTCCTCGGCGGCCACGTCAACCTGTTCTTCCAGGGGGCGGAGTCGGAGTACGGCGCGATTCCCCTGCTGGGCGGCGGCGTCCCGTCCGTCCCGGCGCTCGGGCCCGGCCGCCACCAGATCGTGGTCGTGGAACGGGACGGCCTGGAGCGGTGGATCCCCGAGGACGCCGAACGGCGCGGCCCGGAACGTCTCGAACGGTCCTGGACGGACGTCACCGGAACGTTCCCTCCGCCGCGCGCCGAGACGCCGCCTGCCCCGCCCGTCCCCGAACTCGGGCCGGGCGCGGCCGGTGCCGCCGACCCGGTCCCCGACCCCGCGGCGCGGCTGCTCGACCGGCTGACGGAGGCGTGCGAGACGCGGTTCGAACGCGCGACGATCCGGCGCATCGTCCCGCCGCCGCGTGAGGACGGCCGGTCGGATCCGCCGCACCTGCTCCTCACCCACCTGGAGGACGGGTTCGTCCGGCAGTACCGCATCGGCGCGCACGTCGGCCAGGTGACCGAGGCGGACGTGGACGCGTTCGTCCGGCATGTGCACGCCGACGGCACCGACCACGGGTCCGAGCTGGTGTACATGGGGCCCGCGCCGGCCCGGTCCCTGCGCGACGACGCGCTGCGGCGCGGGATCCGCGTCCGGAGCCTCACCGAGTTCCAGGGGCTCGTCGACCTCTCCGAATACGTGACGGCGCAGACGGGACGGCTCTCCGCCGGCGGCCTGTACCCGCCGTCCCTGTACGTCCCGCAGCGCTACCGCGAACTCGACCGTTTCAGCACCGGCGCGCCGCCGGGATCGCAGAACGGTGAAGGGGGCCGCCCCGCCACCGACGTCCACGACGACGTGGTCGGCGAGATGCTGCGGCTGCTGGCGGCCGACCACGGCCGGTTCCTGCTGCTGCTCGGCGACTTCGGCCGCGGCAAGACGTTCGCGCTGCGCGAGCTGGCCCGCCGCATCCCCGAGGAGCTGCCGCACGTCATCCCGATCCTCATCGAGCTGCGGGCCCTCGACAAGGCGCACTCGGTGGACGGCCTGGTCGCCGCGCACCTGGCCAACCACGGCGAGGAGCTGATCGACCTCAAGGCGTTCCACTACATGCTCCGCCAGGGACGCATCGTCCTGCTCTTCGACGGGTTCGACGAGCTGGTGACGCGGATGACCTACGACCAGGCCGCCGACCACCTCGACACGCTGCTCCAGGCCGCCCAGGACAAGGCCAAGATCGTGGTGGCGAGCCGCACGCAGCACTTCAAGTCGCAGGCGCAGGTGCTGACCGCCCTCGGCGAGAAGGTCGGCGTGCTGCCGCACCGGCGCGTCCTCGGGCTGGAGGACTTCACGGCCCCGCAGGTCCGCTCGTACCTCGTCAACCGGTACGGCGACGAGGGCGCCGCGGAGGCGCGGCTCAGCCTGCTGGCGGGCATCGAGGAGCTGCTGGCGCTGACGTCCAACCCGCGGATGCTGTCGTTCATCGCCGACCTGCCCGAGGAGCGGCTCCGCGCCGTCGCGCAGGCCCGCCGGGCCGTCAGCCCCGCCGACCTGTACCACGAGATCCTGTCGTCGTGGCTGGCGTACGAGGCCGACCGGGTCGGCGGGTCGGGCGGGCCGTCCGGGCTGAAGGCCGACGACATGTGGCGGGCCGTCGGCACGCTCGCCCTGCGGCTGTGGGAGGGCAACGAGCAGTTCCTCCGCCTCGCCGAGCTCGCCGACGTCGCCGACACCCTCACCGGCCTCGCGGGCGGCCGCATGTCGCCGCACCAGGTGACGCACGCCGTGGGCGCCGGGAGCCTCCTCGTCCGCACCCCGGAGGGCCTGTTCGGGTTCATCCACACATCCGTGATGGAGTGGCTCGTCGCACGGCACATCGCGGACGAGTTCGCCAGCGGGGCGGCACCGGCCGCGCTGGGCGCACGCGCGCTGACCCAGCTCATCGTCGACTTCCTCTGCGACCTCGCCGACACCCGCGCCTGCCAGGAGTGGGCGGCCGGGGTGCTCGCCGACCCCGCCGCCGACGACATCGCCCGCGCCAACGCGATCCGCATCACGACGCGGCTGCGCACCCCGGCGCGCACCGACCTGCGCGGCGCACGCCTCCAGGGCGAGGACCTGTCCTACCGCGACCTGCAGGAGGTCGACCTGACCGGCGCCGACCTCACCGACGCGCAGCTCGTCGGCGCCAACCTGTCCCGCGCCGTCCTGCGCGACGCGTCACTGGCCGGGGCCCGGCTCGACGAGGCCAGGCTGACCGGGGCCGACCTGCGCGGCGCCGACCTGTCACGCGCCCGCCTGGCCCGCGCCGACCTGCGCGACGTCGCCGTCGAAGGCGGACGCTGGACCCGCGCAGCCCTCGTCGACGCCACGCTCCCCGACCGCGTCGCGAACGCACCGGAACTGCGGGAGGCGGCCATCGTGCCCGGCCGCCCCATCGACATCCAGGTCGCCCCGGCCGGCGTCGGCGTCCCGTACGGCTTCCACTTCCAGACCAGCCGCCTCCCTCAGCCGCTCGCCTACAGCCCGGGCGGCTCCGTCCTGGCCGTGGGCGGCGAGGACGGCGGCGTCCTCGTCTGCGACGCCGTCACCGGAACCCTCCTGCGCACCCTCCAGGGCCACACCGACCGCGCCTACGCGGTGACGTTCGACTCCGGCGGGAACCTGCTGGCCAGCGGGTCCGCGGACGGCACCGTCCGGCTGTGGGACCTCGCCACCGGGCACAGCGCCCACACCTTCACCGTCCACCCGGAGGGCGTGTGGCCGGTCGTCGTCGGCGGCCGCTCCCCATCGCGGACCGACCTCGTCGCGGCGGGCGCCGCCGACGGGACCATCCGCGTCTGGGACGCCGCGACCGGCGCCCTGCTGCGCGAACTGCACGGGCACACCGCGCCCGTCTACACGGCCGTGTTCGACCCGGTGGGCTCGCTCATGGTCACCGGCGACGCCGGCGGCACCCTGCGCGTCTGGGACCTCGCCGACGGTGCTCTGCTGCGGGAGCTGACCGGCCATCGCGGCGCCGTGTTCCGGTCCGTGTTCCACCCGGACGGCTCCATCCTGGCGGCCGGGGACGAGGCGGGCGTCGTCCGGCTCTGGGACATCCGCACCGGCGAGATCCGGCAGGAACTCCTGGGCCACACCGGCCGCGTCTACGCCATCGCGTTCCACCCGGACGGGAACCTCCTCGTCACCGGCGACACCGACGCGTCCGTCCGGCTTTGGGAGGACGGCCGCCACCGCGCCACCCTGTCCGGCCACGAGGGCGGCATCTACCAGGCGGCGTTCAGCCCCGACGGCGGCCGCCTCGCCACCGCCGACAGCGCCGGGTCCGTCCGCCTGTGGGACCCGAGGACGGGCCGGCAGCGCCTCGAACTGGCCGGGCACCGCGGCGCCGTGTGGCCGTTCGCGTTCCGCCCCGACGGCGCCCAGCTCGCCACCAGCAGCAACGACGGGACGGCCCGGCTGTGGGACGCCGAGACCGGGCAGTGCCGCGTCGTGCTGCGCGGCCACGGCCGCCGCGTCACCGGCGTCACCTTCAGCCCGGACGGCGGCGTGCTCGCCGGCAGCGGCAACGACGGCCTCGTCCGGCTCTGGGACCCCCGCACCGGCCGGATGATCCGCGAACTGCGCGGCGTCGCCGACAACCTCACCTCCGCCGCGTTCAACACCCGCGACTCGCAGCTCGCCACCGCCACCAACGACGGCGGCGTCCACCTGTGGCAGGCCGGGACCGGCACCTTCGAACGCGAGCTGAACGTGGAGACCGACCACGTCTGGGCGCACGCGTTCGCGCCCGCCGGCGACGTCCTGGCCACCGCCAACGACGACGACACGGTCCGCCTCTGGTACTGGACGACCGGCCGCGAGATCGTCAACCTCGCCGACCACCGGGGCCGCGTCCGCTCCATCGACTTCCAGCCCGCCTCCGCCGGCGGCGGCGCCCTGGTCGCCACCGGCTGCGACGACGGTCGCGTCCGCCTGTGGCGCCCCCGCACCGGTGAGCTCACCGCCACGCTGGACGGCCACACCGACCGCGTCTACCGGGTGACGTTCTCACCGTCCGGGGAGACCCTCGCCAGCGCGAGCAACGACGGCACCGTCCGCCTCTGGGACCCGTCCACCGGCGAAGCACTGCACACTCTGACCGGTCACACCGGCCGCCTGTGGACGGCCGCGTTCCACCCGTCGGGCACGCTTCTCGCCAGCGCAGGCGACGACATGGTCGTCCACCTCTGGGACCCCTCCACGGGACGGCTCCGGCACACCCTCACCGGCCACACCCGCCGCGTCTGGTCGGCCGCGTTCAGCCCGGACGGCTCCCTGCTCGCCACCGCGGGCGACGACGGCGCCATCATGCTCTGGGACGTCACGGGCGACGCCGCCCCCACGCACCGCGCGACCCTTCTCGGCCTCTCCGAAGGCTGGGCCGCGCTGGCCCCCGACGGCCGCTACAAGTGGGAGGGCGACGCCACCGCCGAGTTCTGGTACGCCGTCGGCATGTGCCGCTTCGAGCCCGGCGAACTGGACGCCTACCTTCCCGGCGTCCACCGCCTCCCCCTCGACGCCCCGTTCTGACTCCGTTCAGAAGTCCAGGACGTGGCCGTGCGCGATGCGGGCGCAGCCGTCGTTGGTGATGGTCTCGGAGTACGGCCTGATCGGCATGCCGCGCCAGTAGCCGGTCGCGGTCGCGTCGACGGGGTCCCAGACCTGGAGGCAGGCCCAGCCCTGCCGCCACGGAACCCGCGAGACGTCCCCGTTCGCCTTGGCGAGTTCGGCACACGCGATCTCCGGGGTGGGATGGGTGCCGCCGGCCGGCTCGCAGGTGAGCGTGGAGTAATCGACCTCAATTACATCATCAATTCCGAGGTCCTCCACGTCCGAAACCGGCCACCCCGATAGGAAGCTCGGCGGTGGCGGACGACAACGGCCGAGCCTCATACGGTAGCACGTTTGTCCTGTTCAGAGCCTTGAAGGACTCTCGCCCACATGGACGCGTCCAACGTCACAACGGCAGGGGAGTTCAGCGGAGAGGGAGACGGATAGTTCATACAGAACTGTCGCGGAGAAGTTCCGTATTTCACTTACCAGCTTCTCCGCACTAACAGATGCGCGCCATATTGGGCAACAGCCTTTCCATTCTTTCACTGGGAGCCGATCGGTCACCGGCCGGGCGGCCGGCGGCCACCTCCAGACGGCGGCGCGGCAGGCTGGAACACCCTCCTGCGGGCGCTGGGCGGCCTCCAGGCGGCCCAGCCAGGCGGCGACCGTCACGGCATCCCCGTCACGACGGCTGGGCGGCGCGGCGGATGAGGGACTCCCACAGGGCGTCGACCTGGGTCTTCAGGTCGTCGAGGGTGCCGGAGTTGTCGATGACGTGGGTGGCGACGGCGCGGCGGTCCGCGCGGGACGCCTGGTTCGCCATGCGGGCGCGGGCGTCCTCCTCGGTCATGCCGCGCCGGGCGACGAGCCGGTCGAGCTGGACGTCCTCCGGGGCGTCCACGACGACGACCTCGTCGTACATGGGGGCCAGGCCGTTCTCCGCCAGGAGCGGGACGTCGTACACCACGACCGCGCCGCCGGGGGCGGCGTCCATCAGCTCCTGCATCCGCTCCCCCACCAGCGGGTGGACGATCGCGTTCAGCGCGGCGAGCCGTCCGGCGTCGGCGAACACGATCCGGCCGACCTTCTCGCGGTCGAGGGCACCGGACGCGAGCAGCACGTCCTCACCGAACTCCGCCACGACGGCGGCGAGGCCCGGCGTGCCCGGCTCCACCACCTCCCGGGCGATCTTGTCGGCGTCGATGACCACGGCGCCGCGTTCGGCGAGCCGCGCCGACACCTCGCTCTTGCCCGACCCGATCCCGCCGGTGAGTCCCACTTTCAGCACGGGCCTCACCCTAATGGTTGCGGCGATCTCGGGGGCGGCCCGGACGGCTACGCGGTTCCGGCGGGCACGAGGGGCTTGCGCATGTGCACGAGGGTGAGGTGCGCGGCGACGCGCTCCCGGTGCGTCTCGGCGTAGCCGAGGCGCCTGTACAGGCGCAGGTTCGTCTCGCTGAGGTGCCCGGTGAACAGCACGCACGCGTCGGCGCGTCCGGCCACCTCGTCCTCCAGCGCCGCGAGGAGCCGCCGGCCGATGCCGCGGCCCTGCAGATCGGGGACGACGACGAGCCGCCCCACCAGGCACGTGTGGTCGCTGAACTGGGCGCGGACCGCCCCGACGAGACGGCCGCCCAGCACCGCCTTCAGCACCACCGCGTCGCCCGACAGCACCTTCTGGAGCTGCTCGGCCGACTCGACCAGCGGGGGGATGAACGGGTCGCCGTACAGCTGCGCCTCCGCGACGTAGGCGGCGCGCTGGACGGTCAGCATCTCCCCGGCGTCCTGCGGGCCCGCCCGCTCGACCGCGACCGTCGGTTCGCTCATGGGACGACCCTAGCGGCGCGGGGGCGCCGGGTCTGCTCAGCGCCCGATCCGGACGGTCACCGCGACCGGATAGTGGTCGGAGGCGTCCGAGACCGGCACGTTGTACTCGGTGACGAGGATGCCGTCCGACCCGAAGATCCAGTCGGTGCGGGCCCCGTCCGACCTGGTGGGGGACGAGTCGTTCCCGATCGCGGTGCTGCGCAGGTCGGTGCCGTCGGTCATGGCCGCCAGTTCGGGGCTGCCGGGCCCGGCGTTGAAGTCGCCGCCGATCAGGGTGCGGGGCGCGCCGCCCCAGGCCCGCAGCAGCGCCGCGATCGAGCGGACGCGTTCGTCGGCCTGGTCGTCGCCGCCCTCCATGTGCGTCGACCACACGTCCATCGTGGCGTCGCCGACACCGAGCCGCGCCCACACGTAGCCGCGGATCTGCGACCAGTCGCCCCGCGGCCACCGGCCCGTCCCCGAACTGCGCACCGGCAGCGACGTCAGGATCGCGTTGCCGAACTGGCCGTCGGCGGCCGGGCCCCAGATCAGCTTCATGCCGAGGCGCCGCGACAGCCACACGCCGACGTCGGCGGTGCCCGAGAGCAGCGACCCGCGGCTGGCCTCCTGCAGCAGGACGACCTGCGCGCGCTGTCCCTCGATGACGCGGGCGATGCCCTCCGGGTCGAGGCGGCCGGCCTGGTTGACCGCGTCGTGGATGTTGTAGCTGAGCACCCGCACATGCCCCGGCACGGGCGCAGCCTGCGCCTTCCCGTCCGGCGCGGCCACCGAGAACACCAGGGTGCCGGCGAGCAGGCCGAGCGCGGCGGCGCCTGCGGTGAGGGCGCGCAGCGGCGCGCGGGCCGGCAGCGGGCCGCCCCGGGCCGAGGCGATGGCGGCGAGCGCACCGAGCGCGATCCCGGCGAGGCCGGGCAGCAGATTGTTCGGGAACGGCAACGGGGAGACGGCGCTCACCTGGTACGGGACGAGGATCGCGGCGATCAGCAGGCCGCCGAGCGCGGCGCCGGCGTCCACCCGCCAGACCGGCCCGCCGGACCCGGCGCGCCGCAGCGGCGCCCGGCACGCCACCGCCAGCAGCCACGCCGACAGCACCTGCCCGAGGATCACGATGGGCACGACCTCGATGCCGGAGATCGCGTACGTCCCGGCGACGGCGCCGGCGCCGACCCCGAGGACGGTGCCGCCGAGCACGCACACACCGCCCGGCACGGCACGGACGGCGAGGCCGGAGGCGAGGAACGCCAGCGCGAGGCCCTGCCCGACGACGATCGTGACGTGCGCGGCCGTCAGGGACTGCCAGCCGGACGACGCCACGAACGCGGGACTGGACAGCACGAGGATCTGCAGCGCCAGGAACGGCCCGAACGCGGCCGCGCCGAGCGCGTCCCGCCAGGAAAGCCCGGGCGCCGCGACCGGACCGGACGCCAGTTCCCGGTAGAGCGCGGCGGCACCGACGCCGACGAACGCCAGGCACGCCAGCCACGGCCCGACGCCGTCACGCCACACCGGGTCCCAGGTGGCGAAGCACATCCGCACCGCGGCGTCGATCGACAGGCCGGCGACGGTGGCGGTGGCGAACCCGACGCCGGACAGGCCGCGGGCGCCCTCGTACAGCGCAGCGACGGCGATCATGCCGATGGCGGTGCCGGCGAACGCCAGCCAGGTGCGCGGCTCGACGGCCTGCGCGAGCAGCCGGACGGCGAACAGGCCGCCGACCGCGGCGAGCAGCAGTCCGCGCGGGCCGGCGGCGCGGCGGATCAGCGGCGCGGCGAATCCGGCGATGTACACGACCAGCACTCCGGCGGCGGCGGCCGCGGTGCCGGTCTGGTCGGCGAAATGGTCGAGCTGGGGCAGCGAGAACCGCAGCGTCTGCGCGAGAACCGCGACCGTGACCGCGATCAGCGCGAGCCTGGCGGGGCCCTGCGGGACGATGGAGGACCCGGAAGCGGCGGGGCCACCGGTCCTGGTGCCGACGTCTGTGCCGACGTCTGCGCCGGCGTCTGTGCTGGCCAATTGAACGAGTGCTCCCGGGGACGAGCGGACCTTCGCGGGTGTCGGCGGGCGGTACAACGCCGAGCACGGCCGGAGGCGATCTCGGAAGATCGTTCTCCGGCCGTGTCCAGGACGTCACCGGCCGTCGCGCGGGACCGTCGGAACGGGCCCGCGCGGACGGCGCACGCCGGGGGTCAGCGGGCTGTCACTGACCGCCGGAGAGCTTCTCGCGCAGCGCCGCGAGCGCCTCGTCGGTGGCCAGTGCGCCACCGGTCGTCTCGCTCTCGCCGCCGCCGGAGTAGGAGGTCTCGCCTCCGCCTCCACCGCCGCCGCCGCTACCGGTACCACCGGCCGCGGGCTCGGCACCGGCCTCCGCCTCTGCCTTGCGGGCCTCCTCGATCTGCCTGCGGTGGGCGTCGAAGCGGGACCGGGCCTCGGCGTACTGCCGCTCCCAGGTCTCGCGCTGCTCGTCGTAGCCCTCCAGCCACTCGCCGGTGTCGGCGTCGAAGCCCTCGGGGTACTTGTAGTTGCCCTGCTCGTCGTACTCGGCGGGCATGCCGTACAGCGTCGGGTCGAAGTCCTCTTCCTCGATGCCGGCGGCACCCTCGTTGGCCTGCTTGAGCGACAGGCTGATCCGGCGCCGGTCGAGGTCGATGTCGATGATCTTCACGAAGATCTCGTCGCCGACCTGGACGACCTGCTCGGGGATCTCCACGTGCCGCTCGGCCAGCTCGGAGATGTGCACCAGGCCCTCGATGCCCTCCTCGACGCGGACGAACGCGCCGAACGGCACCAGCTTGGTGACGCGTCCCGGCACGACCTGCCCGATCTGGTGGGTGCGGGCGAACTGCTGCCACGGGTCTTCCTGCGTCGCCTTGAGCGACAGCGAGACCCGCTCGCGCTCCATGTCGACGTCCAGGACCTCGACCGTGACCTCCTGGCCGACTTCGACGACCTCGGAGGGGTGGTCGATGTGCTTCCAGGACAGCTCGGAGACGTGCACCAGTCCGTCGACGCCGCCGAGGTCGACGAACGCGCCGAAGTTGACGATCGAGGACACGACGCCCTTGCGGACCTGGCCCTTCTGCAGCGTGTTGAGGAAGGTCTGGCGGACCTCGCTCTGCGTCTGCTCCAGCCAGGCGCGGCGGGACAGCACCACGTTGTTGCGGTTCTTGTCCAGCTCGATGATCTTGGCTTCGAGCTCGCGGCCGACGTAGGGCTGCAGGTCGCGGACCCGGCGCATCTCCACCAGGGACGCGGGCAGGAAGCCGCGCAGGCCGATGTCGAGGATCAGGCCGCCCTTGACGACCTCGATGACCGTACCCGTGACGATGCCGTCCTCGTCCTTGATCTTCTCGATCGTGCCCCAGGCGCGCTCGTACTGGGCGCGCTTCTTGGACAGGATCAGCCGGCCCTCCTTGTCCTCCTTCTGGAGGACGAGGGCCTCGACGTGGTCTCCGGTGGAGACGACCTCGTTCGGGTCGACGTCGTGCTTGATGGACAGCTCACGCGAGGGAATGACGCCCTCGGTCTTGTAGCCGATGTCGAGGAGGACCTCGTCACGATCGACCTTGACGACAGTGCCTTCGACAATGTCGCCGTCGTTGAAGTACTTGATGGTCTCATCGATCGCGGCGAGGAAGGCTTCCTCGGACCCGATGTCGTTGACCGCTACCTGCGGGGTGGTCGAGGTGGCCTCGGTGCTGCTCGTCATGTGTCGGCTGGCTCCGGTACGGACAGTGAAGTCGTATTGGTTACTGCGCGGAGGGCCGTTTTCCGCCCTGCCGAGGACCGGAAAGGGAACGCGGACCGTGCCGCGTCAGTGAACCGAACCGTTGTCGCCGACCTGACCGAGCGCGAGCCTGCTCCGTCCGAAGCGCGCGCAGGCCCACAGCGCAGCGATCAGGATATGGGACCAATCTCCCGAGGTCAATCCAGCCCCCGGCGGGTCCTGCGGCACACCGGTCAATATGTCCGCGCACGACCCCTGTACTCCTTGGCCAGCCGGTACTCGGCGGCCTTGGGAAACGTCACGGTGTTCGGGTCTCCGTCAGATGTGTACCGCTCATGCGGGTTCTTGTCCAGGTGCTCGAGCCACGCGGTGGAGCAGTACTTCTTGCAGTCGTTCTCCTTGATCTTGCCCTCGGATCGGATCCGGCTGATCTCCCACCGGTCGAACTCCTCGTCGAACGGCGACGCCGACGGCCGCCAGCCGGCGACGAAGTTGCCCTGGAAGGCGTAACGCCCGTCCACCTTCTTGGCCCAGGCCGGCTCCTCGGGCAGGGCCCCGTACGGGTACGCCAGCGTGGTCGTGTGCCTCCCGGTCAGCCGGACGACCCGGTCCTCGATCTCCCCGATCTCCTCCCGGACCTCCTTCTCGGACAAGCCGGAGAGGTTGGGGTGGTTCATCGTGTGGTTGCCGATGTCGAACCCGTGCCGCTGGAGCCACTTCAGCCCGGTCGCCGCCTGCGCGTCCTCCATCCCGAACAGTTCCCTGGTCATGTAGAACGTCGCGACCGGCCGGAAACCGGGATTCTCCCCGGCGACCCGCTGGATGATCGCGACGGCGGTGCCGGCCCGCGGCCGGCCCTGCGCGTCCAGCGCGAAATGATCCGGGGTGCCGTCGTCGAACGTCAGCACCACGGGGTGCCTCCCGGCCGGGACGTTGAACCGGCCGCTGACGAACTCCGCCGCCGTGATCGGGCAATAGCCTTCCTTGGCGAGGCGTGTCAGCTCGTCGTACAGCTCCTTGGCAGACCGGTCCAGCGGTCTGTCCGGCTTCTCCACGATCCGGTGGTACATCAGCACCGGCACCTGGCCGAGCTCGTTGGCCTTGACCGCCGCCGCTCCGGGCGCCGCGGCCGGGATCGGCGCGCTCGCCGACACGGACGGCGACCCGCTCCCCGGCGCCGGCGTGGCCCCCGCCTTGGCCGCTCGCGCGGTGGGCGTCTTGGACGCGGCACCGGCCCGCTCGGCCGCTTCGTCCTTGCCGTCGCGCTCCCGCCGGTCCCCCGGGAGCGTCAGTCCCAGGATCACGGCGCAGACGATCACGACTCCAGCGATCTTGTGAAGCAGAGGCACGCTACCCCCCGCCGGTCGACCCCAACAGGAACCGGGGACAGCGTACGGGCCCCCGGACATCTACGGACACCCACTCCCGTACCCGCATGATCCCCACGCACCACCCCCCGCCCGCCCCACATCCGGCCAAGTCCGAAAACCCGCGGTAAAAGGCGTCCATCCACGACGTCCCCCGGCCCAGAACGCCGGAGGGGCGCCCAGGGGCGGCACAGACGCACGCAGAGCCGCACAGAGGCCCTGGGACGCACACGGGGATCGCGTGGCGGAGAACGCCGGTCACAGGGCCGCAGGCGTATTCAAAGAGAACGACGACCTCAGCCGTCGCCGCAACCACGCGACAACCTCCACAATCGCGATCGCGTCCGAAGGCAGGTTCGAGCGAAGCGAGAACCTGATCGCGCAGCGAGCCGCAAGGCGAGCCGGAGCGATGCAGCGATCGCACCGCAGTTCCCGCCGAAGGAGGGCCGCCAAGGCCCGACGCCAAGGGAACTGCAAAAAAAACTAGTGTGCGGCTTCCTGCCAGGTGTTGCCGGTGCCCATGGAGACGCTGAGGGGGGCGCGGAGGTCGTAGGCGCCGGCCATTTCGGTGCTGACGAGGGACGTGAGGTCGTCGAGTTCGCCGGGGGCGACCTCGAAGACGAGTTCGTCGTGGACCTGTAGCAGCATCCGGGACGTCAGGCCCGCGGCGCGGAGGGCGCGGTCGACGTGCAGGCTCGCGACCTTGATGATGTCGGCGGCCGATCCCTGGATGGGGGCGTTGAGCGCCATCCGCTCGGCCATTTCGCGGCGCTGCCGGTTGTCGGAGTTGAGGTCGGGCAGGTAGCGGCGGCGGCCGAGGATCGTCTCGGTGTAGCCGTCCTGCCGGGCCTTGGCGACGATGTCGCGCAGGTAGTCGCGGACGCCGCCGAACTGCTCGAAGTACTCCTCCATGAGGCCGCGCGCCTCGTCCGGGGAGATCCTCAGCTGCTGCGAGAGGCCGTACGCCGACAGGCCGTAGGCGAGGCCGTAGTTCATGGCCTTGATGCGGGCGCGCAGTTCCGAGTCGATCTGCTCGGGCGGCAGCCCGAACACGCGGGACGCGGTGATGGTGTGGAAGTCGGCGCCGGTCCCGAAGGCCTCCAGCAGCGCCTCGTCCTCCGACAGGTGCGCCATGATGCGCAGCTCGATCTGCGAGTAGTCGGCGGTCAGGAGCGACTCGTAGGGGTCGCCGACGACGAACGCCTCGCGGATCTGGCGGCCCTCGGCGGTGCGGATCGGGATGTTCTGCAAGTTCGGGTCGGTGGACGACAGCCGGCCCGTCGCGGCGATCATCTGGTTGAACGTGGTGTGGATGCGGCCGGCGTCGTCGGCCATCGGGATGAGGGAGTCGACGATGCTCTTGAGCTTGGCGACCTCCCGCCAGCGGAGGATGTGGTCCAGGACGGGGTGCGGGTCCTTCTCCGCGAGGTTCGTCAGGGCCTCGGAGTCGGTGGTGTATCCGGTCTTGGTGCGTTTGGTCTTCGGCAGGTTCAGCTCGTCGAACAGGACCTGCTGCACCTGCTTGGGCGAGCCGAGGTTGAACTCGCGGCCGACGGCCGTGTGCGCCAGCTGCTCCTGCTCCTTGACCTGGCCGCCGAGGGACGCGGACATGCCCGCGAGGTGGTCGCCGTCGACCGCGATGCCGGCGCGCTCCATGTCGGCGAGGACGCCGACGAGGGGCAGCTCCACCTCGTGCAGCAGCCGGGTCGCGCCGCGCTTGTCGAGATCCTTGTCGAGGACGTCGGCCAGCTCGGTGACGGCGCGCGCACGGACCGCGAGGGCCTGCGCCGCCTCCTCTTCGCCGGAGCCGTCGAGGGTGAGCTGCCCCGTGTCCTCGGTCTCGCTGCGCAGCTCGCGGTGCAGGTAGCGCAGGGCGAGGTCGGCCAGGTCGAACGTCCGCTGCCCCGGCAGCGCCAGGTAGGCGGCGAGCGCGGTGTCGCTGGTGAGGCCCTCCAGCGTCATGCCGCGCGCCGCGAACGCCAGCATCGGCCCCTTGGCCTCGTGGATCGCCTTGGGACGCGCGGCGTCGGCGAGGTAGGCGGCCAGGGCGCGCTCGTCGTCCTCGATCAGCTCGGCCGGGTCCAGGTGGACGGCGGGCCCCTTCTTGGACGCCAGGGCCAGCGCGGTGATCTCACCCGTCCCGCGGCCCCAGGAGCCGGTGACGGCGATGCCGAGCCGGTCGCCGGAGTTGGCCTCCAGCCAGGCGCCGAGCGCGCCGGGCTCCAGCGCGTCCACCTCGACGTCGAAGCCCTCGTCGGCCTCGGGCCCGGCCGCCGACAGCGTCGCGTACAGCCGCTCGCGCAGCACCCGGAACTGCAGCGAGTCGAACAGGGTGTGGATCTCCTCGCGGTCCCACTGGCCCATCGTCAGCTGCGGCGGCGTCAGCTCCAGCCCGACCTCGGTGTCGAGCTTGTTGATCTGGTGGTTGCGCAGGACCCCGGCGAGGTGCTCGCGGAGGCTGTCGCCGGCCTTGCCCTTGATCTCGTCCACCCGGTCGACGAGCGCGTCGAGGTCGCCGTACTTGGTCAGCCACTTGGCGGCGGTCTTCGGGCCGACGCCGGGCACGCCGGGCAGGTTGTCGCTGCTCTCGCCCACCAGCGCGGCCAGCTCGCGGTACCGCTCGGGCGGGACGCCGTACTTGGCCTCGACGGCGCCCGGGTCCATCCGCGACAGCTCGGACACGCCGCGGACGGGGTACAGGATCGTGACGTCGTCGTTGACGAGCTGGAACGCGTCCCGGTCGCCGGTGACGATCAGCGTCTCCAGGCCGGCCTGCGTGGCCTGCACCGACAGCGTGGCGATGATGTCGTCCGCCTCGAACCCGGCGACCGACAGCCGCGGGATGCGCAGCGCGTCCAGCACCTCGAAGATCAGGCTGACCTGGCTGCGGAACTCGTCCGGCGTCTTCTGCCGGCCCGCCTTGTACTCCACGTACTGCTCGTGCCGGAACGTCGGCTCGGAACGGTCGAACGCCACCGCGATATGGGTGGGCTGCTCGTCCCGCAGGACGTTGATGAGCATCGAGGTGAAGCCGTACACGGCGTTGGTCGGCTGCCCGTCGGTCGTGGAGAAGTTCTCCACGGGCAACGCGAAGAACGCCCGGTAGGCCAGAGAATGCCCGTCGAGCAGGAGAAGCCGGTCACGCTTGTCAGGGGTCGCTGCTGTCGTCGCCACACCAGGACTCTAGTCTGCGCGTACGACAGTTTTGTGGAGGCGTAAGTGACTGACAACCCCGGGACGCAGCCCGCCGCGGGTACCGCCGCCTTCGGACCGGACGTGTACGGCGACCTGGGCAAGGCGATGGGCATCGAGTGCCTGGAGGCCTCGCCGGAACGCGTCGTGGGACGCATGCCGGTGAAGGGCAACACGCAGCCGTACGGGCTCCTGCACGGCGGCGCGTCCTGCGTGCTGGCCGAGTCGATCGGGTCGACCGGCGCGGCGCTGCACGCCGGCCCCGGCCGCATCGCCGTCGGCATCGAGATCAACGCCACCCACCACCGGTCCGCGACCGACGGGTACGTCACCGGTGTGGCGACCCGCACGCACGGCGGCCGCACCCTCGCCACCTACGACATCGTGGTCACCGACGACGAGGGCCGGCGGGTCTGCACCGCGCGGCTCACCTGCATGCTGCGGGACGCCCCCGGCACCTGATGCGCGCTTTCTTTGCGATGCGCGCCCCCGGGTCTGTAGCGTGGATCAAAGCGGCCCGGGATCACCGAGTAGACAACGTACGCGCCCGGGGAAGGTTCGTACGGCCCCAAAGGTGATCCCGGGTCAACGCATGTCCGGGCACGGTTCCCCGTTCCGCCCGGCTCCCCCGCTTCGCCGACACCGGCGTATGACCGTCACCGGTTGCGGTTGCGTTGCGAAACCCTCCGGCCGGTTCACCCCGCCCCACGACCGGCCGTACGTTCCGACCATGCGCCCCGGTTCCATGCGCCCCCGCTACCCGCGCCCCCACCGCACGCGCACCTGGGGGCCGCGTCCACGCACCGCCCTCGCGGGCGCCGCGCTCACGCTCACCGCGGCCATCACACTGGCGGGCTGTTCCGGCACCGGAGACGCCGGTGGCCGCCCCACCTACGAGATCCCGGCCGAGAAGGCGCGGGAGGGCGAAACCGTCACCGAAGGCAAGGCCGGCCGCAGCGCCGACATGCGGTTCACCGTCCTCGGCTTCCGCGAGGGAATGACCGACGTCATGGGCACCCACGCCGTGATGGGCGCCGAAGGCGCCTTCACCCGGATCCGCGTCCTCGCCGTCAACACCGGCCGCGACACCCAAATATTCGACACCTGGAAACAACGGCTCGTCACCACCGACGGCGGGACCCACTCCCCCGACATCAACGCCACCATGATCAAGCGGCAGCCGGAGCGGTTCTCCGTCGGATCGTCCATGCGCGTCGAGTTCGACCTCTGGTTCGACGTGCCGCACGGCGCGAAGGTCAAGGCCGTCCGCCTCTACGGCTCCCCGCCGGTCGGCGCCGTCAGCGACCCCGCGCCCGCCGAGATCCCGCTTCCCTGACCGCCCGGACCCGCGACCGCGACGCCACGCGACGGGACGCGCCCGCCCGGACCCGGATGAACCGGACCGGACGGGCGCGCATCGCGGAAACGGCCGCCGTTACGGCGACGAGTCCTCCTCCGGGCCGTCCGCCGGCGGGGAGGGCTTCGCGGCGCCCGCCGCGTCCGGAGGCTCCGCGTCCGCGGACACGGACTCCGCCCCGGCCAGGTCTTCGCCGCTCGCGCCGCCGAGATACGCCGCGCGCACCTGCGGATCGTCCAGCAGCTCACCTGCCGGCGCCGCCTTCACCACCCGGCCCGTCTCCAGCACGTACGCGCGGTTCGCGATCTGAAGCGCCTGCTGGGCGTTCTGCTCCACCAGCAGCACCGTCGTACCTCGCCGGTTGATCTCCTGGACGATCTCGAAGATCTGCTGGACCAGCATGGGCGCCAGCCCCATCGACGGCTCGTCCAGCAGGAGCACCTTCGGCTTGGCCATCAGCGCCCGCCCGATCGCGAGCATCTGCTGCTCGCCCCCGGACATCGTGCCGCCCGCCTGCGACTTGCGCTCGGCGAGCCGCGGGAACAGCTCGTACGCCTCCGTCAGCTCCTTGGACACGTTCTCCTTGCGGGAGTACGCGCCCATCAGGAGGTTCTCCTCCACCGTCATGCCGGGGAAGATCCCGCGCCCCTCCGGGGCCTGCCCGATCCCGGCCGTCACCCGCTTGTGCCCGGGCATCCTGCTGATGTCGCGGCCGTCGAAACGGATCGCGCCCGACGACGGCGAGAGCAGACCCGAGATGGTCTTCAGCGTCGTCGACTTGCCCGCGCCGTTCGCGCCGATCAGCGACACGATCTCGCCGTCGTCGACGGACACCGAGATGCCCTTCAGCGCCGCGATCTTTCCGTAGTGGACGTGAATGTCATCGATCTCAAGAAGCATCGGCCGGAGCCCCCAGATACGCCTCGATCACCCGCGGATCGTTCTGCACGTCGGCCGGGAGGCCGTCGGCGATCTTCTGTCCGAAGTCCACCACCGCGATCCGGTCGCTGATCCCCATCACCAGGCTCATGTCGTGCTCGATGAGCAGCACCGTGACCCCGGTGTCGCGGATCCTGCGGATCAGATCCTGCAGCGCCACCTTCTCCGCCGGGTTCATGCCCGCGGCGGGCTCGTCCAGCAGCAGCAGCTTCGGCCCGGTCGCCAGCGCCCGCGCGATCTCCAGCCTCCGCTGGTCGCCGTACGGCAGGTTCTTCGCCGCCTCCTCGGCCCGGTGCGGGATCCCCACCAGTTCCAGCAGCTCGCGGGCCCGCTCCCGGCCCCGGCGCTCCTCGCGCCGGTGCCACGGCAGCCCCAGGCCCGCCCCGACGACCCCGGTCCGGTGATGGGCGTCCGTGCCCACCAGGACGTTCTCAAGGGACGTCATGTTGTGGAACAGCCGCACGTTCTGGAACGTGCGGGCGATGCCCAGTTTCGTGACCGCGAAGCGCTTCTGGCCGTTGATCCGCTTCCCGTCGAAGACGATGTCGCCATCGGTGGGCTTGTAGACGCCGGTGGTCACGTTGAACACCGTCGTCTTCCCCGCGCCGTTCGGGCCGATCAGCGCGAAGATCTGGCCCTCGCGGACCGTGAGATCGACCTTGTTGAGCGCCACGACGCCGCCGAAGCGCATCACGACCTCGCGCAGCTCCAGAACCGGCTCGCGCTCCTCCGCACCGCTCACTTGCTCACCTCCGCGGCGTCATGCCCGTCGGGCCCGCCGACCTCGGCTCCCAGGCTGCCCATACCGCCGGTGCCCTCCGCGAGCTCTGCCTTCCGCTGCCGCGACGGCCACAGACCCTCCGGACGGAAGATCATCATCAGGACCAGCGCCGCACCGAAGATCAGCATGCGGTACTCCTCCAGGAACCGGAACCGCTCCGGCAGCCATGCCACCACGAACGCGCCCAGGATCGCACCCGGGATGTGCCCCGAGCCGCCCAGCACCACCGCGGCCAGCACCAGCGCCGACACGATGAACTCGAAGTTCGCCGGCAGGATCGAGGTCTGCTTCGCAGCGAACACCACGCCGCCGCTGCCGCCGATCGCCGCGCCGATCATGAACGCGGCCAGCTTGAACCGGAACGTCGGCACGCCCATCAGCTCGGCGGCGTCCTCGTCCTCACGGATCGACGCCCACGCCCGGCCGACCCGGGATCTGTCCAGCCGCTTGACGAAGATGATCGCGATGATGATGAACGCGAGCAGCATGTAGTAGTACGGCCGCGAGTCCAGCAGCCCGTACTTCAGCGGCTGCACGCCCAGGATCTCGAACTCCGAGAGCGACGGCGGGTGCGGAATGCCCTGCACGCCGCGCGGGCCGTTCACGAACGAGCTGTTGTTCGCCGTCCGTTTCACGATCTCGCCGAAGCCGAGCGTCACGATCGCCAGATAGTCACCGCGCAGCCGCAGGGTCGGCGCCCCCAGGATCAGCCCGGACAGCGCCGAGAACGCGATCGCCAGGGCGAGCGCCTCCCAGAAGCTCCAGTGATACCGGACGGCGAAGATCGCGATCGTGTAGCCGCCCACCGCGTAGAACGCCACGTACCCGAGGTCGAGGAGGCCGGCCATGCCGACCACGACGTTCAGGCCGATCGCCAGCAGCACGTAGATGGCGATCTGGTCACTGAGCATCGACGGCCAGCTGCTGCCGCCCGGCGCCATGAAGCTGCCGATCGCCTCACTCGGCAGGAAGACCGCGCCCAGGATGAGCAGGCCGTACACCGCCCAGCGCTGCAGGCCGGACGCACCCGCCCACCAGCGCCGCATCGGATCGAAGGACAGGGCCGGACCGAACCGGCCGCCATTGCCGTTGCCGTTGCCGTTGCCGTTCTTCGAAAGGTTCATGCGCGCGCCTGCTGGAGGGACTCACCGAGAATGCCGGTGGGACGGAACATCAGGACCAGGATCAGCACCGTGAACGCGACGACGTCCCGCCACTCCGATCCGAACAGGCTGGAACCGTACATCTCCAGCAGCCCCAGCACGAAACCGCCGGCCAGGGCGCCCCGGATGTTGCCGATCCCGCCGAGCACCGCCGCCGTGAACGCCTTGATGCCGAGCAGGAAACCCACGAAGTAGTTCGTGGCCTCGAACCGCAGGAAGTACAGCGCCGCGGCGACGCCCGCCATGACACCGCCCACCACGAACGTCACCGAGACGACCCGGTCGATGTTGACGCCCATCAGCACCGCGGTCTGCGGGTCCTGCGCCGTGGAACGGATACCGCGGCCCAGCTTCGTCCGGTTCACGAACTGGTCGAGCGCGACCATCATCAGCACCGCGCCGAAGAAGATGATCAATTTCTCGTTGCTGATCTGGATCGGCCCGGCGTCCACCACGTTCGTGAGCTCTTTGAAGTGCTCATCGACGGGCAGCCTCCCGCCCGCGTCGGACGTGCCGAACACCGGCGGGATGATCAGCGTCGCGAACAGCTGCTGAATGAAGATCGACGCACCGATGGCCGAGATCAGCGCGGCCAGCCTGGAGGCTCCCTTCTTCCGCAGCGGACGGTACGCCACCCGTTCCAGGACCATCGCGCCGCCGCCGCCGACGACACCGGCCACAAGGACCGTCAGCGCCACCACCCCGACCAGCGCGAAGCCGCCGACGTCGGAGACGCCCATGGACCGCACGGTCCACAGCGCCGCGAACGTGCCGACCATGAAGATGTCGGCATGCGCGAAATTGATCAGTCTCAGGACGCCGTAGACCATCGTGTAGCCCAGCGCCAGGAGCGCGTAGATCGCGCCCAGCGCCAGGCCGTCGATGGTCGACGGCCAGAATTGATTGATGAAGTCGTCGAGCACCTTGGGTCGCCTTAGTCAGAAGGAGCGGGAGCGCTGTAGCGCTCCCGCTCCCGCGCCATGAGGGGTCGATAGGCGTTGGTGACGCCTACGAGGCCTTCGCTTCGCTTGCCGGGCCCAACAAGACGATCTTGTTGCCCTGCACCTCGTAGATGAAGATGTCCTCGGCCGCGAGCTCACCGTTCTCGGCGAACTTGATCGGCTTGCCCACACCCTGGACGTCGATCGTCTTGAGGTAGTTGTTGATGTCGTCGGTCGTCGTGTTGCCCGCCTTCACGGCCTCCACGAACGACGTGGCCGCGTCGAAGCCCTCGGTCGAGTAGATCGCGACCTCGGCCCCGAACTTCGCCTGGTAGTCGTCGGCGAACTTCTTCGCCTTCTCGTTCGTCTTGCCCTCCGGGTCGATCAGGCAGCCGCAGCTGACGAGCGCGCCCTGCGCGTTCTCCTGCCCCGTGCCCTCGATCAGGCCGGAGGCGAGCGAACCGTCGCCCGACATCATCTTGCCCTCGTAGCCGCCTTCGCGCAGCTGCTTGAACAGCCGCCCGGCGACAGCGTAGTAGCCGCCGAAGTAGACCGCGTCCGGCTTGAACTGAACGATCTTGTTGACGGTCGAGGAGTAGTCCGTCGCCTTGTCGTCCACCGCGTCGCTCTGGACCTCGACGCCCTTCGGCTCGACGGCCTTGGCGATCGCGTCGGTCAGGCCCTTGCCGTACTCCTGGTTGTCGGAGACGGTGTAGAGCTTCTTCGCCTTCAGCCCGTCGGTCAGGAACGTCGCGACGCCGGCGCTCTGCACCGAGTCGTCCGCCACCACGCGGTGCCAGTACTTCCAGCCCTTCTCGCCCAGCGTGATGTTCGTCGCCGACGGCGACACGCTCGGGATCTTGGCCTCCTCCAGGATCGGGCCGACACTCTGCGACTCGCCCGAGAACGCCGGACCGACCATGCCGACGATCTTGTCGTTCTTGACCGCGCCCAGCGCCAGCGACGTCGCCTGCTCCGGCTTGCCCTGGCTGTCGTAGGTCTTGAAGTTGATCTTAACTTCGGGGTTCGTGGCGTTGTACTGCTCGAACGCCAACTGCGCGCCCTGCTTGGGCGGAATCACCAGGCCCGAGTTCTCACCGGTCAGGTCACCCATGAACCCGATCGTGATCTCGTTGGCGTCACCGCCGGAGCCGCCATCGTCACCACCACACGCCACGGCGCTGAGCGCGAGCACCGCGCTCACCGCCACCGCGCCGGTGATCCTCATCTTGTTGCGCCGCAAGGTGCCCAACCTTTCCATCCGGATCCGGGAGGGGATCGGGTACGAGACATGCCCCGGCGCCGACACCTCGGATGGAGAAATCGGTCACTCGGGGACCAGCTATGTCGTACACCGTTGACCCACCTCAGAACAGGCCCCCCGGATAGAAGGGTTACTCGTTCGTTACGGCTCCGTGCTCATCCGATACCCGGCATTGCCAGGGACGATTACTCACAGTGACGACCTCGGACCAGTCCGGAACTCTCGCATTGGATCTTGACAACGCGGGAGATGACAGCGATACGGGTCAACCCGCGGCGGGCTCGTCCTTCCCCGGCGGCCCGTCGCCCGCGGCACCGGCCACGACCGCCTCCGCGACGGCGCGCATCGTCAGCCGGCGGTCCATCGAGGTCTTCTGGATCCACCGGAACGCCTCCGGCTCGGACCACCCGTTGGCCTCCTGCAGCAGCCCCTTGGCCCGATCCACGACCTTGCGGGTCTCCAGCCGGTCCTGCAGGCCCGCGACCTCCGCCTCCAGCGCCCGCAGCTCGGTGTACCGGCTCACCGCCATCTCGATCGCGGGCGCGAGGTCGGTCTTGGAGAACGGCTTGACGAGGTAGGCCATCGCCCCCGCGTCCGTGGCCCGCTGGACGAGCTCGCGCTGGGAGAACGCGGTGAGGATCACCACCGGCGCGATCCGGTCCGCCGAGATGCGCTCGGCCGCGGAGATCCCGTCCAGCACCGGCATCTTGACGTCGAGGATCACCAGATCGGGTGTCAGCTCACCCGCCAGCCGGACGGCCGTCTCCCCGTCGCCGGCCTCCCCGACGACCTCGTAGCCGTCCTCCTGAAGCATCTCCTTCAGGTCCAGCCTGATCAGGGCCTCGTCTTCCGCGATCACAACTCGCCGCGCGCTCTCCACGCCCCGAGCCTACCGAAACCCGCTACCCTGGACCGAGGCCGCCCCTCCTCGAGGCAGCGGCGACCGCCAAGTCCAGATGTCTGATTTATCTGGACATAGGCCCCGATATCCCAATGGCAGAGGAAATGGTCTCAAACACCATCTAGTGTGGGTTCGAATCCCACTCGGGGCACTTGAGATGGACGCGCCGCCCGGCCGAACAGGCCGATGAGCTGGATGAGGTCGCGAAGCCCGAATACGGAGGGCGCCGGGCCGCCTCGTGGCGGCCCGGCGCCCTTTCCGGCTACTTCTCTGCGGGTTCGGTGGACTTGTGTTCCTTGGGGTGTTCCCGGAAGTAGTCCCGGGTCTCGCGGTAGACGAGCGGGGACAGGATGAGCAGGCCGATCAGGTTGGGCAGCGCCATCAGGCCGTTCATCACGTCGGAGAAGGTCCAGACCGTGGTGAGGGTGGTCGTGGCGCCGACGTACACGATCAGGATGAAGAGCACGCGGTAGGGCAGTACCGCCCTGCGGCCGAACAGGAACTCCACGCAGCGGTCCCCGTAGTAGGACCAGCCCAGCAGGGTGGAGAACGCGAAGAAGATCACGCCGAGGGTGACGATGAGGCTGCCCCAGTTTCCGGGCAGGCCCGCGTCGAAGGCGCGCGCGGTGAAGCTGGCGGCCTCGTCCTCGCCGGCGTCGTCCCATACTCCGGTGATGACGATGGTCAGTGCGGTGAAGCTGACCACGACGATGGTGTCGATGAAGGTCTGCGTCATCGAGACCAGCGCCTGCCGGACCGGGTGGGTGGTCTTGGCCGCGGCGGCGGCGATGCCGCCGGTGCCGAGGCCGGACTCATTGGAGAAGATGCCGCGCGCGACGCCGTACTGGATCGCGGCGGCGACGCCGGCGCCCACGAAGCCGCCGGTGGCGGCGGTGCCGGAGAACGCGTCGGTGAAGATGGTGCCGAGCGCGCCGGGGATCTCCTCGAGGTTGAAGGCCAGCACGCCCGCCGCGCCGAGGACGTAGAGCACGATCATGAGGGGCACGAAGGCGCTGGTGACGCGGCCGATGCTCTTGATCCCGCCGAGGATGACGGCGCCGGCGAGGACGGTGATGATCGCGCCGGTGATCAGGGGGTCGAGGCCCCATTCCTCTTCTACGTTGGCGGCGACGGTGTTGGCCTGGGTCATGTTGCCGATGCCGAACGCGGCGATGGCGCCGGCGATGGCGAAGAATCCGCCGAGGATCAGGCCGACGGGACCCTTGATGCCGCTCCGGAGGTAGTGCATCGGTCCGCCGCCCTGCTCGCCGGCGGCGTCGGTGCGGCGGAAGCGTACGCCGAGGAACGCCTCGCTGTACTTGGTCGCCATGCCGACCATGCCGGTGATCCACATCCAGAAGACGGCGCCGGGGCCGCCCAGGGCGATGGCGGTGGCGACACCGGCGATGTTGCCGACGCCGACGGTGGCGGCGAGGGCGGTCGAGAGCGCCTGGTAGTGGGAGATGTCGCCTTCGGCGTCCACGTCGGAGCGGCGGACGAACGCGAGCCAGAACGCGAGTCGGAAGTGGCGTACCTGGAGTCCGCGCAGGAGGATGGTCAGGTAGAGGCCGGTGAGCAGGAGCAGCGGAATCAGGAGCCAGGGGCCCCAGATGAAGCTGCTCGCATCGCTGAAGAGTTCGTTGACGTCCATCACACCACCGATCAGGGGAACGGCACGATCGTTCCGGAACGTAGGGGAGTGGACGCCGGTTGAGAAGAGGCCGTGACCACCCGTTACGAGATCGTCTTTCCACATTTCTCGGGTCTTGACCCCGGTATGCGCGTTTCCGGAGCGAGGTGGAAACGAGATCGGGCGGTGACCCGGCCGGGCGGCCGTTCCGGCGGTGCGACGACAAAGGGCCGGGCACCGCGCGGGGTGCGGTTCGCGCGGTGCCCGGCAGGGCGGTTGGCCGGTGGTGTGGTCGCCGGTGGTGAGGTCGGCCCGTGGTGTGGTCGCCTGCGGCGGCCGTCAGTGCTGGACGGTGATGGCGTCGCCGATGCTGTGGACGCGCAGGGCGTTGGTCGAGCCGGGGGTTCCGGGGGGCGAGCCGGCGACGACGACGACCTTGTCGCCCTTCTGGACGCGGCCGAGTTCGAGAAGGGCCTGTTCGACCTGGCCGAACATGGCGTCGGTGTGGTCGACCTGGGGGACGATGAAGGTCTCGACGCCCCAGACGTGGGCGAGGCGGCCGCGGACGGCGGGGACGGACGTGAAGGCGAGCAGGGGGATCGGGGAGCGGTAGCGGGACAGGCGGCGGGCCGTTTCGCCGGACATGGTGAAGGCGGCGAGGGCCTCGGCGCCGACGATGGCGCCGACTTCGGCGGCGGCGCGGGCGATGGCGCCGCCGACGGTCTCGGGTATGCGTTCGAGGGTGTGGGTGGCCTGGAGGGCGGCCTGTTCGGCGGTCTGCACGATGCGGCTCATCGTGAGGACGGATTCGATGGGGTACTGGCCGACGCTGGTCTCGCCGGAGAGCATGACGGCGTCGGCGCCTTCGAAGACGGCGTTGGCGACGTCGGAGGTCTCGGCGCGGGTGGGGCGGGGCGCGGAGATCATGGATTCGAGCATCTGGGTGGCGACGATGACCGGGCGGGCCTTCTCGCGGCAGAGCTCGATGGCGCGTTTCTGGACGATGGGGACCTGTTCGAGCGGGAGTTCGACGCCGAGGTCGCCGCGGGCGACCATGATCCCGTCGAAGGCGGCGACGATCTCCGGGAGGCGCTCGACGGCCTGGGGCTTCTCGATCTTGCCGATGAGGGGGACGCGGACGCCCTCCTCTTCCATGATCTGGTAGCAGATGTCGGCGTCGGCGGGGGTGCGGACGAAGGACAGGGCGACGAGGTCGACGCCGAGGCGGAGGGCCCAGCGGAGGTCGCGTTCGTCCTTGTCGGTGAGCGCCGGGACGCTGACGGGGACGCCGGGGAGGTTGAGTCCCTTGTTGTCGGAGACCATGCCGCCGACGGTGACGGTGGTGCGGACGCGGGTGCCCTCGACGTCGGTGACCTTGAGGGCGACGCGGCCGTCGTCGATGAGGACGCTGTCGCCGGGGCTGACGTCGCCGGGGAGGCCCTGGTAGGTGGTGGAGACCTCGCGGCGGGTGCCGGGGACGTCGTCGGTGGTGATGGTGAACTCGTCGCCGAGGGTGAGGCGTACGGGGCCGTCGGGGAAGCGCCCGATGCGGATCTTGGGGCCCTGGAGGTCCGCGAGGATGCCGACGCCGCGTCCGGTGGCGTCGGCGGCCGCCCTGATCCGGTGGTAGACCTCCTCGTGGACGGCGTGCTCGCCGTGGCTCATGTTGAGGCGGGCGACGTCGATCCCGGCTTCGACGAGGGCGTTGATCTGCTCGGTGCCGGAGCAGGCGGGGCCGATGGTGCTGACGATCTTCGCTCGACGGTTCACGTGCACAACCGTACTTAGTTACTCGCCGGTACGGATATTCGTGCAGCATATGGTCGCCGCGGGTTCATCGATTGGTCTAGCTCAGAGGTCTAGACCACATGTGGCCGTCAACGCTTGAACGCCTCGACGGCGGCCTGGCAGAACGCCTTGAGGTCGCCGGGTCCGCGGCTGCTGACGAGCACGTTCGGCCCGCCCTCACAGACCTTGACCTCCTCGTCCACCCAGGTGGCGCCCGCATTGCGCAGATCGGTCCGGATGCTCGGGAACGAGGTCATGGTACGGCCGCGGACGACGTCGGCCTCGACGAGCGTCCACGGGCCGTGGCAGATGACCGCGACGGGCTTGCCCGCGTCGAAGAAGGACCTGGCGAACGCGACGGCCTTGGGCCGGGTGCGCAGAAGATCGGGGTTGGCGACGCCGCCGGGCAGCAGGAGGCCGTCGAACTCGGTGTGGTCGGACACGTCGACGGTGGTGTCGACCGGGAAGGTGTCGCCCTTGTCCAGGTGGTTGAACGCCTGGAGGCGCCCGGACTCGGTGGAGACGAGGCGGGGCGTGCCACCGGCCTGCTCGACGGCCTTCCAGGGCTCGGTGAGCTCGATCTGCTCGGTGCCTTCGGTGGCGCAGAGGAAGGCGATGGTCTTGTCGTGAAGGTCGTTGTCCGGCATGGCCGTCCTCCCGATTCGATGGGTTTCCCGTCGCCCTGCCCGCGAGCGCGGGTGGTATGCAGGAGGTGTGAGTCCCACCGGCTATCGCGAGTTCCCCGCGATGGGGCTGGCGTGCTCGTGGACGGCGGCGCTGCCGCGGGACGCCGAGCCGTTCACGCAGCGCGTCGTCCCCGACGGGTGCGTGGACCTGATCTGGTCGGCGTCGGGGATCCTGGTGGCGGGGCCGGACACCGGCCCGGTCCCGGCGGTGATGCGGCCGGGTGACGCGGTGGTGGCGGTGCGGTTCGGGCCGGGGACGGCGCCGCCGGTGCTGGGCGTCCCGGCGGACGCGGTCCGGGACGGGCGGCTGCCGCTGCGGGAGCTGTGGGGCGGGGAGGCCGACCGGCTGGCGGAGGCGGTGGCGCGGGCCGGCGACCGGCGGGGGACGCTGGTCGCGGCGGTGCGGGAGCGGATGCGGCCGGCGGACCCGGTCGTCGCGGCGGTGCTGGCGGGCCTGGACGGCGGTTCGGTGCGCGACCTGGCGGACGGGCTGGGCCTCAGCGAGCGCCAGCTCCGGCGGCGTTCGCTGGCGGCGTTCGGGTACGGGCCGAAGACGCTGCAGCGGGTGCTGCGGTTCCAGCGGGCGCTGCGGCTGGCGCGGGCGGGTGAGCCGCTGGCGGGGGCGGCGTTCGCGGCGGGCTACGCCGACCAGGCGCATTTCGCGCACGAGGTGCGCGACCTGGCGGGCGAGCCCGTCCGGAACCTGCTGTGACCTACGGTTTCAGCCTTCCGTAGGCGTGCAGCGTCCTGAGCCGGGCGACGGTGATGACGCCGCGCCATTCGGGGCGGGTGATCGGAGTCCAGCTGGGGAAGCCCACGTCCCAGCCGCCGTCGTCGTCCTGAGCGTCGATGAGGGCGTCGAGGTGGGCGTCGATGACGTCGCCGGTGAACAGGCGGCGTCCGTGGCCCTCCGGGGTGGGCGCGAAGTCGAGGGGGAAGTGGTGTTCTCCCCCGGCGTCCGGGTCGAGGGCCACCTGGGCGGCGAGGGCGTCGCGGACGCGGGTGAAGGCGGCTTCCGCGCGGTCGCGGTCGGGAACGTGGTCGAGGAAGGTGAGGATGGACAGGGCGTCGTACGGGCCGGGTTCGGTGTCCTCGTGCTCCAGATGGCGCCAGCAGAAGTCCGTGGCGGGGCCGAGCCAGGGGTGGTCCGCCCCGGCGCGGTGGAGCAGCCCCGCGAGGGATCCGGTGGGGTTGATGTTGCCCGGAGGGTCGTCGGGCGTCTGCCACCAGGGTCCGTGCGGGGTGTCGCGCACCGTCGGCAGGACGAACGGCACTCCCCCGCCGGGGGCGGTGATGGAGGTCAGGTAGTCGCCTGTGCGCGCGACGGCGGGGTCGTCGTCCGCCCCTGCCTCATGGAGGATCTCCAGGGCGTGCTGGGCGGGGACGGGCTGGCTTCCTTCGCCGCGCAGGTCGGGTTCGAGGGCGTGGCCGTATCCCCCGTCGGGGTTCTCGTAGGCGCGCAGGGCCGCGAGGACGGGTGCCGCCGGCCCGCCGCGGAAGTGCAGGGCGAACCGGTGGCGGTCGATGAGACGGCCGTTGAGGCGCATGAACTCGGCGGCGCGTGCGAGGCCGGTGTGGTGGAAGACTTTCATAGGGCGACCATAGGTCGGCCGCTTCCGGCCGGTCTTGTAGGAAACGGACGCGGCGGCGCGGGCGGGACGCGGTGGGCCCGGCCACCCCAGCGGTGGGTGGCCGGGCCCCTGATGTCCCGCGTGCGGGGTGCGGGAGCCCACGGCCCACGGCGGCGTGACAGGTCTGCGGCTGTGCGCCCGCCGCACGGTGAACCCTGGCGGGACGGTAGCCGACCTGCCCCAAGACCACAAGTGGGGCGGACGGGCCGGGGTCATGTGACGAACGGCTGGTCGAACGGGCCTCCGGGGGGCGTTTCCGGACGGGGGCCGGTTGTGGTCTGCTGTGCGACATGAGTGATCCGCTTGACGAACGTGACATGGCCGGTGAGCCGCTCGCCGTGGTGGCGCGGGCGGCGGGGCCGTATCTGGACGGCCTCCGGGACCGTCCCGTCCATGACCGGTCGCAGGACGTCCTGCTGGACGAGCTGGACGGCCCGCTGCCCGGCCGGGGGGACGGGGCGGTCGCCGCCGTGGAGCGGCTGGTGCGCGTGGGGACGGGCGCGGCGACGCATTCGTCCGGGCCGCGGTTCTTCCATTTCGTGGTCGGCGGGTCGACGCCGGCGGCGATGGCGGGCGACTGGACGGCGTCGCTGCTGGACCAGGTGGCGGGCCTGTGGCCGGCGTCGCCGCTGGCGGCGCGGGCGGAGACGGTCGTGCTGCGGTGGCTGAAGGAGCTGTTCGGGCTGCCCGCCGCCTTCGGTGGCGTGCTGACGCCGAGCGCGACGCTCGCGCATGTGACGGGCCTGGCGTGCGCGCGGTACTGGTGGGCCGACCAGTACGGCGTGGACGTGACGTCACGGGGGCTGGCGGGGCTCCCCGTGATGCCGGTGTTCAGCAGCGGCCTGGTGCACGTCAGCACCCGCAAGGCGCTGCAGATCCTCGGCTGCGGACGGGACACGCTGCGGACGTTCGCGCGCGACGACGCGGGGCGGATCGATCTCGCGGCGCTGGAGGCGGCGCTGGAGCGGGAGGACGGCAGGGCCGTGATCGTGGCGAACCTCGGTGAGGTCAACACCGGGGACTCCGACCCGATCTCCGACCTGGCGGACCTGGCGGAGCGCTACGGGGCCTGGCTGCACGTGGACGGGGCGTTCGGCATGTTCGCCGCGCTGTCGCCGAGGACGGCGCACCTCGCGCGGGGCGTCGAGCGGGCCGACTCGGTGACGGTGGACGCGCACAAGTGGCTGAACGTGCCGTACGAGAGCGGTTTCTCGTTCGTCCGCGACCCGGCGATGCTGAGCCGCACGTTCGGGGCGTGGGGCGCGGCGTATCTGCCGGACGCGGACGACGAGCGGATCAACTACAACACGCTGGGGCCGGAGTCGTCGCGGCGGGCGCGGGCGCTGCCGATCTGGGCGACGCTGCGTGCCTACGGGCGCGACGGCCACCGGGAGATGGTCGAGCGTCACCTCGACGTCGCCGCGCACTTGGGAGAACTCGTCGAGGCGGCGCCGGACCTGGAACTGCTCGCGCCGGTGCGGCTGTGCATCGTGTGCTTCCGGTACCGCCCGGAAGGCGTCCCGGAGGAGCGCCTGGACGAGCTGAACGCGCGCCTGGGCGAGGCGCTGCTCGCCGACGGCCGCGTGTACGCGGGGACCAGCACGTACCGGGGCATGACGGTGTTCCGGCCGGCGCCGCTCAACTGGAGGACGACGAAGGCCGACGTGGAACGCCTGGTGGACGTCCTGCGCGAACTCGGCGCCGCCCAGTCCGGCGGCACGGCCGGTCTCAGCTGAGACACTCGTTCCAGGGCTGGGTCTCGTCGAGCTGCTCGAAGGGCTGGGTGAGGCTGTACCAGCAACCGGAGTCGTCGCGGAAGACGGCCTCGACGCCGTAGGGGCGCTTCTCGGGCGCCTGCACGAACTCGACGCCCCTGGCGGACAGCGCCTCGTAGTCGCCCTGGCAGTCGTCGGTGTTGAACGCGCCGGCGCCGAGGACGCCCTTGGCGATGAGCGCCTTCATCTGCTCGGCGGAGTCGGGGTCCATGGTGGGCGGGCCCGGCACCATGAGGGCGAGGCTGAGGTCGGGCTGGTCCTTGGTGCCGAGGGTGATCCAGCGCATGCCGCCGTCGCCGAGGGTCATGTCGTCGCGGACCTCCAGGCCGAGCTTCTCGGTGAAGAACGCCTTGGCGGATTCCTGGTCGAGCACCCAGATGGTGGCCAGGCCCAGCTTGGTGATCATGTCGTTCCCCTTCCGATCAGGTGTTCCGTCCACGGTAGGAGGCGGGTGCCGGGGCGGCCTTCTCCATAATTGCGCAGTGCCCCGGGCGGCTTGCCCGGCGCCCGGACGGCTCAGTCCTTGCGGAACCCGCCAGCCCAGAGCAGCACGAAGCAGCCGGGGATCGCGGACGAGCCGGCGGTGCGGGCCCGCCTGCGGAACTCGGTGGGCGTCATCCCCACCTGCTGTTTGAAGCGGGTGCAGAACGTGCCGAGGCTGGTGAAGCCGACGAGCATGCAGATCTCGGTGACGGTCAGGTTGGCCGTGCGGAGCAGGTCCTGGGCGCGTTCGACGCGGCGGCGGGCGAGGTAGGCGCCGGGCGTCTCGCCGTAGACCTCGTTGAACAGCCGGACGAAGTGGTAGCGCGAATACCCTGCGCGGGCGGCGACGGCGGCCACGTCGAGGGGGTCGGCCCACTCCCGATCCATGGTGTCCCGGGCCAGCCTCATGCGGCGCAGCAGACCCGTGTCCAGGGTGGACGGCGCGGATCCCATGCTCCGATGCTGACACATCGAAGGCCCCGAAGGCAGTGCGCCCTCAGGGCCTTCGTTTCACGGCGACCTCGGCCACGCACGCGAGCGCAGTGGACCGGGCCTGCAATGACGCGGTCAGGCCATCGGGCGCGCCGTGGGCGGGATCGGGTACGGCAGGTCGGTGCGGCCGGTGAGGTACGCGTCGACGCCGTGCGCGGCGGCGCGGCCCTCGGCGATCGCCCAGACGATCAGGGACTGGCCGCGGCCCATGTCCCCCGCGGCGTACACGCCGTCCACCGACGTCCGGTAGTCGCCGTCGCGGACCACGTTGCCGCGCTGGTCGAGATCGACGCCCAGCTGCTCGAGCAGGCCCTCGCGCTGCGGGCCGAGGAAGCCCATCGCGAGCGTGACCAGATCCGCCGGGATCTCCCGCGCGGTGCCCTCGACCGGCTGGAACCCGGTCTCCGGCCCGCCGACCTCCACGATCTTCAGCGCGCGGACGTTGCCGTCGGCGTCGCCCGCGAACTCGGTGGTGGACACGGCGTAGACGCGGTCGCCGCCGAGGTCCGCGAGCTCCTCGTGGGCGCTCTCCACCTTGAACAGCATCGGGTACGTCGGCCACGGCTGGGCGTCCGGGCGGGACTCCGGCGGGCGCGGCATGATCTCCAGCTGGGTGACCGACGCGGCACCCTGCCGGATCGCGGTGCCGATGCAGTCGGCGCCGGTGTCACCGCCGCCGATGACCACGACGTGCTTGCCCCTAGCGGAGATCGGCGACTCCTCGTAGTCGCCCTCCTGCGTCTTGTTCGACGGGGGCAGGTACTCCATCGCCTGGTAGACGCCCTTGAGCTCCCGTCCCGGGACGGGCAGGTCCCGCCAGGCGGTGGCGCCTCCCGCGAGGACGACGGCGTCGTGGCCGGCGCGCAGGTCGCCGGCGGTGACGTCGACGCCGACGTTCACCGAGGTCTTGAAGTCGGTGCCCTCGGCGCGCATCTGGGCGAGGCGCCGGTCGAGGTGCCGCTTCTCCATCTTGAACTCGGGGATGCCGTAGCGCAGCAGCCCGCCGATCCGGTCCGCGCGCTCGTACACGGTGACGTCGTGCCCGGCGCGGGTGAGCTGCTGGGCGGCGGCGAGGCCCGCGGGCCCCGAGCCGACCACCGCGACCGTCTTGCCGGTCGTGACGGCGGGCGGCTGCGGGCGCACCCACCCCTCCGCGAACGCCCGGTCGATGATCTCGACCTCGACCCGCTTGATGGTGACCGGGTCCTGGTTGATGCCGAGGACGCAGGCGCTCTCGCACGGCGCCGGGCACAGCCTCCCGGTGAACTCCGGGAAGTTGTTGGTGGCGTGCAGCCGCTCGACGGCCTCCCGCCAGTCCTTGCGGTGGACGAGGTCGTTCCACTCGGGGATGAGGTTGCCGAGCGGGCAGCCCTGGTGGCAGAACGGGATGCCGCAGTCCATGCAGCGGCTCGCCTGCTTCTCCAGCCGGTCCTTGCCGAAGTCCTCGTAGACCTCTGACCAGCTCTTGATCCGCACGTCGACCGGGCGGCGCTTCGGGAGCTCCCGCCGGACGGTCAGAAAACCCTTCGGGTCGGCCATGATGGAAGTCCCCCTCTCAGCTCTGCGCCGCGGCCATGACGGCCTCGTCGACGTCGCGTCCCTCGGCCTCGGCCTTGGCCATCGCGTCCAGGACGCGCCGGTAGTCACGCGGCATGATCTTGGTGAAGCGGCCCGCGGCGGCGTCCCAGTCGTCCAGCAGCCGGCCCGCGAACCGCGAACCGGTCTCGGCCAGGTGCCGCTCGACCAGCGCCCGGACGAAGTCCAGGTCGTCGGGGTCGAGGGGGTCCAGATCGACCATCTCGCCGTTGACCCGCTCGGGCACCAGGTCCAGGACGTAGGCGATGCCGCCGGACATGCCGGCCGCGAGGTTGCGTCCCGTCCGGCCGAGGATCACCGCGCGGCCGCCGGTCATGTACTCGCAGGCGTGGTCGCCGACGCCCTCGACGACGGCGGTCGCGCCGGAGTTGCGGACGCAGAACCGCTCGCCGACGATGCCGCGGGCGAACAGCTCACCGGACGTCGCTCCGTACAGGATGACGTTGCCGCCGATGATCTGCTCCTCGGCCGCGAACCCGGCGTCGGCCGGCGGGCGCAGCGTCAGCCGACCGCCGGACAGGCCCTTGCCGACGTAGTCGTTGGCGTCGCCGACCAGCCGCAGCGTGATCCCGCGCGGCACGAACGCGCCGAACGAGTTGCCCGCCGAGCCGGTGAACGTGACGTCGATCGTGTCGTCGGGCAGGCCCGCCCCGCCGTGCTTCGCCGTCACCTCGTGGCCGAGCATGGTGCCGACCGTCCGGTTGACGTTGCGGATCGGCAGGTCGAGCGTGACCCTGTCGCCGAACGCGATGGCGCCCTCGGCGAGCTGGATCAGCGTGTTGTCCAGGGCCTTCCCCAGCCCGTGGTCCTGCTCGGTGACACGGTGCAGCGCCGCGCCCTCGGCCCGCTCCGGCGTGTGCAGGACCGGTGTGAGGTCCAGCCCGGACGCCTTCCAGTGCTCGACGGCCTCGCGCGTGTCGAGCATCTCGACGTGCCCGATCGCCTCGTCCAGCGAGCGGAACCCGAGGGCCGCGAGGTACTCGCGGACCTCCTCGGCGACGAACTCGAAGAAGTTCACGACGAACTCGGCCTTGCCGGTGAACCGCTCCCGCAGGACGGGGTTCTGGGTGGCGACGCCGACCGGGCAGGTGTCCAGGTGGCAGACCCGCATCATGATGCAGCCCGACACCACCAGCGGCGCGGTCGCGAAACCGTACTCCTCGGCGCCGAGGAGCGCGGCGATGAGCACGTCCCGCCCGGTCTTCATCTGCCCGTCGGTCTGCACGACGATGCGGTCGCGCAGCCCGTTCAGCAGCAGCGTCTGCTGCGTCTCGGCGAGGCCCAGCTCCCACGGCGTGCCGGCGTGCTTGAGCGAGGTCAGCGGCGAGGCGCCGGTGCCGCCGTCGTGCCCGGAGATCAGCACCACGTCGGCGTGCGCCTTGGACACCCCGGCCGCGACCGTGCCGACGCCCATCTCGGCGACGAGCTTGACGTGCACGCGCGCCGCCGGGTTGGCGTTCTTCAGGTCGTGGATGAGCTGCGCCAGGTCCTCGATCGAGTAGATGTCGTGGTGCGGCGGCGGCGAGATGAGGCCGACGCCGGGGGTGGAGTGCCGGGTCTTGGCGATCCACGGGTAGACCTTGTGGCCGGGCAGCTGGCCGCCCTCGCCGGGCTTGGCGCCCTGCGCCATCTTGATCTGGATGTCGTCGGCGTTGGCGAGGTACTCGGAGGTGACGCCGAACCGGCCGGACGCGACCTGCTTGATGGCGCTGCGGCGCAGGTCCCCGTTCTCGTCCGGGGTGAACCGCGCCGGGTCCTCGCCGCCCTCGCCCGTGTTGGACTTGCCGCCGAGCCGGTTCATCGCGATCGCGAGGGTCTCGTGGGCCTCGGCGGAGATGGACCCGTACGACATCGCGCCGGTGGAGAACCGCTTCACGATCTCCGACACGGGCTCGACCTCGTCGATCGGCACCGGCTCGCGCTCGCCGTCCTTCAGCTTGAACAGCCCGCGCAGGGTCATCAGCTGCTCGGCCTGCGAGTCGACCTTCGCGGTGTACTCCTTGAAGACCTCGTAGCGGCGGGTGCGGGTGGCGTGCTGCAGCTTGAACACCGTGTCCGGGTTGAACAGGTGCGGCTCGCCCTCGCGGCGCCACTGGTACTCGCCGCCGACGTCCAGGGTGCGGTGCGCCGGCTCGTTGCCGCCCGGCGGGTAGGCGCGGGCGTGCCGCTCGGCGACCTCGCGGGACAGCACGTCGAAGCCGACGCCGCCGAGCCGGGACGTGGTGCCGGTGAAGCAGCGGGACACGACGTCCTCGCCGAGCCCGATCGCCTCGAAGATCTGCGCGCCGGTGTAGGACGCGACCGTGGACACGCCCATCTTCGACATGACCTTCAGGACGCCCTTGCCGTACGCCTTCACGAGGTTGCGGGCGGCGGTCTCCGGTGCGACGCCCTCGATGGCGCCGCCGCGGACGAGGTCCTCGACGGTCTCGATCGCCAGGTACGGGTTGATCGCGGACGCGCCGTACCCGATGAGCAGCGCCATGTGGTGGCACTCGCGGGCCTCGCCGGTCTCGATGACGAGGCCGACCCGCGTGCGGGTCTTCTCCCGGATCAGATGGTGGTGGACGGAGCCGGTCAGCAGCAGCGACGGGATCGCGGCGCGGGACGAATCGGCGCCGCGGTCCGACAGCACGATGATGCGGGAGCCGGCGTCGATGGCGCGGCTCACCTCGGAGTTGATCTCCTCCAGCCGGGCCTCCAGGGCCTCTCCCCCGCCGGCGACGTCGTACAGGCCCTGCACGACGTGCGCCTGCAGATGCGGCAGCGACCCCTCGTCGTCGATGTGGATGATCTTGGAGAGCTCGTCGTTGTCCAGGATCGGGGTCGGCAGCACCAGACGGCGGCACGAGCCCGGGCCGGGCTCCAGCAGGTTGCCCTCCGGGCCGAGCGTGGACTGCAGCGAGGTCACGAGCTCCTCGCGGATCGCGTCCAGCGGCGGGTTCGTGACCTGCGCGAACTGCTGCTTGAAGTAGTCGAACAGCAGCCGGGGCCGCTCCGACAGCACCGCGATCGGGGTGTCGGTGCCCATCGACCCGATCGGCTCGGCGCCCGTCCTGGCCATCGGCGACAGGATGATCCGCTGCTCTTCGAGCGTGTAGCCGAACGTCTGCTGCCGCTTGACGAGGGTCTCGTGCGTCGGGATCTCCCGCTCGCGCCGCGGCAGCTCCTCGAACCGGACCAGGCCCTCGTGCAGCCACTGGCCGTACGGCTGCTCGGCGGCCAGCTCGGCCTTGACCTCGTCGTCCTCGACGATCCGCCCGGCGGCGGTGTCGACCAGGAAGATCTTGCCGGGCTGCAGCCGGCCCTTCCGGACGACCTTGGCGGCCGGGATGTCGAGGACACCGGCCTCGCTGGCCAGCACGACCAGGCCGTCGTCGGTCACCCAGTACCGGCCGGGACGCAGCCCGTTGCGGTCCAGGACGGCGCCGACGACGGTGCCGTCGGTGAAGCTGACGCTGGCGGGGCCGTCCCACGCCTCCATCAGGGTGGAGTGGAACTCGTAGAACGCGCGGCGGTCGGCGTCCATCTCGGCGTGGTTCTCCCACGCCTCCGGGATCATCATCAGCACCGCGTGCGGCAGCGACCGGCCGCCGAGATGCAGCAGCTCCAGGCACTCGTCGAACGAGGCGGTGTCGCTGGCCTCGATGTCGATCACCGGGTAGATCCGCGACAGGTCCCCGGGGATCAGGTCGGACTTCAGCAGCGCCTCGCGGGCCCGCATCCAGTTCCGGTTGCCCTTCACCGTGTTGATCTCGCCGTTGTGGGCGATGAACCGGTACGGGTGGGCCAGCTCCCAGGCGGGGAAGGTGTTGGTCGAGAACCGCGAGTGCACCAGGGCGATCGCGCTGGTGAAGCGGCGGTCCGACAGGTCGGGGAAGAACGGCTCCAGCTGCGGGGTCGTCAGCATCCCCTTGTAGACGATCGTCCGGCTGGACAGGCTCGGGAAGTAGACCCGCACGTCCTGCTCGGCGCGTTCACGCATGCAGAACACGACGCGGTCCAGTTCCAGGCCGGTCTTGCCGTCGTGCGGGCCGCCGGGGGTGGGAGCGACGAACAGCTGCGAGAAGTGCGGCATGACACGGCGCGAGGCCGGGCCGGTGAAGCCGGGGTCGTGCGGCAGCTCCCGCCATCCGAGGGCCGACAGGCCCTCCTCGGCGCAGAGCTTCTCGACGTGGGCGACCACGGCGGCGCGTTCGTCGCCGTCCACCGGGAGGAACGCGATGCCGGCCGCGTAGGCGCCGGCGTCGGGGAGCGCGAAGTCGCAGGTGTCGCGGAAGAACGCGTCCGGGATCTGGACGAGGATGCCGACGCCGTCGCCGTCGTCCGGCTCCGCGCCCACGGCACCGCGGTGATCGAGGTTCTTCAGGACCGTCAGGGCCTTCTGCACGATGTCGTGGTTCTTGCGGCCGTGCAGGTCCGCCACGATGCCGACGCCGCAGGCGTCGTGTTCGTGCGCCGGATCGTACAGCCCCTGCGCACGGGGGCGGTCGCCGGTGCCGGCCGCGGATGGGCCGGCAACAGGTGTGCGGGCAGCAGGTGTCAGGGCAGCAGAAGCCATCAACCCTCCCGTCGTCGTCGTGTCACTGCTGATGTCAGTGCAGTCCGGGACGACGTTGGCCCTTGCTGCGGTGAGATGACATTACATCACTGCCGGGATCATGCCCGGCTGCACCAGATCGCGAAACTTCTGGTTCGGACGGCCCGTGCAGCGCCATCTCACAGTGGTTTAGACCAGATTACCGGCTCCTCCCAGGATGGAAAGCACCCCGGCCACGGTGACGATCATCACCGGGCACGCGAGGTTCACCGTGATGTTCCGGTGACTTGCCCGAATCGCGGTCAGCTGGACGCGCGGGCGGCGCGGCCGAGCACCGCCGGGTTCTTGCCGCCCTCGATCAGCAGCGACAGCAGCGCCTCGTCCTCTGGGCCGCCCTTGCCGTCCAGCCGCTCCGCCCACGTGACCACGGCGAAGTGGCCCATGGCCAGGCCGCGCGCCATGCCGAAGCCGCGTCCGAAGTCGTCCAGCGGCTCGGGGGCCTCCAGCGGCCTGACGAAACCCGCGCCGATCGTCTCCTCCAGCTTCGCGACGAACCGGTCGGCGTCCGCGGACCCGGCCAGGTTGAAGACCGCGACGGCCAGCGCGTAGCCGTTCTCGGTGTCGGAGTAGATCCCGCGGGCGGCCTGCGTGCAGCCGCCCTTGCCCAGCGCCTCGCCCACGGTCCCGCCCCACACGGCGGCGGCGCAGTCACCGTCCAGCCGCTTGGCTCGCAGTTTGACCTGCACGTCGCCGTCCGGGACCGACAGCTTCGCCGCCGACGACGTGAACGCCTCCTCGATCGTCAGCGGCTTCGGGTCCGCGCTCCGGGACGCGATGCCCGAGTACGCCGACGACGAGGACGAGCTGGAGTAGGAGTCCGGCGAGATACCCGTCTCCGCGGGCGTCCCGATCGTCACGTTGGCCGCGTCGCCCGCGTCCGGAGCGTTACCCCCGCGCAGCACGGCCACGGCGCCCACGCCGAGGAGCACGAGCACGCCCAGGACCGCGGCCGCGCCGAAGTACAGCCTCGCTCCGGGCCCGCCCTCGCGCGGCGCGGGACGCGGCTGCCGCGCCGCCCCGGCGGGACGTCCCCTGCCCGGCTTCCCGCCGCGCCTTTCCGGCTTCCCGCCGCGTCGTTCCGGCTTCCTGCCGGGGCCGTGCGGGTCGCCCTGAATCGGCGGCGGGACGGCGGCGGGCGCGTCGTGATACGCGGAGGCGTCGGGGTGGGCGGACTCGCCGTCCTCGAACGGCGTGCGGGGCGGCGGAACGGGCCGCTGCGGGCGGGGCGCGCGGCGCGACGGGTCCGGCCGGCGGGGGCCTCCCGCGCGGCCCGGCGCCGTCCTGCGCGGGGCGGGCTGCCGGCGGCCCTGGCGGCTCACCGGTGCGCGCCGGGGGCCGCCGCCGCGTCGGGGTTCATCGGAGTCCACGACCGCGCAGACTACTGCCCGGCGCCCGGTGACACGCCCGCGTGCGGGCCGATCACTGGCCGGGCCTTCCGGTCGAGGCCAGGTCAAGCCGCCCGTACAGGAAGTCGGCGGCGCTCTCGATGACCAGGCTCACATCGATCATTTCGTTGAGCGAGGCGGGCTGCTCCCCGCCGGCCCGCTCCACCCACGTGATCACGGCGTAGTGGCCGTAGGTCTTGGCGTAGGCGGCGCTGAACCCGGAACCGAACGCGGGCACGCCCGGCGCCTTCAGCGGCGTCACCCAGCCGGCGCCGGTCTCGCGCTGCAGGTCGCGCAGAACCTGCTTGACGCCGTCCGAGGTCTCCATGTTGATCACGATGAACTGGCCGACGTGCTTCTTGTCGCCGCTCACGTACGCGGAACGGGCGATCTGGCTGCAGCCGAACTTGGCGAGGTCGGCCTGCAGGCGGGCGCCCCACGTCGCGGACTTGCAGTCGGAGGTCAGCGCCGACTCGGCCAGGGTGAAGGAGTAGGCGCCCGACTTCAGGTCCTTGGCCGAGGCCGCCTCGCCCTCGGTGATCGCGCGGCTGTCGGCCGACCTGTTCGCGATCTCGTCGAAGCCCTCGCCGTTGTAGTCGGGCGCGTAGGCGGTCGGCAGCACCGGTCCCTCGGCGGGCCCCTTCTCCCCGCCGGTGAACACGAGCACGGCGACGCCCGCGACGATCACCGCGACCAGCGCGCCGACCGCGCCGAGCAGCAGCTTCGGACGGGGGAGCCTGCGGCCGGGCTTCTCCTCCGGCCAGAAGTCCCGCCCGTCGCCGTCGCGCGCGGCCTCGGGGGAACCTGTGTCACGAGCCTCGATCACGCCCCGGAGCTTAGCGGTACGGGCGGCCCGCGCGTGGCCGAAAGGGCGTTTTATCCAGTTCCTTGGAGGTGCCCGCCGCGCCCGGGGCCGGAGACCGCGCCGGGGCTAGACGCCGTTGGTCCCGATCAGCGCGCCGACCCCGTAGGTGATCACCGCGGCGGCCGCGCCGAACAGCAGCTGCCGCGCCCCGCCGAACCACCAGGGCCGGGCCGTGATCCGCGACACCAGCGCACCCGCGCCGAACAGCCCGAGCGCCGCGATGATCGCCGCCGGCCACAGCGAGGAGGCGCCCAGCAGGTACGGGAGGACCGGCAGGATCGCCCCCACCCCGAACGACAGGAACGACGAGCCCGCCGCCAGCGCCGGCGACGGCAGGTCGCCGGGGGTCACGCCCAGCTCCTCGCGGGTGTGCACCTCCAGCGCCTCGTCGGGGTTCCTGGACAGCTGCCGCGCCACCTCCGCGGCCGTCTCCGCGTCCACGCCGCGCGACCGGAACACCTCGGCGAGCTCCCGCTCCTCAGCCACGGGGTGCCGGGCCAGCTCCACCCGTTCCACCTCGATCTCCGCCTCCGCCAGCTCCGACTGGGAGGCGACCGAGATGTACTCCCCCGCGGCCATCGAGAACGCGCCCGCCGCCAGGCCGGCCAGGCCCGCCAGCAGGACGACCCTCTGGCTCGCCTGGCCGCCCGCCACGCCCGCGATCAGCGCGAAGTTGGAGACCAGCCCGTCCATCGCGCCGAACACCGCCGGCCGCAGCCAGCCACCGGTGACGTCACGGTGCTGGTGGTGACGTTCCGGTGGCGCACCGGGCTTGCCGCTGGTCATCTCGCCCGCACCAGAGCCCTTCGCCGACCGCTACTTCCCGTCCTTGACGGGCTCCCCCTCCTCTACCCGCTCGGACCCGCCGGCACCGTCTCCGGCGCCGTCCTCAGCCTCGCCCTCGGGGTCCTCGCCCTCGGACGCGGCCTCCGCCTCGCCGTCGTCGGCTTCGGCCCTCTCGGCTTTCTCGGTTTCGGCCTTCTCGGCCTTCTCGGCCTTCTCGGCCTTCTCGGCTTCGGCGTCCTCGGCTTGGGCCTTCTCGGTGTCAGCGTCGTCGGTTTCGGCCTTCTCGGCGTCCTCGACCTTTTCGGCCTCTGGCTTCTCGGCCTCTGGCTTCTCGGCTTCCGAGTCTTCGGCTTCGGCCTTCTCGGTCTCGGTCCCGGGTTCGGGTTCGTCCTCCGGCTCCGGCTTCGCCTCGGCGGAGACCGGGTCGTCGGACGGCCCCTCCGCGACGGGACGGCCGACGTTCTCGGGGCCGGTGCGGTGGCGCATCCGGTACAGGTAGGCAACCGCACCGAGGAAGAGGAGGATCGACGTCCAGTCGTTCAGCCGCAGGCCGAGGATGTGGTGCGCCTCGTCGATGCGCAGCGCCTCGATCCAGGCCCGTCCCAACGTGTAGGCGGCGACGTAGAGCGCGAACGCCCGGCCGTGGGTGAGCTTGAAGCGCCGGTCGGCCCAGATGACCAGGACCGCGACGCCGATGCACCACAGCGACTCGTACAGGAACGTCGGGTGGTAGGTGGCGATGTCGGCATACTTGGGGTCGAGGCCGGGCCCGCCGTCCAGCATGGGCCGGTGGTCCTCGTCGATCTCGATGGCCCAGAACGCGTCGAGTGGACGGCCGTACAGCTCCTGGTTCCAGTAGTTGCCCCAGCGGCCGATGGCCTGCGCCAGGGCGATCCCCGGGGCGACCGCGTCGGCGAGCGCCAGGAGGGAGATCCCGCGCCGCCGGCATGCGATGAGCGCGCCGACCGCGCCGAACGCGATGGCGCCCCAGATGCCGAGGCCGCCCTTCCAGATCTCCAGTGCCCGGGCCGGATCGCCGTCCTCGCCGAAATAGCGCTGGTAGTCGGTGATGACGTGGTAGATCCGCCCGCCGACGAGCCCGAACGGCACCGCCCACACGGCCACATCGATGATCACGCCGGGGGCGCCGCCCTTGGCGGCCCAGCGCCGCTCGCCGAGCCATACCGCGACGACGATGCCAAGGATGATCATGATGGCGTAGGCGCGGATGGGTACGGGCCCGATGTGCCAGATGCCCTGCGAGGGACTCGGGATGTAGGCGAGCGGCTGCATGACGGTTGACGTTACCCCCTCCGGGGCGCCGCGCGCGCCGACTCTACGACCGTACCCGGCCGTGGACTCCGGCCGAGCCGTCCGCCCGGCCGTCCGACCGTGTGCCACCGGGGGACGGGGGCGTCCCTCCGCCGGCCTGCGCGACGGCCCTCCTCAGCTCGTCCGGAGAGCCGAGCGCGTCGCCGTCGACCTTCTCGCCGTTCAGCGCGAGGTACGGGGTGGAGTCGACCCCGGCCCTCCCGGCCGCGGCGCTCGCCTTCTCGACGAGGTCGATCTTCTGGTTCCCGTTGACGCAGGCGGCGAACGCGGGATCGGTGACGCCCAGGTCGGCCGCCCACTTGATCAGGTTCTCCGGGGTGAAGCCGGTGTCGCCCTCGGGGGGCTGCCCGGCGAAGAGCCTGTCGTGGTAGGGGACCCATTCGTCCACGGGGATGCAGGCGGCGGCGTTCGCGGCCCGCCGCGAGTTGGACATCAGCGGTTCCTGCTGGAAGAGCTGGAACGGCCGGTACACGACCCTGGCCTCCCCCTCGGCGGCGAGCTGCTTGAGCGTCCCGCCCAGCCGCTTCTCCAGCGCCTTGCACGCCGGGCACTGGAAGTCCTCGTAGATCTCCAGGACCGGCCCGGCGACGCCCGGCTGCGCCATCGCGACGGCCCCGTACTCCACCCGCGCCGTCGGTGCCAGCGGGCCCGAGTAGTCGTCTCCCAGAGGCCCGTCCCCGCCGTTCCGCGACACCGCCACGACGGTCACCGCGACCACGACCGCCGCCACGGCGACGGCGCCGAGGACGACCACCAGCCACCGCCGCCGGCGCTCCCGCGCCTGGTCCCGGGCCCGTTCGTCCGCGAGCCGCCGGCGCGCCGACGGCCCCCTGTCCTGCTCGCTCATCGATCCCCCGATCGCCACTGTGCGTGTTCACACGAACTACGAGCGTAGCGGGCGGGGGGCGCCGGGGCCGGGTGAAGCGCCGCGCCGCGCCGTCCCGGCCGGGACGGCGCGGCGCGTCACGTGGCGGAGGCCGCGCTCACTTGCCGGAGGCGGCCGCCGCGTCGATGGTCGCCCGGAGGGCCGCCGGGTTCATGAACTGGGTCGAGTCGAGCTGCTTGCCGTCCAGGAAGACCGACGGGGTGCCCTGGACGCCGCGCTCCTGCAGGGCGTACTTGGTCATCGCGTCGACCGTGGACTTCTTCTGCTCGTCCCGCACGCACTTCTCGAAGTTCGCGTCGGTGACGCCGATGTCCTTGCCCCACTTCACGAGGTCGTCGGGCGCGAAGCCCTCCGAGCCCTCGGCGGGCTGGAACCGGAAGAGCGCGTCATGGTAGGAGATCCACTTGTCGGCCGGGACGCACAGCGCCGCCTCGGCCGCGCGCAGCGAGTTGATCCTGATGGGGTCCTTCTGCTGGCCGAACAGGTGGAACGGCCGGTAGACGACCTTGACCTTCCCCTGCTCCGCCAGCTCCAGGACGGTCTTGCCGCTGGCCTCCTCGAACTGCTTGCAGACCGGGCACTGGAAGTCCTCGAAGATCTCCAGCACCGGCTTGGTCACCCCGGGCTGCGCCATCACGATCGAACCGTCGTCCTGGCGGCTGAGCGGGGCGAGCGCGCCCTGGTGGACCTCGGCGCGGCCCTGCTTGCTCTGGTAGTCGACGATCAGGACGGTGCCGACCACGATCACCGCCACCGCGACCACCGATCCGAGGACGATGGCGAGCAGCCGCCGCTGCTTCTGCCGCGCCGCCTGCCGCTTGCGATCGGCGGCCAGGCGCTCTCTCGCGGACCGCTCCCGTGCGGCCTTGCTCATGTGTGCTCCTATGCGTGGGGGCCGCGCCGCCACCGTGGGGCGCGGTCACGGTGAGGTTAGTCGACCTGACCGATTCGTCGGAATTCGTCGGCCAGGACGAGGACGAACAGCAGGACGGTGATCGCGTGCACTCCGGTGCACCACAGGCAGATCTTGTGCAGGATCGCCAGCTCCACGGTCACGAGGTACACGACGAACAGCACGCCGACCGCGGTGCTCGCCACCCTGCCCCACCGCAGCGGCGGCCACACCGACCGCAGCGCCCACGGCGTGATCAGCGCGCCGAACCCGACGAAGAACGCCAGGCCCAGCAGTGGCATGGGAATCCCGGCCAGCGCGGCGTACTCGCTCGTCGTGACCGCGTGACAGTCCACGGTCTTGGACGCCGAGCACACCAGCGCGCCCTCGTCGTAGTGCGTGACCGTCAGATAACCGGAGATCCCGAGCCCGGCGATCGTCAGAACCCAGGCCGGGACCAGGAACCACGCGGGCGGGGGCGGCGGCGTCGCCGTCCCGGCCCCGCCCTTCGCCGTCATCTCTTGCGTCATCGTGATCCTTCCGGGGACCGCCTCAACCGGCGAACACACCTTACGGGAGAGCGGGGGCACCATGAGCATGAACGCGGCGGCCCCCGGCGGACGTTCCCGGGACGCCGCGGAACGTCCGCGGAAACGGGCGATCCCCCGCTCCCGCGGACACGGTCAGCGGCCGGAACGGACGCCCGCCGCCAGCTCCTCGGTGAGCGCCCGCACGCCGGCGAGCCCGGACGCGAGATCGGGGGCGTCCAGCATGCGGCGCATGAACGCCGAACCGACGATCACACCGTCGGCGAACCCGGCGACCTCCGCGGCCTGGGCGCCGTTGCCGACGCCGAGCCCGAGGCCGACGGGCAGGGCCGCCCCGCCCTTCTCGATGATCGCCCGCGTCCGCTCCACCAGGCGGGGCGCGCCGGTGTCGACGGCGGACCGGGCGCCGGTGACGCCCATCAGCGACGCCGCGTAGACGAACCCCCGGCACACCCCGGTGATCTTCTCGATGCGCTCGTCGGTGGAGCTGAGCGCGACGAGGAAGACGCGGTCGAGGCCGTGGGCGTCCGCCGCCTCGAGCCAGGCGCCGCCCTCCTCCGGCGTCAGGTCCGGCGTGATCAGCCCGGCGCCGCCGGCCGAGGCCAGGTCGCGGGCGAACGCGCCGACACCGTGATGGTCGACGGGATTCCAGTACGTCATGACGAGCGTCGGGACGCCGGTCGCGGCGACGGCCTCGACCGTCCGGAACACGTCGGCGACGCGGATGCCGCCGACGAGCGCCTGGTGCACCGCGTCCTGGATGGTGGGGCCGTCCATCATCGGGTCGGAGTAGGGCAGCCCGATCTCGATGACGTCGCAGCCCGCGTCGACCATCGTCCTCGCGGTCTCGATCGCCCCCTCGTAGGTGGGGAACCCGGCGGGCAGGTAGCCGACCAGCGCGGCCCGTCCTTCGGCCCTGGCCTTGTCGTAGGCGGTCTGGACGGTCACTTTCCCTCTCCCTCGGGCATCAGGCCGAAGAAGGCGGCGGCCGTGTGCATGTCCTTGTCGCCGCGTCCGGACAGGCACACGACGATCGTGGCGTCCGGGCCGAGTTCCCCGCCGACCCTGAGCGCGCCGGCGAGCGCGTGCGCGGACTCGATCGCCGGGATGATGCCCTCGGTGCGGCACAGCAGCGAGAACGCCTCCATCGCCTCCGCGTCGGTGATCTCGCGGTATTCGGCGCGGCCGGAGTCGCGCAGCCACGCATGCTCGGGGCCGACGCCGGGATAGTCGAGGCCCGCGGAGATCGAGTGGGTCTCCATGGTCTGCCCGTCGTCGTCCTGCAGCAGGTAGGTCCGCATCCCGTGGATGACGCCGAGGGACCCGCCGACCAGCGTCGCGGCGTGCCGGCCGGTGGACACGCCGTCGCCGCCCGCCTCGAACCCGTACAGCCGCACCGACTCGTCCGGGACGAAGGCGTGGAAGGTGCCGATCGCGTTGGAGCCGCCGCCGACGCAGGCGACGACCGCGTCCGGGAGGGCGCCGGTCAGCTCCAGGCACTGCCGCCTAGCCTCCACGCCGATGACCCGCTGGAAGTCGCGGACCATCATCGGGAACGGATGCGGGCCCATCGTGGAGCCGATGCAGTAGTGGGTGTCGTCGACGGTGGCGACCCAGTCGCGGAACGCCTCGTTGCAGGCGTCCTTGAGGGTGCGGCTGCCGGTCCTCACCGGGACGACCTCGGCGCCGAGCATCCGCATCCGGGCGACGTTCAGGGCCTGCCGCTCGGTGTCGACCTCGCCCATGTAGACGGTGCAGGTCAGGCCGAGCAGCGCCGCGGCCGTGGCGGTCGCGACGCCGTGCTGGCCCGCGCCGGTCTCGGCGATCACGCGGGTCTTGCCCATCCGCCTGGTGAGCAGCGCCTGCCCCAGCACATTGTTGATCTTGTGGGAGCCGGTGTGGTTGAGGTCCTCGCGCTTGAACAGCACACGGGCGCCCGCGTGCCGGGAGAACCGCTTGGCCTCCGTCAGCAGGCTCGGGCGGCCCGCGTAGTTCGCGAGCAGGTCGTCCAGCTCGGCGGTGAATGCGGGATCCTGCTTGGCGGCCTCGAACTCGCGGGTCAGCTCGTCCAGCGCCGCCATCAGCGCCTCGGGGGCGAACCGCCCGCCGAAGGATCCGAAATGGCCCGTCGCGTCGGGCACGGCACCGCTCGCGGTGTCGATGGTCATGAGAAAACGCGTCCTGTCGTACGAGAAGGGGCTTGTCCGGTCACTGACTCACCAAGCCCCGCCATCGCTCCCGGAGCGGCTCCACCTGCATGCCCGTACCCTATCGACTCGCGTGGGGGAACGGCCCCCCACACCCCGTCAGCCGCTCTGCCGCAGCGCCGGATGGGCGCCGGCGGCGACGAGGTCGGCGACCGCCGCCCGCGGATCCCTGCCGATCACCAGGCTCTCCCCCACCAGCACCGCGTCGGCGCCGCTGGAGGCGTAGGCCAGCAGGTCGTGCGGCCCCCGCACCCCCGACTCGGCGACCTTCACGACGTCCTTGGGGATGAGCGGCGCGACCCGCGCGAACACCCCGCGGTCGACGTGCAGCGTCCGCAGATCGCGGGCGTTCACGCCGATGACCTTGGCGCCGGCGTCCACCGCGCGGACGGCCTCCTCCTCGGTGTGCACCTCCACGAGCGGGACGAGCCCCATCGACTCGGCCCGCTCGACCAGCGACACCAGCGCGTCCTGCTCCAGCGCGGCGACGATCAGCAGCGCCATGTCGGCGCCGTTCGCCCGCGCCTCCCACAGCTGGTAGGAGGTGACGATGAAGTCCTTGCGCAGGACGCAGGCACCGACGTTCGCGCGGACCTCCGCGAGGTCCTCCAGGCTGCCGCCGAACCGGCGCCGCTCCGTCAGCACGCTGATCACCTTGGCGCCGCCCGCCTCGTAGTCGCGGGCCAGCGCCGCGGGGTCGGCGATGGCGGCGAGCGCGCCCTTGGACGGGCTGCTGCGCTTGACCTCGGCGATCACCGAGACCCCGGGCCCGCGCAGCGCCCCGAGCGCGTCCCGCGCGGCGGGGGCGGCGGCCGCCTTGTCCTTCAGGACGTCGAGCGGAACCTCACGCTGTCTTCCGGCGAGATCGGCCCGGACGCCTTCGATGATCTCGTCCAAAACGCTCAAGGTCGCAGGCCCCCTATTTCAGGTCGTTCCGTGCACCGATCGTAGCCGCCGCCGTCGCCCGTCGGGGTGCGGCCCCCCATGCCCCCGGCCGCACGGCACGGGTCACGGGGCCAGCGCCTCGGCGAAGGGGAGGTTGCGGACGACCCAGTAGACGGCGAGAAGGCCGACGAACGAGTACGCCACCACCGGCTTGAACAACACGGTCCGCATCGGCCTTCCGCGCGCGGCCAGGACCGTCCACCGCACGTACAGGTAGCCGAACACCGGCAGCAGGACGAACAGCAGCGGATTGAGCCCGAAGGCGGTGCCCACGTCCCCATGCGTGAGAGCGTGGACGAGCCGCATCATCCCGCACCCGGGGCAGTAGAACCCGGTCATGACCAGGAACGGGCAGCTCGGATAGTGACCCGCCTCACCGGGATCCCTGAACGCCACGACCAGCGCCCCCGCGACGACCCCGCCGAGCACCAGCCCCTGCGGCACGAAACGTCGCCCGCCGGGCACTGCGGGCGAACGCGGCTCCTCACGCGAATGGACGGGCACCCGAGTCACAACCCCACCCTAGCCGGGACCTCGGGGGGCGCCCCGACGGATCACGCGTCCAGGACGTAGCCGACGCCGCGGACGGTTCGTATGGGGTTGCGTTCGCCCAGTTTGGCGCGGAGCTGGGCCACATGGACGTCCACGGTGCGGCTTCCGGCGCCGGCGCCCGGCCCCCAGGCGGCGTCGAGGAGCTGTTCGCGGGTGTAGACGCGGCCGGGGTTGCCCATCAGGAATTCCAGGAGGTCGAACTCGGTGCCGGTGAGGGTGACGCGGCGGTCGCCGATGACGGCGACGCGGCCGCGGGGGTCGAGGGCGAGCGGGCCCGCGCGCAGGGGGCCCGCCGTTTCGGCGGGGACGCCGCGGCGGAGCGCCTCGGCGACGGCGGCGACGAGGACGCGGGGGCCGAAGGGACGGTCGACGCGGTGTTCGCCGAGGGCGCGGCCGATGGCGGGGTCCAGGTGCCCGGTGACGGCGATGACGGGGGCGGGGCGGGCGGCCTCGGTCACGCGGCGGTACAGGTCGGCGGGGAGGGCCGAGGCGGACAGGTCGAGGACGACCACGTCCGGGCGGCTGCGCCGGGCGGCGGCGGGGGCGCGGGCGGGTTCGGGCTCGATCTCGACGTCGAAGCCTTCGCGGGCGAGGTAGCGGCGTTGCAGTTCGGCGACGGCCGGGTCGTGTTCGACGACGAGGACGAGCCCGCCACCGTCGGTGGTCACGGCCGGCCGTTCTTCCGGGCGGTGGGGTCCTCGCCGCGGTCGAGGGATTTCCACAGGGCGGACGGGTCGTCGTCCTCGGCCGCCGCGCTGCGCGGGAGCGCGTGCTCGGGCGGGGCCGCGCGTTCGTAGCGGGCGGACATGCCCGGCCATCGTCCGCCGCGGACCGCGGTGAGGAGGCCGGCGACGGCGAGGACGACGCCGCCGGTGACGGAGACGATCCACCACAGGTTCACGTCGAGGGCGGGGTCGCCGCCGAGGGCCAGCAGGGCGCTCTTGTCGCCGGCGGCGGACAGGACGTTCGAGCGCTGGACGGCGGCGGCCGAGGCGTAGGCGATGCCGGCGCCGAACAGGGCGATGAGGACGCCGACGCCCGCGCGGACACGGCCGCGGGTGGCGAACAGGGCCGCGAGGCCCGCCAGGCCGGCCAGGCCGAGGGCGCCGGCGGCGCCGCCGAGGTCGCCGCCGGTGAGGTTCCGGGTGAGCGGGGTGATGGCGTCCTCGGCCCTGACGGTGGCCCAGGTGCGCCCGGCGGCCAGCAGGGCGAGGCCCGAACCGGCGGCGCACAGCAGCGCCGTCAGGCCGCGTTCACGCCCGGGGGTCATGAGGCGGCGTCTGGTCGTTCCCCGACCACGGCCGGAAGGACGTCGGCGTCCCAGCAGGTGCGGTCGCCGGTGTGGCAGGCGGCGCCGACCTGGTCGACCTTCACCAGGATCGCGTCGGCGTCGCAGTCCAGCGCGACGGACTTGACCCACTGCTGGTGGCCGGAGCTCTCGCCCTTCACCCAGTATTCCCGGCGGCTGCGCGACCAGTAGGTGCAGCGGCCGGTCGTGAGGGTGCGGTGCAGGGCCTCGTCGTCCATCCAGCCGAGCATGAGCACCTCGCCGGTGTCGTACTGCTGGGCGATGGCGGGCACGAGACCGTTCGGGTCGCGCTTCAGCCGGTCAGCGATCTTGGGGTCCAGGTCGGACGGTCGAACTGACATGGGCTCGATCCTATGGCAGGGCCACCGCGCCGCGGAGGCGGGTAACGCCCGCGCCGGATCGATGCGGAAACGCAAAACGACTAGACCCGCCTCCCCCTGGCCGGAGGGGCGGGCCCAGTCGTACGACTACGGGTGCTACAGGGGGACGACCTGGTCAGCCTGCGGACCCCGGTTACCCTGCGTCACCTCGAACTGGACGCGCTGGTTCTCGTCCAGCGTGCGGTATCCGGAGGACTGGATAGCCGAGTAGTGCACGAAGACGTCCGGCCCGCCGCCGTCGACGGCGATGAATCCGAAGCCCTTCTCGGCGTTGAACCACTTCACGGTGCCCTGCTGGGGCATGTCTTTCTCCTTGCGGCAAAACCTGGGCCCACACCTCGCGGGCCCGTGCGGTCGCGGCGGCACGCTCTCGCCTCCCGGTACGGTCCCGGAAAAGCCAAAACGCCCGCTGCCATCAGTCCGCGGGCGTCTGGACAAACGATCGAGAACCACGACTGCAACCGACGGCCCCACCGTATCACCGGTTCCGCGTAAAGCGGAGGAGCGACAAGGGACGCGATTCTCCTCTTGGCGAACCCTGCCGTTACCTGCCCGTTAAAGACTCCAACCGGTCTCGGTCAGGGTCTTGACAGCGTCCGTCGCCCCGGTGAGGCGCACCCTCGCGACGTCCCGGCGGCCCAGCGTCCACAGGACCAGTTCGCCCACCGGGCCGTGCACGCGCACGGCTCCGCGGGCGCCGCGGCCGCGGCCGGACACGCGCACGCTCCGGCCGTCCGGCTGGACGAGCGTTACCTCGACATGAACCTTTCTTAGGACAAAGCGGGCAATTTTTATCCTCCGCCAGAGCACTTCCTCAAGTTCCGGCGAGATGTCCCGCGGCTCCCAGTCCGGAGCCGCACGCAGGATGTCCTCATGGTGAACAAAGAACTCAACACCGTTGGCGATTTTGTCAACACCGGGAAGGGCGTACGGCGAGAACTTCGACGGTCCCTGCCGAAACCGTTCCACCAGCCGGTCGAACGGGACGGCGCGGGCCGTCCGGCGCCGTACGCGCTCGGTGTAGAAGGACAGCGGTGACAGCAGTATCCCCGGGGCCGCGTCGGGGCGGCCCTCGCGGACGACCAGATGGGCGGCCAGGTCGCGGGCGTCCCAGCCGGCGCAGTTCGTGGCCGCGTCCGGTCCCGCCTCCGCCAGGGCGTCCGCCAGCAGCAGGCGTTCGCGGCGGACGGGATCGGGGCCGGACGGGACCGGGCCGTCCTCGGGCGTGCTCATCGCCTGATCGTAGGCCGCGGCCGGCGGCCCGGGAATAAGCGCGGGGGCCGGATCGTAGGTGATATTCAGGCCCGCGAACCCCCACGGCCCCGCTCGCGGGGGGCGTTCCCGGGCGCCGCCGTGATTGAGGAGTCGCCGTGCCACCTGCGTCCAGACGCGTCAACCCGCATGTCCTCCGGGACGGGATGGGCGTCCTGTGGGTCGCGGTGAAGGCCGAGCCGCGGGTGTTCACGGTGTCGGTGCTCGCCAGCGTGCTGTACGCGGCGATGACCGTCGCGAGCGCGCAGGTCCTCGGCTGGGCGGCCGAAGAGGTCGTGCTGCCGGCGTTCGAGTCCGGGCACACGACGGCGGGAGCGCTGGCCACGGCCGCCACCGCGATCGTGGGCGTGGCGCTGCTGAAGGCGATCGGCGTGGCGGGACGGCGTTTCTACGCGGGCCTGATGCAGTACCGGCTGCAGGCCCAGTACCGGCGCTCGGTGACCCGGCAGTACCTGCGGCTGCCGCTGGCGTGGCACCACCGGCACCCGACCGGGCAGCTTCTGTCGAACGCCAACGCCGACGTGGAGGCGGTGTGGGCGCCGATCGCGCCGCTGCCGATGGCGGTCGGCGTGGTGTTCATGCTGCTGATCGCGGCGGTGTCGATCGTGTTCACCGACCTCGTCGTCGCCGGGGTCGGGTTCCTGGTGTTCCCCGCCATCGCGCTGATCAACGTCGTCTACCAGCGCCGGCTGTCCCCGGTCGCGACCCGCGCGCAGCAGCTGCGCGCGGAGGTCAGCGAAGTGGCGCACGAGAGCTTCGAGGGCGGCCTGGTCGTCAAGACCCTCGGCCGGGAGACGGCGGAGACCGAGCGGTTCACCGAGCGGGCGGAGGCGCTGCGGGACGCGAACGTGGCGGTCGGCCGGATCCGCGGCCTGTTCGACCCGGTGCTGGAGGCGCTGCCCAACCTGGGCGTCCTCGCCGTCCTGCTGATCGGGTCGATGCGGCTGGAGGCGGGGGCGATGTCGCCGGGCGACCTGGTGAACGTCGCGTACCTGTTCACGCTGCTGTCGTGGCCGATCCGGGCACTGGGCTGGGTGCTGGGCGAGGTGCCGCGCAGCGTCGTCGGCTGGGAGCGGGTCCGCGGCGTCCTGGACGCGAGCGGGTCCCTCCCGTTCGGGGACGGCTCCCTGGACGGCGGGGGCCGGGCCACCGCGCTGGAGGTCCGCGAGGTCCGCTTCGCCTACCAGTCCGGCGACGCCGAGGCTGCGGACGGCGGGGCCGGCGCCGCGGAGCGGCACGTCCTGCACGACGTGTCGTTCGCCGCGTCGCCCGGCCGGACGATCGCGATGGTCGGCCCGACGGGCTCGGGCAAGTCGACGCTCACCTCGCTGCTCGTCCGGCTGGTCGACCCGGCGGACGGATCGGTGCTCCTGGACGGCATGGACCTGCGGGACGTCGAGCGCGGCGGGATCGCCGCGACGGCGGCGCTCGTCCCCCAGCAGACCTTCCTGTTCGACGACACGGTGCGGGGCAACGTGACGCTCGGCCTGGACGTCCCCGACGAGCGGGTCTGGGAGGCGCTCCGCCTCGCCCAGGCGGAGGGTTTCGTCGCGGCGCTCGCCGGCGGGCTCGACACGAAGGTGGGCGAGCGCGGGACGACGCTGTCGGGCGGGCAGCGGCAGCGGCTCGCGCTGGCGCGCGCCCTGGTGCGGCGCCCCCGGCTGCTCGTCCTGGACGACGCCACGTCCAGCGTCGACTCGCAGGTGGAGGCCCGCATCCTGCAGAACCTCCGGGACGCGCAGTCCGGCGACGGGGACGGCAACGGGGACGGCGGCGCGACCGTCCTGGTCGTCGCCTACCGCAAGGCCACCATCGCGCTGGCCGACGAAGTCGTCTACCTGGAGCACGGCCGCGTCACCGGACGCGGCGCGCACGCGGAACTGCTGGAGAGCTCCGAGGGCTACCGCAACCTCGTCAACGCCTACGAGAGGGCCGAGGCGGAGCAGGAAGCGGTCGAAGGCGGCGAAGGGGCCCTGGCATGACCATCATGAGCGGCACGAGCCCGGACGGCACCGGGCTGAGCGAGACCTCGACGACCGAGGGCGCCATCAGCACGCTCAAGCGGGGAATCCTGCTGAGCCCCGAGTTCCTGGCCGGGCTGGCCGGGACGCTGGCGCTGGCGCTGGTGTCGACGGCCGGGCGCGTGGTGGTTCCCATCGCCGTCCAGCAGACGATCGACAAGGGCCTCCGCGGCGCCGGCGGCGGCCCCGACATCGGCTTCATCCGGTCGGCGGTGCTGCTGTGCGCGGTGGCCGTGCTGGTGACGGCCGTGTGCGCGTACCTGATGAACGTCCGGCTGTACAAGACGTCCGAGGGCGGTCTGGCGGGGCTGCGGACCAAGGCTTTCCGGCACGTGCACGACCTGTCGATGCTCACCCAGAGCGGTGAGAAGCGGGGCTCGATGGTGTCGCGGGTGACGAGCGACGTCGACCAGATCAGCCAGTTCATGCAGTCGGGCGGGCTGATGTTCATCGTGTCGATCGGGCAGCTGGTCGTGGCGAGCGTGCTGATGGCCGTCTACTCGTGGCAGCTGGCCCTGCTGGTGTGGGCGTCGTTCCTGCCGCTGGCGTGGGCGCTGCGGCATTTCCAGCGGATCCTTTCCGCGGCCTACATCCGGGTGCGGGAGCGGATGGGCGACATGCTGGCCGCGGTCAGCGAGTCGGTGGTCGGCGCCGCGGTGATCCGCGCGTACGCGTCGGAGGAGCGCACCGGGCGGCGCGTGGACCAGACCGTGGAGGCCCACCGCCACGCCCAGACCCGCGCCCAGGCCATGGTCGCGCTCACCTTCCCGGTCAGCGAGCTGGTCGCCGCCGCCGCCACGGCCGGCGTCGTCATCGCCGGGACGCTGCTCGGCATCGGCGGCCGGCTGTCGGCCGGTGAGCTCATCGCGTTCCTGTTCCTGGTCACGCTGTTCGTCAGCCCGATGCAGACGGCCACCGAGGTGTTCAACCAGGCGCAGAACGCGATCGCCGGGTGGCGGCGGGTGCTCGGCGTGCTGGACACCGTCCCGGACGTCGCCGACCCGGGCGACGGCGGCGTGACGCTGCCGCGCGGCCCGATCGAGGTGCGGTTCGAGTCCGTGGGGTTCGCCTACCCGGGCGGGCCGCCCGTGCTGCACGACGTGAGCGTCGACATCGCGCCGCGCAGCCGCGTCGCGATCGTCGGGCAGACGGGTTCGGGCAAGACGACGTTCGCCAAGCTCCTCACCCGGCTCATGGACCCCGCGTCCGGGCGGGTCCTCGTGGACGGCGTGCCGCTCGACCGCGTCCGGTTCTCGTCGCTGCGCGAGCGGATCGTCATGGTGCCGCAGGACGGCTTCCTCTTCGACGCCTCGCTGGCGGACAACATCCGCTACGGGCGCCCGGACGCCTCCGACGACGACCTCGTCCTGGCCCTGACCGAGCTCGGCCTCGCCGACTGGCTCGACGGGCTGCCGGGCGGCCTGGCCACGCCCGTCGGGCAGCGCGGCGAGTCGATGTCGGCGGGTGAGCGGCAGCTCGTCGCGCTGGCCCGCGCCTACGTCGCCGACCCGGACCTCCTCGTCCTGGACGAGGCGACCTCCGCCGTGGACCCCGCCACGGAGGTGCGGATCCAGCGGGCGCTCGACGGGGTGACCCGCGGCCGCACCGCGATCTCCATCGCGCACCGGCTGTCCACGGCGGAGACGGCCGACGAGATCATCGTCTTCGACGCGGGCCGGATCGTCCAGCGCGGCCCCCACGCCGACCTGGTCGCCCGCCCGGGCGTCTACGCCGACCTCCATCACTCGTGGATCGCCCAGCGAGCCCTGTGATCATCGCGGTCGCCTGCGCAAACACCGCTAAAGGACTTGCCCGATATCTGATCTGATGCGCATTCTGCTGGGGTGAGCAACGGAGTCGTGTTGGAATCGGCGGGCACGCTGCACGGTCAGCTGCAGCGGGGGCTCGGGAGGGCCGCGCGGCGCGCGGCGGACAAGCGCGGCGCGGGCGAGTACGTCTACGACTGCGTCCGGCGGGACCCGCGGTGGGACCGCCAATGCGAGTCACGGCGGCTGTACTACGCCCGGTTGATGGTCGATCTGGAGATGCCGGCGGGGCCGGTCGCGGCGCACCTGTTCGACCCGTCCGACCAGGTCGACGGCGACGAGTGGCGGGTGGATCTGGCGCTCGGCGTGCTGGCCGACCTGGTGCGGCTGAGCCGGCGGGAGGCGGCGAGACCGCTGCGGCGGTACGCCGAGGAGGGCGCGCAGTGGTTCGACGCGGTGGAAGAGCTGATCGACCTTGCGGATCCGTCACTGACCATCGGTTTGGACGAGCTGGTCGCCGCCCGGTGCGACGACTCCGATCTGGCGCTGCTGATCCCGGCCCACCACAACCCCGTGATCGAGACGTGGGCGGCGCGGCAGCCGCGCATAGCCGAGGCCCGGGCGCGCCAGCGGGAGGCGGGCCGGGCGGCGCGCAGGGCCATGGTCACGGCGTCCGGGCGGGATCTGCAGAGCGAGGACGAGCTGCTGGACCTGGCCAGGCGCCGGGGCGAGGGCGCCATCGGGGCGATCTTCGAGCTGGGCCGGCGGCGGACCCTCGCGCTGCTCGACCTCGCGGAGGAACTGCTGCCGCAGCGGCCGAGCCGGTACGGCGGCGCGGTGTGCCGGGCGCTGCGGGAGTACGGGCCTGAGACGCTGCCGCGGGCGCGGGCGTGGGCGGCCGAGCGCGGCGGCTGCGCGGACATGGGGCTGAGCATCCTCGCCCGCTACGGCACCCGCCAGGACGTCCCGCTGCTCATGGACGAGCTGCGCACGGCCCTCGACCAGCGGGAGTGGCGGGCCGCCGCGAGCCCGATCGAGGGGCTGGGGCGGCTACGCGCCGGTGAGGCCGTTCCCCTGCTGAAGTCCGCTTGGACCGAATCCACCTACGCTTTCCTGAGACCCCGGATATTGACCGCGTTGACCCGGACGGCCCCGCACACGGCCGAGTCCTACACCATCGAGGGGCTGTGGGACTGCGAGGAGGGGGTGCGGCGCGAGGCCGCGCGGTTCGCTCCGCTCACCCGTGACACACGGATCCGGCTGCAGCGGCTGCATCACGACACCGGCGAGGAACCCGACGTCCGTACCGCCGCGGCCGCCCGCCTGATGACCTGAGACCACGTCCGGTGAACCTCTCCGGGGCGGGGTGCGTATTCACCTCCCGAATCGCGCATCTCACCCCGGAGGATCAGCGATGAGTTCCCGACACCACCTCGGCCCGAAAAAGCAGGCCCTGCTGTGCGCCGCCGCCCTGACACTGCCCCTCGCGGCGGGGTGCGGCGGCGCGGGCGCCTCGGACGGCGCCAAGACCGCCGAGCCGGCCAGCCTGAAGGAGCTCGCCGAGCAGACGGACTGCTCCCCGACCGGCAAGCGCAAAGTGAAGGACATGGAGCAGGGGAACTGCAAGAACGACCTCGGGCGTTACGTCCTGCTCAGCTTCACCACCGACAAGAACATGGACGCCTGGCTGAAGGAGGCCAAGCCGTGGGGCGGGGTGTACCTGGTCGGCGCCCGCTGGGTGGTGGTGAGCCAGGAGAAGACCCTGCAGACGATCCGCAAGGACCTCGGCGGCAAGATCGTGCACGGGGACACCCACAGCTGGGGCAACGGCTCGGGCGGGCACGGCTCGGGCGGGCACGGCTCGGGCGGCTGAGGCGGCCCGGTCAGGAGGTGTGCGTGTCGTCCGCACCGCGCACCAGCAGGACGCCCCAGCGTTCGAGGGCGGGCCCGGTGCGCGCCAGGACGCGCCGCGCGGCCAGGCCACGGCCGATCAGGCCCGGGTGCCACAGCGGATGCCCGGGGCCGTCGACGACGACCCGGACGGCGGCGACCGGCCGGGAGCCGGCCCGCGCGGCGACCACGGCCGACTCCATGTCCGCCACCCGTGCGCCCTGTGCCGCCCAGATCGCCCGTTCCCTGCCGCGGACGACGCGGCGGGTGGTCACCAGCGGCCCGACCTGCACGCTGAGGCCGTCCCGGATGAGCTCCTCGGCGAGCAGGCGCGGCGCGCTGCACGGCACCGGGTCCGTTCCCGGGCCGGTGCCGCGGATCTCGTCGGCGACCAGGACGTCCCCCGGCCGCAGCCGCTCGTCGAGCGCGCCCCCGAAGCCCATCGTGACGAGGGCGGCGCAGGAGTCCGGCAGCCGGTCGGCGTACCGGGCGCGGTAGCCGACGACCACGACCGGCGTGCGGGTGAGGCCGCGGCGGACCGCGCGGGCCTCCACGCGCAGCGCCGCGCACACCACCGGCCCCACCACGGGCCGTGACTCCACGGCATCGTCACTGGTCACGGTTCCAGCGAAACACGATGTCACCCGGAGATCCAGTTGCGTCACCGTGGGGTACCACATCCGTCCCGCGCGAATCCGCCCTCCGGGGGGCGAAGCGGGCGGACGGTCCCCTTAGACTCCCCGCATGAGACCCTTTCCCCTCCGGCGGAAGCTGGCCGTCCTCCCGTTCGCCCTGCTGCCGCTCGGTGCCGCCGCCGGGTGCGGCAGTGAGAACGCCACCACCGAATGCAGCGTGAACGCGTGCACGGTGACCTTCGACCGCGGCGTCGAGGCGAGTGCCTCCATCCTCGGTGTGAAGGCCGAGCTGGTGAAGGTGGAGGGCCAGATGGTGACCCTCAAGATCGCGGGCCAGACCGTGACCGTGCCGGCGGGCGAGGGCGAGCAGGCCGAGGGCTTCGACGTCTCGGTCCAGTCGGTCACCCAGGACAACGTCGTCGTCAAGATCTCCAACGGCGGCGGGGGCGGCTGATCCCCGCTAGTATTCGTTCATGCGTTCGATGAACGTGGCCGAGCGCCGCGCCCGGCTCGGTCTCCGCCACCGGCTGTCCCCCCAGGCCAGGACCGACGACGTCCGTGAGGTCGCGCGGTCCATGGTGGTGCTGCACGCCACGGACCCGGCCACCGTGTTCCTGTCGGTCGCGGCGCGCAGCGTCGGCACCGCCCCGGAGGCGGTGGAGCGGGCCCTGTACGACGAGCGGACGCTGCTGCGGATGCTCGCGATGCGCCGGACGATGTTCGTCGCGCCCGTCGAGCTCGTCCCGGTCCTGCAGGCCTCCACGGCGAACGCCCTGGCCGCCAAGCAGCGCGCCGCCTACGCGCGGATCATCGAGCGCGGCAGCGACATCCCCGACGTCCCCGCCTGGTTCGCGGAGGTCGAGGAGGCCGCGCACCGGGCGCTGCTGGCGCGCGGGGAGGCGACGGGCGCGCAGCTCAGCGCGGACGAGCCCCGGCTGCGGACGCAGGTCGACCCGGCCCCCGGCAAGCCGTACTCCAAGCCCACGAACATCACCACGTGGATCCTGGTCACTCTCGGCTGTGAGGGCCTCATCGTCCGGGGGCGCCCGAACGGGACGTGGATCAGCAGCCAGTACAAGTGGTCGCCCGTCGAGGCCTGGCTGCCCGGCGGCATCGAGGACGTCCCGGCCGGGGCCGCCCGCGCCGACCTCGTCCGCCGATGGCTGCGGGCGTTCGGCCCCGCCCCGGTCTCCGACCTGAAGTGGTGGACGGGCTGGAACGCCGGCGACGTCGGCAAGGCCCTCGCGCTCCTCGACGTCACCGAGGTCGATCTCGGCGGCGGCACCGGCGTGGTGCTGTCCGACGACCTGGAGCCGGTGCCCGCCCCGGAGCCGTGGGCGGCGCTGCTGCCCGCCCTCGACCCGACGCCGATGGGCTGGCGCGAACGCGGCTGGTTCCTCGGCGACCACGGCCCTCCGCTGTTCGACACGAACGGCAACATCGGCCCGTCGGTCTGGTGGGACGGCCGGGTCGTCGGCGGGTGGGCCCAGCGCAAGGACGGCGAGATCGCCGTCCGCCTGCTGGAGGACGTCGGCGCCGACGCCGAGGCCGCGATCGACCATGAGGCCGGGCGCCTGTCGGCCTGGTACGGCGACATCCGCGCGACGCCCCGCTTCCGCACGCCGCTGCAGCGCGAACTCACGTCCTGACCCGGGCGCGGGGCTCCGCCTCCGGTCAGTGGCCGTAGGGGCCGGGGAGGGCGGCTCTGCGCTTGGCGCCGCCGCGGCGGACGAGGGTGACGACGAAGGCGACGGCCGCGAGGGTTCCGAGCCCCATCGCGCCGAGGACGGCGAGCCCCAGGTAGCCGTGGACGGTGTCGTCCGGTGTCACCAGGATCGGGCCCACGGTGCCGCGGCACCGGAGCATGGCCGTCCCCGACGCGGGCGCCTCGAACGTGGCGGTGTAGCGGTAGGACGGGTGCTCGCCGGCGCTCCAGGAGTTCTTCCTGGTCAGCCCGATGGGGCCGGTCCGCTCCCCCACCTCGACCGAGCACGCGAAGGGCGAGGACTCGCCGATCCGCACGTAGATGAAGTAGCCGTACCCCTCCGAGAGCTCGACGCGGACCCCGGCCACGGGGTCTCCGGTCGCCGACCGGCCGTCCGCGACCTGGGAGTCGTCCCACAGGAACGCGAACACGGTGAAGAACCCGGCGATCGCCACGAGGATCAGGACGACGGGCAGGGCGTACCAGCCGGCACCCGGTTTGATCTGCTGCGCCCGGGGCCAGGACGGCACCGCCTGGCCGCGCCCCGTGGGCGGCGGTTCAAGCGGAGGGTTCGACCCGGGCCACATCAGTGTTCCCCCTGCAGAGCCGGTTGTGCAGAAACGCAACGATCTCAGACAAGTTTGCACCCCGCCAGAGATGCCATTTGTAAGGGGCTGCTGATCGTCGCGTTTCGGACGGGTCTCCAACGGGGGCACCGGCACGTCCGACCGGCGGTCGCCGGCGGCCGTGGCGATCGCAGGCAGCCGGAACAGATACCTTACTAGGTAGTAGCAACCGATGGCGCGCACGGAGACAGCCGTCTGGGAGACAGCATGGCCCTGTGGGACCGACTGCCCGCACCACCGATCCGCCTCCGCCGCCCCCGCGGACTCGCCCCCTACACCGTCGAGCGCGACCTGCCGGTCACCATGCCGGACGGCGTGACGCTCCTCGCCGACCGGTACGTCCCCAGCGGCGTGCACCGCCCGCCCACCATCCTGGTGCGGACGCCCTACGGGCGGCGCGGCCCTGCGGCGCTGGCCAACGGACTGCTGCTCGTCCCCTTCGGATTCCAGCTTGTCGTGCAGAGCGCGCGCGGCACATTCGGTTCCGGCGGCGAGTTCGACCCGCTCGGCACCGAACGCGAAGACGGGCTCGCCACCGTGGAGTGGCTGAAGACACAGCCGTGGTTCAACGGCGCGTTCGCCACCTACGGCGCCAGCTACCTCGGCTACTCCGCATGGGCGGTCGCGGCCGAGGCGGGACCGGAGCTGAAGGCGATGTCCCTGCAGATCACCGCGTCCTCGTTCCGGGACGCCGCCTACGTCGGCGGGTCGTTCGCGCTGGAGTCCACCCTCACCTGGACCGACCTCACACACCGGCAGAAGCAGCCGTTCGGGCTGCTGACCGCGCCGCTGCTGTCGCGCCGCCGCGCCGTCCGCGCCGCCCGCTCCGGCCGTCCCCTCGCGGAGCTGGACGTGCTGACCGGCGGGGAGCATATGCGGTTCTACCAGGACCTCCTCACCAACCACACGGCCGCGGACGGCTACTGGGAGAACCGCGACTTCAGCGGGACGGTCGGCGGCGTCGAGGCGCCCGTCAGCCTCCTCGGCGGCTGGTACGACGTTTTCCTGCCGTGGCAGCTCAAGGACTATCTCGCGCTGCGCGCCGCCGGGCACGCCCCGTACCTGACCATCGGCCCCTGGTGGCACACCGACGCCCGGCACGGCCTGCCGTCGCTGCGCGAGTCCCTCGCCTGGTTCCGCGCCCACCTGCTCGGCGACACGTCCGGGCTGCGCGCCGACCCCGTCCGCGTCTACGTGACGGGCGCGCGGGAGTGGCGGCACTACCGCGACTGGCCGCCGCCGGGGACGCGCCAGACGCGCTGGCACCTGCACGCCGGCCACGGTCTCGGCGAGGACGGCCCGCAGGACGCCCCCGCCAGCACCTACCGGTTCGACCCGGCCCGCCCGACGCCCGCGCTCGGCGGCCCCACCCTGCTCGGCAGCTCCCGCCCGGTCGACAACCGGCCGCTGGAGCGGCGCCCCGACGTCCTGGTGTTCACCTCCCCCGCCCTGACCGGCGACCTCGACGTCATCGGCCCGGTCGGCGCGGACCTGTTCGTCCGCTCCGACCGCGAGCACACCGACTTCATCGTCCGGCTCTGCGACGTCGCCCCGGACGGCACGTCCCGCAACGTCTGCGAGGGCGGCCTGCGGTTGCCCGCCGCCGCGGACAAGCCCGTCGGGACCGCCGGCGTCCGCCGCATCGCCGTCGACCTGTGGCCGACCGGGCACCGGTTCGCACGCGGCCACAAGGTCCGCGTCCACGTCACCAGCGGCGCCCACCCCAAGGTCGCCGCCAACCCCGGCACCGGGGAGCCGCTCGCCACCGCGAGCCGGATGGTGGCGGCGCACCAGGAGCTCTTCCACGACCCGGACCACCCGTCCGCGATCATCCTGCCTGTTCATTGCAGTGCCCGTTGAAGGGAGGGCGTTCAACGCCCGACCGCCGAGGGCACTGCAATGAGCACAACGCGGGCCGCGTCCTCCTCGCCCGGCCCCCAGCGGGCCGTGTCGCGGGAGCCGATCGAGACGGCCGGCTTGATCACGTACTCGGGCCAGCCGGACGGGACGTCGTCCGGGTCCCACAGGGTCGGGACGACCGGCAGGCCCGCGTCGGACAGGTCGCGGAGGTAGCGCTTGTCGGTGTTCCAGCGGACGACGCCGGCGGGGTTCAGGACGTGCGGCAGGCTCTCCGCCCACGCCACGAACGCGTCGCGCCTTCCGGTGTAGTCCCAGGTGGAGCGGATGACGACCAGGTCGTGGCGGGACCAGTCGACGTCGCCGTCCCAGATGACAGGCTCGGCGCCGATGCCGAGGGAGCCGAGTGCGGCGATCAGGGCCGGCACGTCGTCGTTCCCGTCGGGCAGCAGGGAGCAGGTCGCGAACGCGATGGTCGTGCGGAGGGCTTCCTGTTCAGCGCACGGGCTGCCCGGCGGCGTCCAGCGCGGCCTTGACCTCGGAGATCTTCAGCTGGCCGAAGTGGAAGACGCTGGCGGCCAGAACGGCGTCCGCTCCCGCGTCCACGGCGGGGACGAAATGCTCGACGGCTCCGGCGCCGCCGCTGGCGATCACCGGCACGGTCACCGCCTCCCGGACGAGGCGCAGCATCTCCAGGTCGAAGCCGGCCTTGGTGCCGTCGGCGTCCATGGAGTTCAGCAGGATCTCGCCGACGCCGAGGGCCTGGCCGCGGCGGGCCCACTCGACCGCGTCGATGCCGGTCCCCTTGCGGCCGCCGTGCGTGGTCACCTCGAACCCCGACTCGGTGCCGCCGGCCCGGCGCGCGTCCACCGACAGCACGACGCACTGCGACCCGAACCGGTGCGCGGCCTCCCGCAGGAACTCGGGGCGCGCGATCGCGGCCGTGTTGATCGACACCTTGTCGGCGCCCGCGCGCAGCAGCCGGTCGACGTCCTCGACGGTCCGGACGCCGCCGCCGACCGTGAGCGGGATGAACACCTGCTCGGCGGTGCGGCGGACGACGTCGTAGGTCGTGGAGCGGTCGGCGCTGGACGCGGTGATGTCGAGGAACGTCAGCTCGTCGGCGCCCTCGGCGTCGTAGCGGCGGGCCAGCTCGACGGGGTCGCCGGCGTCCCGCAGGTTCTGGAAGTTGACGCCCTTGACCACGCGCCCGGCGTCGACGTCGAGGCACGGGATCACCCGCACGGCCACGGTCACTTGACGGCCTCCAGGGCCTCTTCGAGCGTGAACGCCCGCGCGTAGAGCGCCTTGCCGACGATCGCGCCCTCCACACCGTCCGGGACGAGACCCGCCAGCGTCCGCAGGTCGTCGAGGGAGGAGACGCCGCCGGACGCGATGACGGGCCTGTCGGTCCGGGAGCACACCTCGCGGAGCAGCCCGGTGTTGGGGCCGCGCAGCGTGCCGTCCTTGGTGACGTCGGTGACCACGTAGCGGGGGCAGCCGTCGTCCTCCAGCCGGGCGAGGACGTCCCACAGGTCGCCGCCCTCCCGCGTCCAGCCGCGCGCGGCGAGCGTCGTGCCGCGCACGTCCAGCCCCACCGCGATCTTGTCGCCGTGCGAGGCGATGATCTTCCGGCACCATCCGGGGTCCTCCAGCGCGGCGGTGCCGATGTTGACGCGGGCGCAGCCGGTGGCCAGGGCCGCCTCCAGCGACGCGTCGTCGCGGATGCCGCCGGACAGCTCCACCTTCACGTCCAGCTTCCCGGTCACCTCGGCGAGCAGCTCCCGGTTGGACCCGCGGCCGAACGCGGCGTCCAGGTCGACCAGATGGATCCACTCCGCCCCCGCGCGCTGCCACGCCAGCGCCGCCTCGAGCGGGGCGCCGTAGGAGGTCTCGGTGCCGGCCTCGCCCTGGACCAGGCGGACCGCCTGGCCGTCGGCGACGTCGACGGCGGGAAGGAGCGTCAAAGTCATGCTGAAACCTTATCGACGGGTCGTGGAAGACGAGCTCAGGACAGGGTGGTGAGCCAGTTGCGGAGCAGTTCGGCTCCCGCGTCGCCCGACTTCTCCGGGTGGAACTGGGTGGCGCACAGCGGGCCGTTCTCGACGGCGGCGACGAAACGGTCGCCGTGCTCGGCCCAGGTGACCAGGGGCGCCTCGATGAGGCCGGTCGGGTCGGGCTCCAGGTCCCAGCGGCGGGCCGCGTAGGAGTGGACGAAGTAGAACCGGGCGTCCTCCAGGTCGCGGAAGAGGACCGAGCCGCCGGGGACGTCCACGGTGTTCCAGCCCATGTGCGGGACGACCGGGGCGTCGAGCCGGTCGACCGTGCCGGGCCACTCGTCGCAGCCCTCGGTGGTGACGCCGTGCTCGATGCCCTTGGTGAACAGGATCTGCATGCCGACGCAGATGCCGAGGACGGGACGCCCGCCGGCGAGGCGGCGTCCGATGATCTGGTCGCCGCGCACCGAGCGCAGGCCCGCCATGCACGCCGCGAACGCGCCGACGCCGGGCACGACCAGGCCGTCGGCGGCGAGCGCGGCGTCCCAGTCGGCGGTGACCGTCACGGCGGCGCCGGCGCGGGCGACGGCGCGTTCGGCCGAGCGCAGGTTCCCCGACCCGTAGTCGAGGATGACGATGTCCTTCACAGTCGCATCAGTCCTTCACAGCCACGACACGCCCCCGGCGATGGCCAGCCCGGCGAGGACCAGCAGGATCACCGCGCCGATCTTGATGCCCTGCTTGACGAAGCTGTAGACGCCCGCCAGCAGGAACACCGCGACCGCGAAGAGCGCGATGTTGCCGTAGGTGAAGTGCAGGTCGCCGATGTCCACGGCTACAGCGCCCCCTTGGTCGACGGGACGCCGTGCACCTTCGGGTCGAACGCCACGGCGTCGCGCAGCGCGCGGGCGAGGGCCTTGAACTGGGCCTCGACGATGTGGTGGGCGTTGCGCCCGTACGGGACGTGGACGTGCAGCGCCACCCGCGCGTTCGACACGAACGACTCGAAGATGTGCCGGGTCATCGTGGTGTCGTACTCGGGGCCGATCATCGGGGCCATGCCGTCCGGCTCGACGTGCACGAGGTAGGGGCGGCCGGACACGTCCACGGTGACCTGCGCGAGCGCCTCGTCCAGGGGGATCGACGCGTCGGCGAAGCGGCGGATGCCGGCCTTGTCGCCGAGCGCCTCCCGGAACGCCTGGCCCAGCGCGATGGAGGTGTCCTCGATCGTGTGGTGGCTGTCGATGTGCAGGTCGCCGGTGGTCTTGACGGTCAGGTCGAACGACCCGTGCTTGCCGAGCTGGGCCAGCATGTGGTCGAAGAACCCCACGCCGGTCGCGACGTCGACCTGCCCGGTCCCGTCGAGGTCGATCTCCACGAGGACCTGGGTCTCTCTGGTCCCGCGCTCGACTCGTCCCTTGCGCGTCACAGACTCTCCTTCAGTGCGGTGCGGAAGGCGGCCATCTCGTCCGGGGTGCCGACGGTCACCCGCAGCCACTCGGGCGGCCCGACCTCCCGGATCAGCACGCCCCGTTCGAGGAGGTTCTCCCAGACGCGGCGGCGTTCCGGGAACGTCCCGAACAGGACGAAGTTGGCGTCGGAGTCGGCCACCCGGAACCCCTCGGCCCGCAGCCACGCGACGAGGTCGTCGCGTTCGCGGCGCAGCGCGCCGACGCCGCCGAGCAGTTCCTCGCCGTGCGCGAGGGCGGTGCGGGCCACGGCCTGGGTGACGGCCGACAGATGGTAGGGCAGCCGGACGAGCAGCAGCGCTTCGAGGACGGCCGGGTCGGCGGCCAGGTAGCCGAGCCGGGTCCCGGCCATCGCGAACGCCTTGGACATCGTCCGGGTGACGATCAGCCGGGGGTTGCCGTCCAGCAGCGTCAGCGCGGACGGCGTCTCCCGGCGGCGGAACTCGCCGTAGGCCTCGTCGACGACGACCATGCCGGGCGCGGCCCGCACGACGGCCTCGATCGCCTCCAGCGGCAGCGCCGTCCCGGTCGGGTTGTTCGGCGAGGTGAGGAACACGATGCCGGGCCGGTGCTCCTCGACGGCCTCGATCGCGCGGGCGGGATCGATCCCGAAGTCCTCGTCGCGGAAGGCGCTGATCCAGCGCGTCCCCGACACCCCGGTGATGATCGGGTGCATCGAGTAGGACGGCTCGAAGCCGAGCGCGCTGCGGCCCGTCCCGCCGAACGCCAGCAGGATCTGCTGGAGGATCTCGTTGGAGCCGTTCGCGGCCCACACCCGTTCCGCGGTGAGGCCGATGCCGGGCGTGTCGGCGTTCAGGAACGCGGCGAGGTCCTCGCGGAGCGCGACGGCGTCACGGTCGGGGTAGCGGTTCAGCGTCCCGGCGACGTCCATGACGGCCTCGCCGACGGCCTTCACCAGCCGCTCGGACGGCGGATACGGGTTCTCGTTGGTGTTCAGCGCGTACGGGACGTCGAGCTGGGGCGCTCCGTAGGGTTCGCGGCCCCGCAGGTCGTCTCGCAGCGGCAGGTCGTCGAGCGAGGTCACGAGGGGATCTCCCAGTCGAAGCGGGCCTTGAGCGCGGCGCCGTGGGCGGGCAGGTCCTCCGCCTCTGCGAGCGCGACCACGCGGGCGGTGGCGCCGGCGAGCGCGTCGCGGTCGTACTCGACGACGTGGACGCCGCGCAGGAACGACTGGACCGACAGCCCGGACGAGTGGCAGGCGCACCCACCGGTCGGCAGCACGTGGTTGGACCCGGCGAGGTAGTCGCCGAGCGACACCGGGGCGTGCCGCCCCACGAAGATCGCACCGGCGTTGCGGACGCGGGCGGCGACGGCGGAGGCGTCGGCGGTCTGGATCTCCAGGTGCTCGGCGGCGTAGGCGTCCACGACCCTGAGGCCGTCCTCGACGTCGTCGACCAGGACGATGCCGGACTGCCGCCCGGCGAGGGCCTCGGTGATCCGCTCGACGTGCCTGGTGCGGGCGACCTGCGCCTTCAGCTCGGTCTCGACGTCGTCGGCCAGCCGCGCCGAGTCGGTGACCAGCACGGCGGCGGCGAGCGTGTCGTGCTCGGCCTGGCTGATCAGGTCGGCGGCGACGTCCACGGGGTTCGCGGTGGTGTCGGCGAGGATCGCGATCTCGGTCGGGCCGGCTTCGGCGTCGATGCCGATCACGCCCTTGAGAAGCCGTTTGGCGGCCGCGACGTAGACGTTGCCGGGCCCGGTGACGAGGTCGGCGCGGGGGCACTCGCCGGTGCCGTAGGCGAACATCGCGATCGCCTGCGCACCGCCCGCGGCGTACACCTCGTCGACGCCGAGGAGCGCGCACGCGGCCAGGATCGCCGGGTGCGGCAGCCCGCCGAAGCCGCGCTGCGCGGGCGAGGTCACGGCGAGGGAGCCGACCCCGGCCTCCTGCGCGGGCACGACGTTCATGACCACGCTGGACGGGTACACGGCGCGCCCGCCCGGGACGTACAGCCCGACGCGTCCGACCGGGATCCAGCGTTCGGTGACGGTGCCGCCGGGCACGACCCGCGTGGTGACGTCGGTGCGGCGCTGGGCGCGGTGGACGACGCGGGCGCGGCGGATGCTCTCCTCCAGCGCGTCGCGGACGGCGGGGTCGAGTTCGGCGAGGGCCCGGTGGACGGCCTCGACCGGGACCCGGGCGCTCTCCAGGTCGACCCCGTCGAAGTTCTTCGTGTGCTCCCGGACCGCCTCCGAACCCCGATGGCGGACGTCCTCACAGATGGGCCGCACCTTGTCCAGGGCGGCCTCGACGTCGAGTTCGGCGCGGGGCAGCACGGAGCGCAGATCGCCGGGTAGCGAGCCGCGCAGGTCGATACGGGAAATCACCCGTCCAGTCTACGGAGTGCGTTCCACCCCTCGCGCACCGTCTCACGTGCCGAGACCGCCGTGCCGGCCGCGCCGGTCACGCCCGCAGCTCGCCGTCCAGGACGGTGACGGCCGCCCCGGACAGGACGACCCGGTCACCGCGCACGGCGACGCCCACGTACCCCCCTCGCGATGACGCCTGGAAGCCGGTCATGGCGGCGCGGCCGAGGCGTTCCGCCCAGTAGGGGGCGAGGGCGCAGTGCGCCGAGCCGGTGACGGGGTCCTCGCCGTCGTCGGGCAGGACGCGCGGGGCGAAGAACCGGGACACGAAGTCGTGATCGTCCCCCTGGGCGGCCGCCGCCGTGACGATCACTCCGCGGGCGTCGATCCGGGCCACCGCCGGGATGTCGGGGGTGAGGCCGCGGACGGCGGCCTCGTCGGCGACCTCGGCGAGCAGGTCGTTCTGCGCGTTGCGTCCGACGGCGCCCACCTGGACGCCGAGCGCCTCGGCGAGCCCTTCTGGGGCGTCGACCGGCTCGGGCGGGCAGGCCGGGAAGTCCATCGACAGGGTCCCGTCCCCGGTCACGGTGAGGACACCGCTCTCGAGCGTCCGGAAGCGGATCGGCTTGCCGGACGGGACGGTTCCGGTGAAGTAGAGGGCGTGCGCGGCGCCCAGGGTGGCGTGCCCGCACAGCGCGACCTCCACCATCGGCGTGAACCAGCGCAGCTCGAAGTCCGCCTCGGCGTCTTCGACGGGACGGACGAACGCGGTCTCGGAGTGCTTCATCTCGGTGGCGACCCGCTGCATCCATCCGGGATCGGCGGCGTCGCGGAGCAGGCACACCCCGGCCGGGTTGCCGGCGAACGGGCGGGCGGTGAAGGCGTCGACGACGAGCATCCTCATGACGCCGACGCTACCGGCCGGCCCGCGTGGGGCGGCAGGGCCGATCGGAGAGAATGGCCCGGGCCGCGGGCCGTCCGGGCGCGCCGCCCGCGGCGGCCGCGGCGCGATGACACCCGCTTCACAATGTGAAAAACCAACCCTTACCAAGATCATCAAGTAGGACGTACGCTGGCGTCGAGGGCGTTCCCCGGCGGCGCCCAGGAGCGTGGGAGAAAGAGTGTGACCGAGAGGCTCGCCCTGTTCCCCCTGGGCACCGTGCTGTTCCCGGGGCTGGTGCTCCCCCTGCACCTGTTCGAGGACCGCTACCGGCGGCTGGTCGGCGACCTCCTGGAGCGGCCCGAACCGCGCGGCTTCGGCGTCGTCGGCATCCAGCTCGGCCACGAGGTCGGCGACGGCGCGGCGCACCGGCTCGCCGAGGTCGGCTGCGTCGCCGAGCTGCGGGAGGCGACACGGCATCCGGACGGGCGGTACGACATCGTGACGGTCGGCGCCCGGCGGTTCCGGCTGAAGGAGCTGGACCGGTCCCGGCCCTACCTGCAGGGCGAGGTGGAGTACCTCCCGGAGGAGCCCGGCGCGGACACGGGGCCCATCGCGCGGCGCGTCCGCCGGCTGTACCGGCTGTACCGGCACCGGCTGGGCGCCGCCGGCGACGGGCCGTTCGACGAGGCCGAGCCGCCGGACGACCCGGTGGCCATGTCCTACGTGATCGCCGCGTCGCTCGTCCTGGACGGCCACGACAAGCAGCGGCTGCTGGAGTGCGAGGACGCCACGCTGCGCCTTGAGGCCGAACGCGACCTGCTGGCCAGGGAGAACCGCATCCTGGACGTGCTTCCGATGATCCCCGCCGGGCAGTTCCTCGACGGCTCGTTCCACCCCAACTGAGGCGATCACGGCAGACTGCCGTCCATGAGCACAGCGAAGGCCGGGGGCGGCAAGGGGAACGGCGCCAAGGGCGGCATGGGGACGCCGGCGACCGTCGCCGCCACCAAGGCGGGGATCGAGTTCACGCTGCACGCCTACGAACCCGACCCGGACGCCGGGTCCTACGGGGAGGCCGCCGCCGACGCCCTCGGCATCCCGCACGGGCAGATCTTCAAGACACTGCTCGCGGACGTCGACGGGCGGCTGACCGTGGGCGTCGTCCCCGTGTCGGCGACCCTGGACCTGAAGGCCCTCGCCGCGGCGGCCGGCGGCAAGAAGGCGCGGATGGCCGACCCGCGCGACGCCGAGCGCGCCACCGGCTACGTCGTCGGCGGGATCAGCCCGCTCGGGCAGCGCCGGACGCTGCCGACCGTGATCGACGAGTCGGTGTCAGCGCTCCCGGCCGTCTACGTCTCGGCCGGCCGGCGCGGACTGCAGATCGAACTCGCGCCCGCCGACCTCGTCCGCCTCACCGGAGCCTCGCTCGCCGCGATCGCCCGCGGGTAGCCGCCGGACGACCACCTCCAGCAGCCCGTACAAGGAGACCGCGGGCAGCGCCCAGAACACCAGGAAGCCCTTGGCCCGCAGGTCGGCGACCCCCGTCACGGTGGTGCCGTCGCGCGCGGTGCGGACCGCGTCCCGGAACTCCGCCAGCCCGATCAGGTGGCCGGTCTGCCAGGCGAGGACGGCCGCGGCGGAGCCGCCCACGGCCAGCCCCAGCAGCAGCGGGATGTCGTTGCGGCGGCCGCCCGCCAGATAGGCGGCGGTGCCGCACAGCAGACCGGCGACGAGGGCGATGACGGCGAACCGCGCGTCGACGCCGATCGGCCCCTGGCCTTCCGGATCGGCGAGCAGCGGCTCACCCTGGACGATCACATATGTCACCTCGGGGACCGTCCAGGCCCACAACAGCCCCGCCGGCGGACCGAGAAGCGTCACGACGACCGCTGCCACCGCCCCCGTCGTCCAGGGCCTCGTCGTCAAGAGCCTCCCGGTGGGTCCCCGCACCTCGTACGCTCCTAGATGTGAGTCCTCTGACAGCGAAAGCCTAGCCTGCCCGATTCCGGCCCCCGATCGCCTCGACTACTGGGATAATGTGCCCGACATGTCCGGATTCAGTCCCGCGTTCGAACGCCTCGGCGCCGCGCTGGCGGCCGTCGTCCTGCAGCAGCAGGAGACGCTCGCCGAGTTCCTGCCGCGCGAGGACTGGAGCGCCGACCTGACCGCCCGCACCTACGCCAGCGGCGGGGTCACCGTCCGGGTCTCGCTCCTCGGCAGCTATGCCGCCCGCGAGCGCACCTGGCTGTGGGGATGGGCGAACCCGCAGTTCGGCGACGCGCACCCCGCCGTCGTCCCGACACTGGTCATCCGGAGAATCGGCGAACGGCTCGGCATCCCCGAGTTCACCACCCCCGAGGTCGACCTGTCCTGGTACGAGGGACCCGCCGGGCACGGCGGCGAGCTGATCGCGATGGCCGCCGGCGGCGTCCTCGGCGGCGCCGGCTACATCGGCGCCGGCTACGACGGCGGCTCGGCCTACCTGCACGTCGACGACCCGCAGGCACCGCCCGCGCAGTGGGACCCCGTCCCGATCCCCCGGCTGCTGGCCAACGCGGCGAGCCTGTTCCCGCACGAGCCGCGGCTGACGCTCGCCGGGTTCCTGTCCCACCACCGCGTCCCGTTCCGGCAGACCGACGTGCTGACCGAGGCGCTGCTCCCCGGCGGCGGCACGGCCCGCGCCCAGTTCGACGGCCTAGGCCGCCTCGTCAAATGGCACACGGACCTTGTCGCGGTGCATTAGCCGCCCGGCGCTGGAGCCCCCGGCGGCCAAGGCGCCGCGTGCGATCGCTTCATCGGTTTCCCGCTTCGCTCGAAACCGCCTCCGGACGCGATCGCGACGGCCGAGGCCGGCACGTGACCGGGCACGACCGTCCTCGCCGCCTCCGCCGCCCGACCCCCGTAACGTTACTGATTCGGCCCGGCGGCGGCCTCGGTAGCGTCGGCCCCATGACCTACCGATTCGGCATCCAGCTCAACCCGTCCGCCGCCGGCCTCGGCGACGTCCGCGCCCTCGCCCGGCTCGCCGACCGCGACGGTCTCGACCTGCTCGGCGTGCAGGACCACCCGTACGCCGCCGACCACGCCGACACGTTCGCGCTCATCGCGGCCGTCCTCGCCGAGACCGAGCGGCTCCGCGTGTTCCCGGACGTGGCGAGCCTGCCGCTGCGGGGACCCGCCGTCGTCGCCAAGCAGGCCGCCACGCTCGACCTGCTCAGCGGCGGGCGATTCGAGCTGGCACTCGGCGCCGGCGCGTTCTGGCCCGCGATCACCGCGATGGGCGGCCCGCACCGCACGGCCGGGCAGGCGCTCCGGGCGCTGGAAGAGGCCATCGAGATCATCCGGGCCATGTGGCGTCCCGGCGAGACCGTCAAGGTCACCGGAGAGCACTACACGGTGAAGGGCGTCCACGCGGGCCCCGCCCCGGCGCACCCGGTCGGCATCTGGATCGGAAGCGTCGGCCCCCAGTCCCTCGCGCTCACCGGACGCGTCGGCGACGGGTGGGCCGCGCCGATCCCGCACTACCTCCCGTACGAGAAGTGGCGCGAATCCCAGGACGTCATCACCCGAGCCGCCGAGGACGCCGGCCGCGACCCGTCCGCGATCACCCGCATCGCCCAGCTCGTCGGCGACATCACGACCGCCCCCGGCACAATCCGGCTCCAGGGCGAGGAGCCCGTCCGCACCGACGCCGAAGGGTGGGCCCGCGTCCTCGCCGGCCTCGCCGCCGACACCGGGTTCGACACGTTCGTCTACTGGCCCGAGACCGCCGACGAGACCCAGCTTCTCCGCTGGACCCGGGAGGTGATCCCCGCCGCCCGCGCCCTCCTGGACGCCTGACCGCGGATCACCCCAGGCACGACGGGCCGAGAAGCTGCTTCAGGTCGCCCATCAGCGCCGGGGACGGCGCCACCCGCAGCCTGTCGTCCAGCCGGACGACCGTGGTCCGCGGCCCGTTCTGCAGGTGCAGGTGCACCTCCGCGGTGCCGGGATGGGTGACCAGCACCTCCTTCAGCCGCGACACCGTCGGCGGCGTGCAGCGGCCGAGCGGCATCGTGACCGAGAACGGGCCCGTCGCGTCGGTCACCGACAGGTCCGGCTGGGTCACCTCCATCGCGATGATCTTCGCGACGTCCTCGCGGCGGTCCAGCCTGCCCTTGACGATGAGGATCGCGTCCTCGGCCAGCAGGGTGGAGCACAGCTGGTAGGACGACGGGAAGCACAGCACCTCGATGGAGCCGCCGAGGTCCTCCAGCTGGAACATCGCCCACGAGTTGCCCTGCTTGGTGACCTTGCGCTGGAGGCCGGAGAGCAGACCCGCCACGACCACGACCTGGCCGTCCGGCCGCTCCCCCTCGTTCAGGACGGCGATCGTGCAGTCGGCCTCGCGCTCCAGGATGTGCTCCACGCCGAGGAGCGGGTGGTCGGACACGTACAGGCCGAGCATCTCCCGCTCGAACGCCAGGAGGGTCGTCTTGTCCCACTCCTCGCCGTCGGGGATCGTGACGGCGAACGCGTCGTCGGTGCCGTCGTCCTCCAGCGCCCCGAACAGGGAGTCCTGGCCGACGGCCTCCTTGCGCTTGATGTCGATGACGGAGTCGATGGCCTGCTCGTGCACCATCAGCAGCGCCTTGCGCTGGTGGCCCAGTTCGTCGAACGCGCCGGCCTTGATGAGCGACTCCACGACCCGCTTGTTGCAGACGATCGGCGGTACCTTGCCGAGGAAGTCGTTGAAGTCGGTGTAGGCGCCCTTCTCCTTGCGGGCCGCGACGATCCCGTCCACCACGTTGTGGCCGACGTTCCGGACGGCCGACAGCCCGAAGCGGATCTCGGTGTCGCCGAGCGGGGTGAAGTCGGCCTCGGAGGTGTTGACGTCCGGCGGCAGGACCTTCAGGCCCATGCGGCGGCACTCGCTCAGGTAGAGGGCGCTCTTGTCCTTGTCGTCGCCGACGGACGTGAGCAGGCCCGCCATGTACTCGGCCGGATAGTTCGCCTTGAGGTAGGCCGTCCAGTAGGAGACGAGGCCGTACGCGGCGGAGTGCGCCTTGTTGAACGCGTAGTCGGAGAACGGGACGAGGATGTCCCACAGCGTCTTGACGGCCTCCTTGGAGAAGCCGTTGTCGACCATGCCCTGCTCGAAGCCGACGAACTGGGCGTCCAGCTCCGCCTTCTTCTTCTTGCCCATGACGCGGCGGAGAAGGTCCGCTTTGCCGAGCGTGTAGCCCGCCACCTTCTGCGCGATCGCCATGACCTGCTCCTGATAGACGATCAGGCCGTAGGTGGTGTCGAGGATCTCCCTGAGCGGCTCCTCCAGCTCCGGATGGATCGGCGTGATCTCCTGCTGGCCGTTCTTGCGCAGCGCGTAGTTGGTGTGGGAGTTCGCGCCCATCGGGCCGGGCCGGTACAGGGCGCCGACGGCGGAGATGTCCTCGAAGTTGTCCGGCTTCATCAGCCGCAGCAGCGAGCGCATCGGGCCGCCGTCGAACTGGAACACGCCGAGGGTGTCGCCGCGGGCGAGCAGGTCGTAGGTCGGCTGGTCGTCCAGCGGGAGGTCGAGCAGGTCGACGGCGATGCCCTTGTTCTTCTTGATCCCCTTGAGCGCGTCATCGATGATCGTCAGATTCCGCAGGCCCAGGAAGTCCATCTTCAGCAGGCCGAGCGTCTCGCAGGTCGGATAGTCGAACTGCGTGATGATGGCGCCGTCGGCGTCCCGGCGCATGATCGGGATGTGGTCGGTGATCGTCTCACCGGACATGATGACCCCGGCCGCGTGCACGCCGGTCTGGCGGATCAGCCCCTCCAGGCCCTGCGCCAGATCCATGATCTGCTTGACGTCGGTCTCCTCCTCGTACAGCTTGCGCAGCTCGCCCGCCTCGCCGTAGCGGGGGTGCTTGTCGTCGAAGATGCCCGACAGCGGGATGTCCTTGCCCATCACGGCGGGCGGGAACGCCTTGGAGATCCGGTCGCCGAGCGCGTACGGGAAGCCGAGGACGCGGCCCGCGTCCTTGATGGCGGCCTTCGCCTTGATGGTGCCGAACGTGGCGATGAACGAGACCTTGTCGGCGCCCCACTTCTCCGTCGTGTACTTGATGACCTCGGCCCGGCGGTCTTCAGGGAAGTCGATGTCGATGTCGGGCATGGACGCGCGCTCGGGGTTCAGGAACCGCTCGAAGATCAGCCCGTGCGGGATCGGGTCGAGGTCGGTGATGCCCATCGCGTACGCGATCAGCGAGCCGGCGGCGCTGCCGCGCCCCGGTCCGACCAGGATGCCGTTCTCCTTGGCCCAGTTGATGAAGTCGGCGACGACCAGGAAGTAGGACGGATAGCCCTTGCCGAGGATGACGCCCATCTCGTACTCGGCCTGCTCCTTGTACCCGTCCGGCAGGCCGCCCGGGAAGCGGCGCTCCAGCCCCTTCCAGACCTCCGTGCGGAACCAGCTCTCCTCCGTCTCGCCCTCCGGGACGGGGAAGCGGGGGCTGAGGTCCTGGTACTCGAACATGCCCGCCGGATCGACCCGCTCGGCGATCATGAGGGTGTTCCGGCAGCCCTCCGCCCAGATGTCGGACGAGTCGATGGCGCGCATCTCGTCGGCCGTCTTGATGTAGTAGCCGCTGCCGTTGAAGCGGAACCGGTCCGGATCGGCGAGCTGCTTGCCGACCTGGACGCACAGCAGCGCGTCGTGCGCCGTGGCCTCGGACTCGTGCGTGTAGTGCGAGTCGTTCGTGACCACGGGCGGGATGTTCAGCTTCTTGCCGATGTCGATCAGGCCCTGCCGGACCTGCTTCTCGATGTCGAGGCCATGGTCCATCAGCTCCAGGAAGTAGTTGTCCTTGCCGAGGATGTCCTGGAACGTCGCCGCCGCCTTGAGCGCCTCGTCGAACTGGCCGAGCCGCAGCCGGGTCTGGACCTTGCCGGACGGGCAGCCCGTGGTCGCCATCAGGCCGTCCGCGTGCTCGGCGAGCAGCTCCTCGTCCATGCGGGCGTACTTGAAGACGAAGCCCTCGGTGTAGGCGCGGCTGGACAGCTTGAACAGGTTGTGCAGGCCCGACTTGTTCCGCGCCCACAGGGTCATGTGGTTGATCAGGCCGCCGCCGGAGACGTCATCGCGTTTCTGGCTCGGCTCCCCCCACTGGACCTTCTTCTTGTGGAACCGGGACTCGGGCGCCATGTACGCCTCGATCCCGATGATCGGCGTGACCCCGGCCGCCGTCGCCTGCTTGTGGAAGTCGTAGGCGCCGTGCATGTTGCCGTGGTCGGTCATGGCGATCGCCGGCATCCGCTGCCGGCCCACCTCTTCGAACATCTGCTTCAGGCGAGCGGCTCCGTCGAGCATGGAGTACTCCGTATGAACATGCAGGTGAACGAAAGAGTCCGGCATGCCTGCTGCGCCTCCTGCTCGTCGCATGCGACCGCGCACGTGCCTGGCCGGCACGTGTCGCGTCATCGGTCCGGGGGAAGATCGTCGACCCGGCGGGGGCGCCGGGGAGACGCGGTGCAGAGAGCCTAACCCGCTTCGCGCGGGCCCCGCGCCCCGACGCGCCCAATCCCGCGGGCACTACGGTAGGCGCCCGGGGGGACACCGAAAGTGCGCTTGAAATGGCGCGTCAGATGGGCCTGGTCGGCGAACCCCGTGCCCGCCGCGACGTCGGCCGGACGCAGCCCCTCGTCCAGCAGGGCGCGCGCCTTCCGCACCCGCACCTGGTTGAGGTAGGCGTGCGGCGGCAGGCCGACGGTGTCGCGGAAGGCGCGCAGCAGCGCGAACGGGCGGGCCCCGACGGCCTCGGCCAGCCGCTCCAGCGACGGCGGGCCGACGAGGTTCGCGTGCAGGATGTCGCGGGCCTCGCGGACGGCGGCCGGCATGGCGGCGGACGCGCCGTCCGGCCGGACGCGCGCGTGCCGGGTCAGCAGGCCGGCCAGGGCCGCCCTCAGCAGCGTGGACGCCGCCAGCGCGTCCCCCTTCTCCCCCGCCCGGTGGACGGCGCGCAGCAGATCGGCGGCGGCCGGGTCGCCCAGAACGGGTCCGGCGAACGCGGGCGTGCCGGGCCGCGCGCCCAGATCGGCGGCCACCTCGGCCACGACGTCGACCGGCGGGTACATCACGCGGTACGCCCAGCCCTCCGGCGTACCGGCGTGCCCGCTGTGGACGACGCCGGGGTTGACGATGACGATCGAGCCGGCCCCGGCGCGCTCGACGCCGTCGTTCGCGTGCTCGAACTCCTCCACGCCCGCGTCGATCACGCCGAACACGTAGCCGTCGTGCGTGTGCCGGCCGAACCGGTGCGTCACGAAACGGGCACGCAGCAGGTCGACCTCGGGCAATGCCGGATGCCGGTAGTGGTGTGCGACCTCTGCCCCCATACCGGACATGGTATTCGTCTCAGCTCGCGAGACGATCCGTCCGGGGTTTGACGTGCGGGCGCCGCCCCCGCATACCATCGAGCCCATGGAACGTCGTCATCCCAGGTTTACGCAGCCGGCTCCGGGTGAGCCGGTCGCCGTCACCTGAGCGACGACCCCGGAGCCGGCCGAGGCGGAGCCCATCCCGGGCTCTGCCTTTTCTGTTGATCGGAAGCGGCCCCGGGCACGGACTCCCCTCTGCGCGGACGGGCCGCCGCACGAGAGGGAACCCGAATGCACGACCAGGTCATCGACCCCGCCGAGCACGACGCGCCCTGCCCGGCCTGCGGCCCGTCCGGCGGGCCGCGCGTCCCGGAACTGCGCGTCCCGCTGCCGTCCGCGGCGGCCATCACCACGCTCGGCGAGGCCAGGGCCGCGATCGACGGCCTCGACGCCGCCCTCGCCACCCTGCTGGAACACCGCGCCGCGGTCGCCGCGGCCGTCCAGCGGCTCAAGCCGGTCGGCGGCTTCGCCGGACGCGACCCCGGCCGTGAGCGGCGGATCGTCGAGGCGATGGCGGCGCGTGCCCCCTCCCTCGGCCCGGACCGCCTCACCCGCATCATGAACGCGGTCATCGAGGCCGGGCTCGACGCCGCCGAGCCCGGGCGGCCGTCGTGACGCGTGCGCAAGAACGTTCAAGAACGCGCGGCGGGCGGGGCTCTAGCGTCGGCCGCATGAGCGTTACCGAGACCGGGACCACCTCCGGGGAGGACACCCCGGCGGACGACGCCGCCCGGAAGGCCGCCGTACGGGACGGGCTCGGCGTGGGGATCGCCGTCGGCATGTCCGGGCTCGCGTTCGGGGCGGCGGCGGTCACGGCCGGACTCACCGTCGCGCAGGCGTGCGTGCTGAGCCTGCTGGCCTTCACCGGCGCGTCCCAGTTCGCGCTGGCCGGGGTGATCGGCGGTGGCGGCGGGCTGATCGCCGGGTCGCTCGGCGCGGTGCTGCTCGGCGGCCGCAACTCCCTGTACGGGATGCGGCTCGCGCACACGCTGGGCGTCCGGGGCTGGCGCCGGCTGGTCACCGCGCACGTCGTCATCGACGAGACCACCGCCGTCGCGACCGCACAGCCGGGCCGGGCCGCGGCCCGCGCCGGGTTCTACACCACGGCGATCAGCCTCTACCTGGCCTGGAACACCACCACGCTGCTGGGCGCGGCCGGTGCGGCACGGCTGGGCGACCCCGACGTCATCGGCCTGGACGTGCTCGGACCCGCGGCCTTCCTCGCGCTGCTGTGGCCGAGGCTCTCCGCGGGACGGCGGGAGGTGCGGGTCGCGCTGGCCGCCGCGGCGATCGCGCTCGCCGCGACGCCGCTGCTGCCGCCCGGCGTGCCGGTCATGCTGGCCGCCGTCGCCGCGCTGCCCGCCCTGATCGGGCGGAGGGAGACCACGTGAACGTGTGGATCGCGGTGATCGCCACCGGGCTCGGCTGCTACGCGCTCAAGCTCGGCGGGCTCGTCACCCCGCAGCGGGTCCTGGAGGACCCCCGGGTGCTCCGGTTCACCGAACTCGTCCCCGTGGCGCTGCTGACCGCCCTGATCGCCGTGCAGGCGCTCGCCGACGGCAGGACCCTGGAGTTCGACGCCGCCCGCATGGCGGGCCTGGGCGCGGCCGTCGCCGCGCTCCTGCTGAAACTTCCGTTCCTGGTGGTCCTCATCGTGGCCGCCGGTACCGCCGCCGGGCTGCGGCTGCTCGGGCTCTGACCGCTCAGGACTCCGCTTCGACGATCTCCAGGGCGCGGGCCAGATCGTCCGGGTACGGGCTCTCGAACTCCACCCGCTCACCCGTCGTGGGGTGCTCGAAGCCCAGCCGGGCGGCGTGCAGCCACTGCCGCTTCAGGCCGAGGCGCGCCGCCAGGGTCGGGTCGGCGCCGTACGCCAGGTCGCCCACGCACGGATGCCGGATCGCGGCCATGTGCACCCGGATCTGGTGGGTGCGGCCCGTCTCCAGGTCGATGTCGAGCAGCGTGGCCGCCCGGAACGCCTCCACGGTGTCGTAGTGCGTCACCGACGGCTTGCCGCCCGCCACGACCGCGAACCGGCCGTCGCCGGACGGGTGCCGGTCGATGGGCGCGTCGACCGTCCCCCGGAACGGGTCCGGGTGGCCCTGCACGAGCGCCTGGTAGCGCTTGTCGACACGGCGTTCCTTGAACGCGCGCTTCAGACGCGAGTACCCGACCTCGCTCTTGGCCACGGCCATCGCGCCGGTGGTGTTGGCGTCCAGCCGGTGCACGATGCCCTGCCGCTCGGACGCACCGCTGGTCGCGATCGTGTGCCCGGCCCCCAGCAGCCCGCCGAGGACGGTCGGGCCCGTCCAGCCGGTGGTCGGGTGCGCCGCGACGCCGATCGGCTTGTCGACCACCACGATGTCGTCGTCCTCGTACAGGACGGCCATGCCGGGGACGGGCTCGGCGACCGGCGCGGGCGGCGTCGGCGGCGGCGGGAGCGTGACCTCCAGCCAGGCTCCGGCGTGCAGCCGCTCCGACTTGGTGGCCACCTCGGCGCCGTCCAGCAGGACGTCCCCGGCGGCGATCATGTCGGCGGCGCTGCCCCGCGACAGCCCGAACAGCCGCGCCAGCGCGGCGTCGACCCGCTCCCCCTCCAGCCCGTCCGGGACATGGAGGCTGCGCACCTCGCCCATCAGGCCTTCTCCTCCGGCGCCGTGGCCGGGGCGTCACCCGGCCCGGGCTTCTCGGGCTCGTGCTCGGGCTCGGGTCCGGGTTCGGGTCCGGGCTCGTGGTCCGCCTCGCCGTCCGGCTCGGGCTTGGCGGGCTCCGGCCCGGTGGCCTCGGGTTCCCCGGCGTCCTCCTCGCCCTTGCCGGGGAGCCGCGTCCCGTCGATCTGCAGCCCGCGCGCCGCCAGCAGGACGGCCAGGACGCCGCCGCAGACGATCGCCGAGTCGGCCAGGTTGAACACCGGGAAGTTCGGTACCTGGATCCAGTCGACGACATGGCCCTTCAGCGGCGCCGGGGCCCGCAGCAGCCGGTCGATGAGGTTGCCGACCGCGCCGCCGAGCAGCAGGCCGAGGCAGATCGCCCAGGGCAGGCTGCGCAGATTCCGGGCCGTGCGCAGGATCGCCACCACCACGCCGATGGCGATCAGGGTGAAGACGATCGTGTAGCCGGTGCCGATGGAGAACGCGGCGCCGCTGTTGCGGGTCTCGCGCAGGGTCAGCAGCCCGCCGAGAAGCCGGACCGGCTCGCGGTCCTGCAGCGTCGCCACCACGATGATCTTGGACACGATGTCGGCGGTGAGCGCGGTCAGCGCCACGGCGATCAGCACGCCGACGCGGCGCGGCCGAGGAGATCCCGTGGATTCCCCGGCCCCGCCCTCTGGGTTCGTTGAGTCGCTCAGCGACGTTCCTCGCGTTGTTTGCATGTCACACACAGGGTCGCACGCGGGAAGACCTGGAGCCGCGCCTTGCCGATCGGCCTGGCGCAGGACTCGCAGGTTCCGTACGTGCCGGCGTCCATCCTCTGGACGGCCCGCTCGATCTGGGCGAGCAGGTCCTGAGAATTGTAGGACAGTGCGAGCTCGTGCTCGCGCTCGTAGGTCTTGGCGCCCGCGTCGGCCTGGTCGTCGCCGGCGCCGTCGCTGCTGTCGCCCTCGGCGATCTGGCTCGCCGACGCTGCGATCTCGCTGCGCAGCGCCTCGATCTGCTCCTGCAGGCCGGCCCGCACCTCGGCGAGCTCACCGGACGTCCACAGGTGCTCCCCCTCGCGGACCGGCAGCTCCGCCGCCTTCGCCGGGACCCGGCCGTCCACCGCCGCGCCGCCGGTCCCGTCGGCCTTCCCCGCCTTCCCCGCCTTCGCGGGGGCGCGTCCCGACGCCGTCTTACCCGGTTTCGCGGCCGGGCTCTTGCCGGGCGACCTGGCCGGGGACCGCCTCCCGCCCCGGCTCTTCTTCTCAGCGGGCGGCTTCTCCTGGGACGGCTTCTCATCGGGCAGCGTCTCACCGGACTGGGTGCCCCTCTTCGCGCCGGCCATGTCGGCCCCCCTCGCGCTGATCGCCTCGACGGGCAGTGCGGGCAGCATAAGTCCCCTTTCTCGGGCGCGGCAAACAACCTGGGCTGGGTTACCGACCCCTTATGCCCCGTCGGCGAACGCCCGGAAACCCCAGGCCACCGCACGAGATCGCAAAGGAACGGCACCACCCCGCGGCGACCGGCCCGCACGGAAAACGGGAAGAGGACGCGCCCCGCGTGCGTTAGAGTCGTGGCGAGCAGTCTCATCGGCAGGCATGGATGGGGACACCTGCCGCCGCACGCAAGCCATGAGCGACCCGGGGACGGTGCGAGCCCGGGGGCGAGCCCGGCGGTCTGATCACCCCGGAGCCGCCGGAAGAACCGCCCCGGACATCCGTCCGCGGGCCCAGTAGACCCGGCAGCCGAGACTCGAACGAAGCGGACCGTGCCGCAGGCACGGTCAAGGAGGGTGGTACCGCGGGGCGCTCGGTCGATCCGGGCACGCGCCTCGTCCCTCCGGTCAACGTGGTCACGTCGATCCGGAGGTCCGCCATCGTGAGCCGAGGTTTTCGGCCGCTGCCAGCGCAGGTCGATCTGCCCGCCCTGGAGCGGGACATGCTGCGCCGCTGGCAGGAGAGCAAGGTCTTCGAGCGGTCGCTGGAGCGCACCGCGTCCGGTCCCCGCTGGGTGTTCTACGAGGGCCCGCCCACCGCCAACGGCATGCCGGGCGTCCACCACGTCGAAGCGCGCGTGTTCAAGGACGTCTTCCCGCGTTTCAAGACCATGAAGGGCTACCACGTCCCCCGCAAGGCCGGCTGGGACTGTCACGGGCTGCCCGTCGAGGTCGCCGTGGAGAAGGAACTCGGCCTCACCGGCAAGAAGGACATCGAGGAGTACGGCGTCGCGGAGTTCAACGACCGCTGCCGCGAATCGGTGCTGCGCCACGTGGACGCGTTCGAAGAGATGACCGAGCGCATGGGCTACTGGGTCAACACCGACCAGGCGTACCGCACGATGGACCCCGAATACGTCGAAGCGGTCTGGTGGTCCCTGAAGCAGGTGTTCGACAAGGACCTGCTGTTCCGCGACTTCCGCATCACGCCGTACTGCCCGCGCTGCGGGACGGGCCTGTCCGACCATGAGCTGGGCCAGCCCGGCGCGTACGAGGAGGTGTCCAGCCCGTCGGTGTACGTGCGGATGCCCGTCACGTCCGGCCCGCTCGCCGAGATGGACGCCGCGCTGCTCATCTGGACGACGACGCCGTGGACGCTGGTGTCCAACACCGCCGTGGCCGTCCACCCCGAGGTCACCTACGTCGCCGCCAGGCCCGCGGGCTCCGACGAGGTCCTCGTCGTCGCCGAACCCCTCCTCGACCAGGTTCTCGGCGAAGGCGCGGAACGGCTCGCCACGTACAGGGGCACCGATCTGGAGCGCACCGCCTACCGGCGGCCGTTCGACCTGGTCGACATCCCGGACTCGCACTACGTCGTCCTGGGCGACTACGTCACCGTCGAGGACGGCACCGGCCTCGTCCACCAGGCTCCCGCGTTCGGCGGCGACGACATGACCGTCTGCAAGCGCTACGGGATGCCGATCGTCAACCCCATCGGTCCCGACGGGCGCTTCCTGCGCGAGGTTCCCCTGGTCGGCAACAAGTTCTTCAAGGACGCCGACGAGCCCCTCACCGACGACCTGCGCGCGCGCGGGCTGCTGTTCCGCGGCGGGCACTTCGAGCACAGCTACCCGCACTGCTGGCGCTGCCACACGCCGCTGCTCTACTACGCGCTCCCCGCCTGGTACATCCGCACCACGCAGATCAAGGACCGGCTGCTGGAGGAGAACGAGAAGACCAACTGGTACCCCGAGACGGTCAAGCACGGCCGGTACGGGGAGTGGCTGCGCAACAACGTCGACTGGTCGCTGTCCCGCAGCCGCTACTGGGGCACGCCGCTCCCCCTGTGGGTCTGCGGCGAAGACGAGAACCACGTCACCTGCGTCGGGTCGCTCAAGGAACTGGGCGAACTCGCCGGAAGCGACATGTCCGCGCTGGACCCCCACCGCCCCTACGTCGACGACGTGACGTTCCCCTGTCCCGCCCGTGTCGGAGACGCGGAATCGGACAGGTGCGGGACGGAGGCGCGCCGCGTCCCCGACGTCATCGACGCCTGGTACGACTCCGGGTCGATGCCGTTCGCGCAGTGGGGCGCCCCCCACCGCAACAACGAGATCTTCGAGAACTCCTACCCCGCCCAATACATCTGCGAGGCTCAGGACCAGACCCGCGGCTGGTTCTACTCCCTCATGGCCGTCGGCACGCTCGTCTTCGACCGCTCGTCCTACGAGAACGTCGTGTGCCTCGGGCTGATCCTCGCCGAGGACGGCCGCAAGATGAGCAAGCACCTCGGCAACGTGCTGCGGCCCATCCCGCTGATGGACGAGCACGGCGCCGACGCGGTGCGCTGGTTCATGGCCGCCAACGGCCTGCCCTGGGCGTCCCGCCGCGTCGGCCACGGCGCCCTTGAGGAGATCGTCCGCAAGGTCCTCCTCACCTACTGGAACACCGCGTCCTTCTTCGTCCTGTACGCCAACGCGGCGCAGGCGCAGGGCCGCGCGTGGACGCCCGACCGCCTCGCCGAGGCGCCCGCCCCGGCCGACCGCCCCCTCCTGGACCGCTGGGCGCTCGCCGAACTGCACCGCACCGTCCGCGAGGTCGACGCGGCCCTGGAGGACTTCGACACCGCCCGCGCCGGCCGCCACCTGGCCCAGTTCGTCGACGACCTGTCCAACTGGTACGTGCGCCGCTCCCGCCGGCGCTTCTGGGAGGGCCCCGGGAGCCCCGACGGCTCGTCGGCCTTCGCGACCCTCTACGAGTGCCTGGAGACCCTCACCCGCCTGATGGCGCCGATGGTGCCCTTCATCACCGACCACGTGTGGGACGTCATCCGCCCCGCCGACGGCCCCGAGTCGGTGCACCTCGCCGACTGGCCGGCCGTCGACGAGGACCTCGTGGACGAGGAACTGACCGCGCAGATGGCCCTCGTCCGCCGGCTCGTCGAGCTCGGCCGCTCGGCCCGCGCCGCCAGCGGCGTCCGGACCCGCCGGCCCCTCGGCCGCGCCCTGGTCGGCGCCGCGGGCTGGTCCGCGCTGCCCGCCCAGCTCCGCGCGCAGATCTCCGAGGAGCTGAACGTCCTCGGCTTCGAGGAGCTCTCCTCGATCGGCGGTGACCTGGTCGAGTACGAGGTGAAACCCAACTTCCGCGAGCTGGGCAAGCGCTACGCCAAGGACACCCCGAAGGTCGCCAAGGCGATCACGTCCGCCGATCCGGCGGACCTGGTGCGCACCCTCCGCGACGGCGCCGCCGACGTCGAGGCCGAGGGCCTCGGGACGGTGCCGCTCTCCGCCGGCGACGTGATCGTCACCGAGCGTCCGCGCACCGGCTGGGCGGTGGAGAGCGCCGCCGGCGAGACCGTCGCCCTCGACCTCACCGTCACGCCCGAACTGCGCCGCGCCGGCCTCGCCCGCGAGGCCGTCCGCCTCGTCCAGGAGGCCCGCAAGGCCGCCGGCCTGGAGGTCACCGACCGCATCGAGCTGTGGTGGGAGGCCACCGGCACCGACCTGGCCGAGGCCCTGCGCGCCCACACCGGCGAGATCGCCGCCGAGGTCCTCGCGACCACGGTGACCGAGGGCCGCCCCGCCGACCTGCCCGCGACCCGCGACGAGGAACTGGGCCTGACCCACTACCTCCGCAAGGCCGCCGAGTAGCGACACCGGCCACGGCCACACGGGTCGGGCGGTCGGAGGTCGCGCTGCGACCGGAGACCGCCCGGCCCGCCGAGCCGGGCGACCGCGGCGACACGGCACCGGCCCGCGGCACGGTCACAGCACCCCGGGACCGCGGCGTGAGGATCCGGCCGGCTCGCGACGGGGGTTCCAGGGGGTCGTCCCCCTGGGCCGACGCTGCAATGATTGAGGGGTGAATCTTCCCGAGCAGCCTTCCGCTTCCGAACCTCCGGCGGAGCCGTCGCCCGCGCGGATGCGCGCGTCGGATGCCGACCGTGATCAGGTCGCCGACCGTCTGCGCGAGGCCCTGGCCGAGGGGCGCATCACGCCGGAAGAACACGCCGAGCGCATCGACGTGGTGTACAACGCCAAGACGTACGCCGAGCTGGAGCCGGTTCTCAGCGACCTGCCGGCGGCGCGGGCACCGCGGCCGCGGGTCGATCTGCGCAAGGACGAGCAGGTGCCCGCGCCGCCGGCGCCCCAGTCGCCGAACCTGGTGGCGATCTTCGGTGGGGCGGAGCGGAAGGGACGCTGGCTGGTCGAGCCGACCACCAACGTGTCCTGCGTGTTCGGCGGCGTGGACGTGGACTTCCGGCAGGCGGTCCTCAGCCGCGGCGAGGTGACCGTCAACGTCACCTGCGTGTTCGGCGGCGTGAACCTGGTCGTGCCGCCGGGGGTCCGGGTCGTCGGGTCCAATGTCGCGATCTTCGGCGGGAACGATCTGCCGGAGGACGACACGACGGACCCGGACGCGCCCGTCATCCGGCTGACCGGGCTGGTGCTGTTCGGCGGCGTGTCGGTCACGCGCCGGGAGGTGGGCGGTAAGGGCCGGACCCGGGACCGGCACCGGGAGATCCACCGGCTGCACCAGGAGCGGCGCGCGGAGACGCGCGAGCGGAGACGCGGCCGCTGAGCCGCCCAGGCCGAGGCCGGTCTCAGTCGCGGGCGTGCTCGCGGTCGGGCTGGCAGACGAGGCAGGGCGTGCAGCCGCGGGCCTTGGCCTCCGCGCGGGACAGCGACTCCAGGTCGTCGGCCTCGTCGCCGATGTCCTCGATGAGGGCGCAGTCGGTGCGGTGGTAGCGCTTGGTGCCGCTCAGGATGCGGACCTGCGGGCCGCCGCCGGGCTCGTCCTGCGGGGCCTCGGCGGCCGGCTCGGGTTCGGGCTCCTCGGCCGGCTGCGGCGCGGGGACGTCGTCGTCGGTGCCGCGGGGCTTCGGAGCCGCGGCGTCCGGGACGGCGGCGTCGGCGTCCGGCTCGGCGAGGGGTGCGGCGCCCAGGTCGACGGTGGTGTCCGGCGGCGCGGATTCGGCCTCAGCGGGCCGTTCGCCGGCGGAGTGACCCTCCGGCTCCGGTTCGGCGGTCTCGGCCTTCTCCGCGGGCTTCGCGGGCTCTTCGGAGGTGAAGAGGCTCGCCACCGGGATGTCGGTGAGGGTCGGGCCCGCGGGGCCGGACGCCGGGCGCTCCGGTTCGGCGGGCCGGTCCGTCCGCGGGATCTCGGCCGTCTTGTCGAACGAGGTGGGCGCGGAGGCCGGGGAGGGCGCGGGCTTGGCGAGACCCGCCAGGCCGCCCTCGGAGCGCTCCACGCCGGGCTTCGGGGGTGCGGGCACGTCCCCTGCCGCCTTGCCCGTGTCGGGTGGCACGGGTCCCGACGCCGCGGCGCGCGCCGCCAGTGCGGTGTCGGGCATGCAGGCGGTACAGGGGCTGAACCCCTCCTCCTTGGCCTCGGCGTAGGTGAGCTCCTCGGTCTCGCGCCCGGCGAGCTGCCGGCAGGTGTCGAGGTGGTAGCGCTTGCGGCCGCGGACGACGAACACCAGCGCGTCGTCGGGGACGTCGGCCGGCGGGGCGGGGATCTCCACCTCGTCGTCGGCCGGGTCCGCCACCGGGGCCTTGGCCGGCGGGACGCCCTGGGCGTTCGCGGCCGACGCGGCCGGGGCGGCCTTCTTGCGCTTGTCCTTCTTGGTCTTCTTGCTCCTGCGGGAGGGCGCCGGTGAAACCCCCGCGCCGAAGAGCTCCTTGCGGCGCAGGAACACCCCGATGGCAAGGCACAGCGCGGAAACGATGCTGACCGCGATCGAAATGTAGATCACGAACAGGGCGTCCAGGTTGAAGACCTCGGCGCTGTCTCCGTTGCCGGCGACGATTCCCGCTACCAGCAGGGCGATCGCCACCACCACGAGAACGCCGCTCAGGATGATCACAGGGTCTCTCTCCCTCGTTCAGGCCGCTCGGCTCCCGGGCGGCCGGCACCGGCCGGACTCCCCGCGCCGCCGGGATGGCTGCGGTGCCATCCTCGGCGCGGCGATCGGGAAGACACTATCGCCCGCGATGCCCGCCTCAGCGCCGCTCGTGCGGCGGGTTGTCACCGCCGGCGTGGAAAGCCCCGGTCGCGGAGTGCTGCACCTGCTGGGCGTGCTCGGCGGGCGGCGGGAACTGGCCCGGCGCCGGTCCGGAGCCGCCGGGGGCGCCGTTGCGGTTCTCGTTGTGCTGCAGGGTGTTCTGCGGGCCCGTCTGCGGACCGCCCTGGGGGGCGTTCTGCTGTGACTGGGCGGGGGCCGCGCCCGGGACGGCGGCGAACGCGCCGGTCTCGGTGCTGCCCGCCTCCAGGTCGCGCAGCTGGCCCTCCAGGTAGACCTTCAGCCGGCTGCGGTACTCGCGCTCGAACGCGCGCAGGTTGTCGACCTCGCGCTCGAGCTCCTCGCGCTGCTGCACGAGCGAGCCCATGACCTGGCGGTGCCGCTCCTGGGCGTCGCGGTCGAGGGCCTCGGCGCGCGAGCGGGCCTCGCTGACGATCTGGTCGGCCTGCCGGCGCGCCTTGCCGAGGATCTCCTCGGCCTCGCGGCGGGCGCGGCCGAGCGTCTCGTCGGCCTCGCGGCGGGCGTCCGCGATCGCCTGGTCGGCGGTCTGCTGCGCCAGCGCGAGCACACGCGCGGCGGTGTCCATGTTGTCCTCGCCGGTGGGCGCGGAGGACATGCCGAGACCGCCGAGGGCCGGCTCCGGCTCGGGCTGCGGCTGCGGCTCGGGGCGCGGAGGCTCCGGGATCTTCTGGACGTCCGGCTTGGGCTCCACGATGGGGGCGGCCATGGCGGGAACCTTGCCGCGCAGGCACTCGGCGAGCTTGGCCCGCAGCTCCTCGTTCTCCTGGATGAGGCGGTCGAGCTCGGCCTCGACCTCGTCGAGGAAGGCGTCCACCTCCTCCTCGTCGTACCCCGGCCTCAGCCTGGTGGTACTGAACTGCTTGTTCCGCACATCGGCGGGTGTCAGCGGCATGTTCTCGTCTCCTTGGCGCGCTTGGAGTCTGTCCCGAAGGACGGTATCCGATCGACCTAACCTCCGCCGAACGCGGAGCCGACGATGATGATCAGGATCCAGACCACAAGGATGAGGACGGTGAAGCTGAGATCCAGCGCAACGTTACCGAGTCGAATGGGCGGGATGAAGCGTCTGAGGAATTTCAGGGGCGGATCGGTGACCGTGTAGGTCGCCTCAGCGATCACCAGAACGACCCCGGTCGGCTTCCACTGCCGGGCGAACGACTGCAGGATCTCCAGGATCAGCCTCCCGATCAGGAACAGGAGGAAGAAGTAGAGGATCGCCTGCAGGACGGTTCCAACGATGTTCACGGGTTCTCTCGCATGTGGATCTCAGCTCTGGTTGAAGAAACCTCGTTCTGCCATCCGGGCCTTGTCCTCGGCCGTCACCTCCACGTTGGCGGGCGACAGGAGGAACACCTTGTTCGTAACACGCTCGATGCTCCCGTGCAGGCCGAACACGAGACCCGCCGCGAAGTCGACCAGACGCTTGGCGTCGCTGTCGACCATCTCGGTCAGATTCATGATCACCGGTGTGCCCTCCCGGAAGTGCTCGCCGATGGTCCTCGCCTCGTTGTAGGTCCTTGGATGCAGCGTAGTGATACGAGCGAGGTCGGTGGTACCGGACTCGTAGAGCGCTACGGAACGCCGCTCTATGGTCGACGTGGAGTGATGGTCGCGTTCGCGGTCCGCGGCCTCGTCGGCTCGGGTAAGCTGTCCGCCGGATTCGTCCTCGCGACGGCGGCCCTGCCCGGAGTCGGTCTCCTCATCGTAGATCTCGTACTCGTCGTAGTCGCCGTACTTGTCGTCGTAGCGATCGTCCTCCACAAGGCCGAGGTAGACCGCCATCTTGCGCATCGCGCTGGCCATATGCCCCTCCGTGTCCTGTGGCCGCGGCTCCGGGCGCGTCCGGCGCCGTCGTTGGACTGATCCGTCATGGCGGCCCGCGTTCCGGCAGGTACCACTGGGGGGACATTACCTGACGATTGCCCGTCGGCCGCCGAGCAACGCCGTACCGACGCGCAGGTGTGTCGCGCCGCACGCGATCGCCTGTTCCAGATCGCCGCTCATACCCGCAGAGACGATCCGGGCGCCCGGATGGTTCCGGCGGACCCGTTCGGCGATGCCGGCGAGCCGCGTGAAGGCGGGCACCGGGTCGGCGCCGAGCGGGGCGACGGCCATCACGCCGCCGAACTCCAGGCCGCCCGCCTCGGCGATCGCGTCGGCGAGCGCGGGAACGTCGGCGGGGGACGCGCCGCCGCGGCCCGGCCCCTCCGATGGTGCCGCCTCGTCCAGGGAGACCTGGACGAGGCAGCGCAGGGTGCGGCCGGCGCGGACGGCGGCCTCCGACAGGGCCGAGGCCAGCCGGGGCCTGTCCACCGAGTGCACGACGTCGGCGTACCCGGCGACGGCGCGGGCCTTGTTGGTCTGCAGCCGGCCGACGAAGTGCCAGGTGAGGAGGAGGTCGGCGCATTCGGCGGCCTTCGGGCGGGCCTCCTGGTCGCGGTTCTCGCCGACGTCGGTGAGGCCGAGTCCGGCCAGCAGCCGCACATCGGACGCGGGGAACGTCTTGGTCACCGCGATCAGCGTGATCTCGTCGTCGTCCCGGCCGGCGGCGGCGCAGGCGGCGGAGATGCGCGCGCGCACCCCGGCGATGCCCTCGGCGAGTTCGGCCCGGCGCTCCCCGGTCACGCGTCGCCCTTGAGCCAGACGTATCCGGCGAAGCGGCCGGTGCGGCCGTCGCGGCGGTAGGAGAAGAGCCCGGGGTCCTCGATGGTGCAGCGGGGGTCGACCCGGACGCCGGTCACGCCGCCGGCGGCGAGCTGCTCGACGATGCCGGCGCGGATGTCGAGGCCCGGGGTGCCCTTTGACGTGGTGGAGTACGCGGCGGGCACGACGGCGGTGACCTCGTCCCGCATCGCCTCGGGGACCTCGTAGCAGCGGCCGCACGCGGCGGGGCCGATAGCGGCCGCCATCCTGGCGGGGTCGGCGCCCCGTTCGCACATCGACTTCACCAGGGCGGGGACGACCCCGGCGGCGGTCCCCGGGCGGCCCGAGTGGGCGGCGCCGACGATCCCGGCGGCGGGGTCGGCCAGCAGCACGGGCGCGCAGTCGGCGACCAGCACGGCGAGGGCGAGGCCGGGGACGGTCGTGACGATCGCGTCGACCGGGCCGGAAAGGTCGGGGGATGTGACGAACGCGACGTCGGCGCCGTGCACCTGCCGCATGAAGACGGTGCGTGCGGGGTCGACGCCGAGCCGGGCGGCGGCGCGCCGCCGGTTGTCGAGGACGGCGGCGGAGTCGTCGCCGGCCGCGCCGCCGAGGTTGAGGGAGTCGTAGGGGGCGGTGCTCACGCCGCCGGCACGGCCGGTGAAGGCGGCGCCGACGCCGTCGCCCAGGGCGACGGTTGTGATCACTTCAGGAAGTCGGGGACGTCGAGGTCGTCGTCCTCGTCGAACACCACGGGACGGCGGCGCTGCCCGGACGAGGCGGGACCGCCGTCGTTCTCCCCGGCGTGCACGCGGGAGGGTGTCTGCTCGGACGCCGGGCGGGGCGCGGGGGCACGGGAGCCGCCGGGCTCTGCGCCGGACGCGCCGGCGTCCCGGTCGGCGGGCGGGTTCGGCTGCGGGGACGCGGTGCCGTCGGGCCGGGCGTGCTCGCCGGATCCGCCGCGTCCGGCGGAGCGGTCGTCCTGTCCCTGCGCGGACGTCTGGGCCCGGTCGTTGTCGGAGCGCTGCGGCGGGGCGGGCGCGGACTGCGGCGCCGCGGCCGCCTGCGCCACCGACTGCTGGGACCCCTGCTGCGGGGCGGACTGCTGCGCGCTCGCCGGCTCGGATCGTCCGACCCGGCTCGGGATCGGGTTGGCGGGCGCGGCGGGCGGCGCCGACGCGGGCGGCGGCGCGGGACGGGGCGGCGGGGGCAGCCTCTTGCTCTCGGGTTCCGGGGCCGGCTTAGCAGGGCGGCCCTCGTCAAAACCCGCCGCGATCACCGTGACCCGGACCTCGTCGCCGAGCGCGTCGTCGATGACCGCGCCGAAGATGATGTTGGCGTCGGGCGCGGCGGCGTTGGACACCAGCTGCGCCGCCTCGTTGATCTCGAACAGGCCGAGGTCGGAGCCGCCGGAGATGGACAGCAGCACGCCGTGGGCACCGTCGATGCTGGCCTCCAGCAGCGGGCTGGAGATCGCCATCTCGGCCGCGGCGACGCTGCGGTCGTCGCCGCGCGCCGAGCCGATGCCCATCAGCGCCGAGCCGGCGCCGGACATGACGGACTTGACGTCGGCGAAGTCGAGGTTGATCAGGCCGGGCGTGGTGATCAGGTCGGTGATGCCCTGGACACCGGAGAGCAGCACCTGGTCGGCGGCCTTGAACGCGTCCAGCACGCTGACCTGCCGGTCGGAGATCGACAGCAGCCGGTCGTTGGGGATGACGATGAGGGTGTCGACCTCGTCGCGCAGCGTCTCGATGCCGGCCTCGGCCTGCATGGCGCGGCGCTTTCCCTCGAAGCTGAAGGGGCGCGTGACGACTCCTATGGTCAACGCGCCGAGCGAGCGGGCGATGTTGGCCACGACGGGCGCGCCGCCGGTGCCGGTACCGCCGCCCTCTCCGGCGGTGACGAACACCATGTCGGCGCCTTTGAGGACCTCCTCGATCTCCTCACGGTGGTCTTCGGCGGCCTTGCGGCCGACATCGGGGTTGGCTCCGGCGCCGAGGCCCCGGGTGAGCTCGCGGCCCACGTCCAGTTTCACGTCGGCGTCACTCATCAGCAGCGCCTGGGCGTCCGTGTTGATCGCGATGAACTCGACGCCCTTGAGTCCCTCTTCGATCATCCGGTTGACGGCGTTGACGCCGCCGCCGCCGATGCCGACGACCTTGATGACCGCGAGGTAATTCTGCGGTGCTGCCACGACGAGGGGCCTTTCCGCTCTATCCGACCGCCCTGCCCGGTCTGCCGACCGTGCCGCCGCGGTGTTCCTGACCTGTGTGCACTTGCGGGCCGAGCCCGGCGGATCCGGCTGTGAGAACCGGCCCCCTGAACCCTCACCCTCAACTTGAGGCTTACAGTTATGTCAACCTGAGGACTGATACGGACAGTAGGGCGGCCTTACCGCCAGGGTCAACTAACCTCCCCCCAACTCCACCGGCGTGTCGCGATGGACCCGGGTTTGCCCTGGTCGGCGAAGGAGATCTGGCTGTTCCCAGGCTGTGCACGCCGTCGTCCACCCCACTGCGGGTATCGGTACCGCCGGTATCGGTTCGTCCGCACCGGCCCGCCCTTCCGGCCGGTCGTTCAAGCGTGCCCCATCGGACGGCCGGAATCGCCGCGACACACGCACCGGACCCGAACGGCCCCACAAACGCGTTCCCCGCGAAGCGCCCCGCCGGCCCGTGCGCCGGACGCTCACTTCGTCTTGAGCACCTCGGGGGAACTGACATCGGCGGTGCGGACGGCCCTCCCCGCCGCCGTGCGCCACAGCGCGTCCAGCAGCCGGATCTTCTCGTCCGCCCGTTCCGCGGCGCCCCACTCCACCGTCTGGCCGCCCGCCATGTGCAGCGTGACCGCCTCGGGCCCGGTCGCCGCCACCTCCCGCAAGTTCCCCCGCAGCCGATCCGGCAGGTCGGAGAGCACGGTGAGGGCCGCGAGGGTCGCCTTGTCGGACGGCCCCGGCGAGGCGACCGTCAGCGCCGGCAGCCCGGACGGCCTGGACTCCCCGTCGGCCACGACGACGCCGTGCCGGTCGATCCGGTGGTAGCGCCCGTCGCGTTCGAAGACCGCCACCGGCACGCGCTCGCGCACCACGATGCGGACGGTGCCCGGCCAGTGCCGCTCGATCTCGGCGGACTCGACCTCCCTGAGCCGCTCGACCCGTTCCCGGATCTCGCCGGTCGCCAGCCGCGCCATCGGCCTGCCGATATGGATCCCGGCGGAGGCGACGACCCGGTCGCGGGACGCCAGGTCGGCGCCGGTCACCTCGACGTGCCGCACCACCAGCAGCCGAGAGCCGAGCAGGACCCACGTCACCGCGCCCAGCGCCCCCAGCACCAGCAGCGTGACGAAGATGACCTTCCACCGGCCCGGACGGCCGCGCTCCTCCCCCCGCTCCTCGTCCGGCGTGGCCCGTCGGCCCGTCTGCGCCTCGGTCATGACCCAAGCTTGGCAGTGTTCTCCCCGTCCGCCCCCGACCGCGCGGGCGGCGGCGTGTCCTTCCCGGGCCGGCCCGCCGGCTACGAACCGGCCAGGCGCTCCATGATGAGCGGGCCGAGCTGGGTCACGTCCCCCGCGCCCAGGGTGATGACGACGTCGCCGGGCCGGGCGAGCGAGGCCGCGATGCCGGGGACCTCGTCCCGGACGGGCGCGTAGACGGCCTCGGTGCCGGCCGGGACGGCGTCGGCGACCAGCGCGCCCGTCACGCCGGGCTCCGGGTCCTCGCGGGCGCCGTACACGTCCAGGACGACGGCGACGTCGGCGAGGCCGAGCGCCGCGCCGAACTCCGCGGCGAAGAACCGGGTGCGGCTGTACAGGTGCGGCTGGAACACCGCGACGATCCGGCCGCTCTGCTTCTCCCCCAGATAGTCGCGGGTGGCGTCCAGGTCCGCGGTCAGCTCGGTCGGGTGGTGGGCGTAGCTGTCGAACACCTCGACGCCGCCCGCCTCCCCCTTGCGCTCCAGCCGCCGCATCGCGCCGCCGAACGCGGCGAGGCCCGCGCGGACTGGCACGTCGTCCAGGCCGAGGGACTGCGCGACCGCGACCACGGCGGCCGCGTTCAGCGCGTTGTGCCGCCCGGGGACGCCCAGCGTCACCTCACCGATCCCGTCGATCTCGAACCGGGAGCCGAGGCCGCGCGGGGTGAATCCGGTCACCCGCAGGTCGGCGCACTCCGCCTCGCCGTACGTCCGGACGGTCAGGCCCCGCGCCCGCGCCCGTTCGGCAAGCTCCATCGCGACGGGGTCGTCGGCGCCGGCGACGAGCGTCCCGCCCGGCTCGACGCGGTCGACGAACCTGGCGAAGTTCTCCTTCACCATCTCGAAGCCGCCGTAGTTGTCGAGGTGGTCGGCCTCGACGTTGGTGACGACCGCGACGTGCGGGGTGTACATGAGGAAGGACCCGTCGCTCTCGTCGGCCTCCGCCACGAACACGTCGCCGGTGCCCTCGTCGGCGCCGAGGCCGGTGGTGACCAGCTGCCCGCCGATGCAGTAGGACGGGTCGGCGCCCGCGTGCTGGAGCGCGACCGTGAGCATCGACGTCGTGGTGGTCTTGCCGTGGGTGCCGGCGACCGCGACCGCGCGGCGGTCCGCCATCAGCGAGGCGAGCGCGGCCGAGCGGTGCAGGACCCGCAGGCCGCGCTCGCGGGCGGCGACCAGCTCCGGGTTGGTGTCCCGGATCGCGGTGGAGACGACCACCGTGTCGGCGTCGCCCACGTACCCGGCGTCGTGCCCGACGAAGACCTTGGCGCCGAGGTCGCCGAGCTGGGTGAGCAGCTCGGAGTCGCGGGCGTCGCTGCCGGACACGGCGAGGCCGCGCCGCAGCATGATGCGGGCGATCCCGGACATCCCGGCGCCCCCGATGGCGATGAAGTGGACCCGGCCGAGGTCACCGGCGGGCACGACGTCGCGTGGATCGATCAGGCTCATCGGCCGGCGCCCGCAGAGCGGACCACGTCGTACACCATCTGGGCGAGCGCGACGTCGGCGTCCCGCCGGCCCATCCGCCCGGCGGCCTCCGACATGGTCGCGACCCGGCCCGGGTCGGCCAGCACCGGCAGCAGGTTCTGCGCGATCCAGTCGGGCGACAGGTCGGCGTTGTCGACCAGCAGGCCGCCGCCCGCCTCGACGATCGGCTCGGCGTTCAGCCGCTGCTCGCCGTTGCCGATCGGGAGCGGCACGTACGCCGCGGGCAGCGCGACCGCGGCCAGCTCGGCGCACGTCATGGCGCCGGCGCGGCACATGGCCATGTCTGCGGCGGCGTAAGCGAGGTCCATCCGGTCGCAGTACGGGATCGTGACGTACTGCGGGCCGCCGGACACCGGCTCGGGCTCCTCGGTGTTCTTCGGCCCGACGATGTGCAGGACCTGGATGCCCGCCTGCCGGAGGTGCGGCGCGGCGGCCACGGCGGCCTGGTTGAGGGACCGGGCGCCCTGCGACCCGCCGAAGATCAGCAGGGTGGGCAGGTCGGGCAGCAGCCCGAAGTACGAGCGGGCCTTGTCGCCCATGGCGAGCCGGTCGAGGGTCGCGATCTCGCGGCGGAGCGGGATGCCGACGAACGTGGGGTTCGGCAGCGGCGAGTCGGCGTGCGAGACCGCGACGTGGTCGGTGAAGCGGGCGCCGAGCTTGTTGGCGAGGCCGGGCTTGGGATTGGCCTCGTGGACGATGATCGGCACCTTGCGCTTGCGCGCGGCCAGGTAGCCGGGGGTGGCGACGTAGCCGCCGAACCCGACGAGGATGTCGGCCCCGGCCTGGTCGAGGACGGACGCCGCCGCGTTGATCGCGCCGCGCAGCCGGCCGGGGACCGACAGCAGCTGCGGGGTCAGCGTGCGCGGCAGCGGCACCGGCGGGATCAGGGCGAGTTCGTAGCCACGCTGCGGGACGAGGCGCGTCTCCAGGCCCCGTTCGGTGCCGAGGCAGACGATCCCGGTGTTCGGGTCGTTACGGCGGAGCGCGTCGGCGAGAGCCAGAGCGGGCTCGATGTGTCCGGCGGTGCCGCCGCCGGCCAGGACAACCCTCATGCTGGTTGACAACTCCTCAGCGTGTTCGACTTTGTCGGGTGCCGCGCGTCCGGCGCGTAGGCGCACACGCGGACGCGGCGTTTCCGGCATCCCGGAAGGGGGATTTCAACGCCGTGCCAGACCCAGCCAGCTTAGAGCCCTCACGACCGGTCCGGGGCCCCGTGCGGAGAGTGCTTGCCTCGCACCGGGCTCGCGTTTGGCGAACGCGAGCAGCATGCCGAGCACGAACAGGCTCGGAATGAGCGCCGATCCGCCGTAGGACACCAGCGGAAGCGGGATGCCGGTGATGGGTAGGACGCCGATGACGGCCCCGATGTTCACGATGCCCTGAACGACCAGCCACGCCGTCGCGCCCGCGGCGGCCAGCCGGGTGAACGGGTCGTTCACCCGCCGGGCGATCCGCAGGCCCGCGTAGGCGAGCAGCCCGAACAGGGACAGGACGACGAGGGTGCCGACGAGCCCGAACTCCTCCCCCACGATCGCGAAGATGAAGTCGGTCTCGGCTTCCGGCAGATAGTCCCATTTGGCGCGCCCCTCCCCGAGGCCCGTGCCGAACAGGCCGCCGGAGGCGACCGCGTACAGGCCCTGCGTGCCCTGGTAGTTGGTGGTGAGCTGGTTGCCGGACGGGTCCAGGAACCCGGTGAGGCGCTGCATCCGGTACGGCTCGACGACGATGAGGATCGACACCAGCAGGCACACGAGCCCGGCGATGCCGACGAACAGCCGCCCGGGGGCGCCGACGACCCACAGCAGCGCCAGGAAGATCGTGAGGAGCACCAGCGTGGTGCCGAGGTCGCTGCCCAGCATGACCAGCAGGACCACGATGCCCGCGCCCGGCATCAGCGGGACCAGCAGCGGCCGCCACTCGGTCAGCTGCCCGAGCCGCTCCTTGCGGGCCAGCAGGTCGGCGCCCCACAGCACCAGGGCGAGCTTGGCCAGCTCGGACGGCTGGATCTGCACCGGCCCGAGGTCGACCCAGCGGGTGGCGCCGCCCGCGCTGCGGCCCAGCCCGGGGACGAGCACCAGCGCCAGCACGACGACCGAGAGCAGCAGAAGCGGGTAGGCCAGCGCGCGGAACGTCTTCACCGGCAGGCGGGACGCCACCCACATGCCGGGCAGTCCGATCGCCATCCACAGGGCCTGTTTCTGGAACAGCGTGTAGGCCGAGCCCGTCGCCTGGAGCTGGCTGACGCTGGACGCCGACAGCACCATCGTCAGGCCGAGCGCGAGCAGCATCACCGTGCAGCCCAGCACCAGGTAGTAGGACGTGAGGGGGCGGTCGAGCAGCCCGATGGCGGCGACCACCTGCTCGCGCGGCCCCGGGCGCCCGCCGTCCTCCTCGCCGGCCGGTGCGGCGGTCACGTCTACCGGGGGTTCCGGGGGGCGTCGGCCGGGCCGGCGCCGCGGGCGGCGCCGGCGAGGCGTTCGACGGCCGCGATGAAGGCGTCACCGCGGGCCGGGTAGTTGGCGAACATGTCGAAGGACGCCCCGACGGGGGCGAGCAGCACGGTGTCGCCCGGCCGGGCGAGCCCGGAGGCTTCGTTGACGACGCGGTCCATGGCCCCAGTGTCGGTGTCGGGGACGTCCACGACGGGGACATCCGGGGCGTGTCGCGCGAGCGCCTCGGCGATCCGGTGCCGGTCGCGTCCCATCAGCACGGCGCCGCGCAGCCGCCCGGCGCACGAACGCACCAGGTCGTCGACGTCCAGGCCCTTGAGGAGGCCGCCCGCGATCCACACGACCGGCTCGTAGGCGGCCAGGGACGCGGCGGCCGCGTGCGGCTGGGTGGCCTTGGAGTCGTTGACGTAGGCGACGCCCGCCACGTCCGCGACGTGCTGGATGCGGTGCGGGTCGGGCACGAACGCGCGCAGGCCCTCGCGGACGGCCTCGGGCGGCGCCCCGAACGCGCGGGCGAGGGCGGCGGCGGCCAGCGCGTTGGCGACGTTGTGCGGCGCGAACGGGCGGACGTCGGCGAACGCGGCGAGTTCGGCGGCCTGCCGCGCGGGGTCGTCGGTGAACGCCCGGTCGACCAGCAGTTCCTCGACGACGCCGAGTTCGCCGGGACGCGGCGCCCCGAGCGTGAAGCCGACCCGCCGGTCCACGTCCGGGGCGCGTTCGGCCAGCGCGGCGGACGTCTCGTCGTCGGCGTTGTACACCGCGACGCAGCCCGGGCCGAAGATCTTGGCCTTGGCGGCGACGTAGGCGTCCATGGAACCGTGCCAGTCGAGATGGTCGGGCGCGACGTTCAGCACCGCGGCCGCCTTCGGGGCCGGCGAGCCGGACCAGTGCAGCTGGTAGCTCGACAGCTCCACCGCCAGCACGTCATAGGGCTCGGCGACGGCCTCGACGATCGGCGTCCCGACGTTCCCGACCGCGAGCGCCTTGTGGCCGGCGGCGGTGAGCATGCACGCCAGCATCCGGACGACGGTGGTTTTGCCGTCGGTGCCGGTGATGGCCAGCCACGGCGCCGCGCCCTCGGGTCGGACCCGCCACGCCAGCTCGACCTCGCCGATGATCTCGACGCCGGCCGCGGCGGCCGCGGCGAGCAGCGGCACGTCCGGACGCCAGCCGGGCGAGGTCACCACCAGGTCGGTGCCGTCCGGCAGGCCCTCGCCGTCGCCGAGCCGGACCGTGGCCCCGCGGGCCTCCAGCTCGGCGGCGTGCCCGCGCTGCTCCTCGCCGTCGCGGGCGTCCACGACGGTGACGCGGGCGCCGTGCCCGGCGAGGACGCGGGCGGCGGCGCGACCGGACACGCCGAGCCCGGCGACGCACACGGACAGGCCCGAGAAACGGCTGCTGCTCACTACTTCGGCATCCATTCCAGGTAGAACAGGCCGATGCCGATCGCGACGAACAGCGCCGACATCAGCCAGAAGCGCACGACGATCGTCGTCTCGGCCCAGCCGGACAGCTCGAAGTGGTGCTGCAGCGGGGCCATCTTGAACACGCGTTTCTTGGTCATCTTGAACCCGCCGACCTGGATCATCACCGACAGGGTGATCATCACGATCAGCCCGCACAGGATGGCGAGCAGGAACTGGGTGCGGGTGAGGATCGCCAGGCCGACCAGCACGCCGCCGAGGGCCAGCGAGCCGGTGTCGCCCATGAAGATCTTCGCGGGCGGGGCGTTCCACCACAGGAAGCCGAACACGCCGCCGAGCACGGCCGCGGCGACCACCGCGAGGTCGAGGGGGTCGCGGACGGTGTAGCAGTTGGGGGCGAGCGCGTAGTCGGTGCAGCTGTTGCGCAGCTGCCAGTTCCCGATGATCACGTAGGCGGCCAGCACCATGCCGGCCGGGCCCGCCGCCAGCCCGTCGAGGCCGTCGGTGAGGTTCACGCCGTTGGACATGGCCGCGATGAGCAGCAGCGCCCACACCACGAACAGGTACGGGCCGATCGAGGGGCCGAAGTCGCGCAGGAACGACAGGTAGGGGTCGGCGGGGGTGATGTCGTAGCCGTTGGGGAAGTTGAGCGACGCGACGGCGAACACGACGCCGACGAGGATGATGCCGATCATCTTGGCGCCGCTGCGCAGGCCGAGGCTGCGCTGCTTGAACACCTTGATGTAGTCGTCCACGAACCCGACGAGGCCGAGCCCGGTCATCAGGAACAGCACGAGCATGCCGGAGATGGTCGGCTCGGTCCCGGTGACGAGGTGCGCCACCGCGTAGCCGACGAGCGAGCCGACGATGAAGACCGTCCCGCCCATGGTGGGGGTGCCGCGCTTGTTGAGGTGGGCCTCGGGCCCCTCGTCGCGGATCATCTGGCCGTAGCCGAGCCGGTTGACGATCCGGATCCACACCGGCGTGCCGACCATGACGAGGATCAGCGCGACCCCGGCGGCGATGATGATGTTGGTCATCGGCCGTCCTCCGCGAGGATCGCCTCGGCGACCCGTTCCAGTCCGGCCACGCGAGAGCCCTTCACCAGCACGACGTCCCGCGGCGCGAGCCGCTCGCTGAGCGCGGCCACCGCCGCGCCGACGTCATCCACCTGCACGCACTCTCCCGTCCATGACCCCACCTGCCCGGCCCCGTCGGCCATCGCCGCCGCGTTCGCGCCGACGACCACGAGGCCCGCGATCCCGCTGCGCGCCGCATGCTCCCCGATCTTGGCATGTTCCGCCGCGGACGAGTCGCCGAGTTCGGCCATCTCCCCCAGCACCGCGTACGCGCGGCGTCCCCGCGCCATGTGGGCGACCACGTCGATCGCGGCGCGCGTCGAGTCGGGGTTGGCGTTGTAGGCGTCGTTCACCACGGTCACCCCGTCGGCCCGCTCGGTGACCTCCATCCGCCACCGGCTGACCGGCCCGGCCTCCGATAGGCCCGCGGCGATCTCGGCGGGCGCCAGCCCGGCCGCCCGGGCCGCCGCGGCCGCGGCCAGCGCGTTGGGGACGGCGTGCGAGCCGTGCAGGCGCAGCGCGACCGGCGCCGAGCCCTCCGGGGTGACGAGGGTGAACCGGGCCCGGCCCTGCCCGTCGAGGGTCTCGCCCGCGGCGCGGACGGCCGCGTCCGGGGACCGGCCGAAGGTGACGACCTCGCCTCGGGTGCGCGGCGCCATGGCGGCGACGAGCGGGTCGTCGGCGTTCAGGACGGCGGCGCCGCCCGGCCTCACGGCCTCCACGATCTCGCCCTTGGCGCGGGCGATGTTCTCGCGGCCGCCGAACTCCCCGACGTGCGCGGTGCCGACGTTCAGCACGACGCCGACGTCGGGCGGCGCGATCCCGGTGAGGTAGGCGATGTGGCCGATGCCGCGGGCGCCCATCTCCAGGACCAGGTGCCGGGTCGCGGCGTCGGCGCGCAGCACGGTGAGCGGCAGCCCGATCTCGTTGTTGAACGAGCCGGGCGGGAAGACGACGGGGCCCGCGCGGCCCGCGAGCTGCCCGATGAGGTCCTTGGTGGAGGTCTTGCCCGCCGAGCCGGTGACCGCGATGACGGTCACGTCCGGCAGCCGCTCCAGCACGCCCCTGGCCAGCCGTCCGAGCGCCTCCTGGACGTCGTCGGCGACCACGCACGGCCCGCCCTCCAGCGGCCGCTGCGCGAGGACCGCGGCGGCGCCGGCCGACAGGGCCGAGGACGCGAAGTCGTGCCCGTCCGCGCGCTCGCCCTTCAGCGCCGCGAACAGCGCCCCGGGGGCCGCCGCGCGGGAGTCGATGACGACGGGACCGCTCACCACGACGTCCGGAGGCCCGTGGAGGGTGCCTCCCGTGATCTCCGCGATCGTCGACAGCGGAAGTGGGATCACGCCTGCGTCCCGTCCCCTCTTATCCCTTTCGCATGGCGCCGGAGCGCCTCGCGCACGACCGCGCGGTCGTCGAACGGCTGTACCTCGCCCGCCACGCTCTGGCCCTGTTCGTGGCCCTTGCCCGCGATGACGAGGACGTCGCCGCGGCGGGCCCGGCCGACGGCCAGCGCGATCGCGGCGGCACGGTCGGGTTCCACCACGATGTGCGCCCGCCCGGGCTGCGGCACCTTGAGTCCGCCCTCGACCATAGCGGCGAGGATCGCCAGCGGATCCTCCGACCTCGGGTTGTCGTTGGTGAAGTAGGCGGTGTCGGCCAGCCGGGCGGCGGCCTCTCCCATCAGCGGGCGCTTGCCGCGGTCGCGGTCGCCGCCGCAGCCGAGCACCACCGTCAGGTCGCCCTCGGTGACGGGACGCAGCGCGTTGAGGACGGCCTCGACCGCGCCGGGCTTGTGGGAGTAGTCGACGAGCGCGACGAAGTCCTGGCCCTCGTCCACCCGCTCCAGCCGGCCGGGGACGCCGGGCAGCGACGCCACCCCGTGCACGGCGGCCTGCAGCGGGATACCGGCCTCGACCAGCGCGACGATCGCGGCGAGCGCGTTGGCGACGTTGAACGGCCCGGCGAGCCGGACCTCGCCGTCGGCCTCGATGCCGCCGGGCCCGACGACGCGGAACACGCTGCCGTCGGCGCCGACGCGCACGTCCTCGGCCCGCCAGTCGGCCGCCGGGTCGCCGGACGCCGAGAACGTCGTCGTCGGCACCGTGGCGATGTCCAGCAGCTCACGGCCGTGGTGGTCGTCGAGGTTGACGACGCCGACGCGGGAGTACTCGGGCGTGAACAGCCGGGCCTTGGCCAGGAAGTAGTCCTGCATGGTCGGGTGGTAGTCCAGGTGGTCCTGGGACAGGTTCGTGAACACCGCGACCTCGAACACCGCGCCGCCGACCCGGCCCTGGGCGAGGGCGTGGCTGGAGACCTCCATCGCGGCGGCGCCGACGTCCCGCTCGCGCATCATCGCCAGCAGCGCGTGCAGGTCGGTGGACTCCGGCGTGGTCAGCGCGCTCGGCACCCGGTCGCCGGCCACCCGGATCTCGACGCCGCCGACCAGGCCCGTCTCGATTCCGGCGGCGCGCAGCCCCGCGTCCAGGAGGAAGACGGTGGTGGTCTTGCCGCTGGTCCCGGTGACGCCGATGAGGGTGATGTCGCGTCCGGGCTCCCCGTACACCCAGGACGCGGCGTCGCCGAGCCGCGCGCGGACGTCGGACACCACCAGGACGGGCAGGCCCGTCGCCGCCGCCCGGTCGTACCCGTCGGGGTCGGTGAGGATCGCCGCGGCGCCCGCCTCGGCGGCCTGGGCGGAGAACTGGGCGCCGTGTGCGCGCGCGCCGGGGAACGCTGCGTAGATGTCGCCGCGCCGCACCGCACGCGAGTCGTGCGTGATGCCCGTCGCCGACACCGCGTCCCAGCCGGTCTGCTCGATTCCGAGAAGCGCCGCGAGTCCATTCAGCGGACGGGCCGGATTGGTGGTGGGACGCATGGCGTTTCTTTCGGTACGAGCGGAACGGGACTGCTGGGACACGGGTGGTGGACTCACAGGCGAGGAGGGTACTCGCTGCCGTCAGTCTCGGGCGTGGATCTGAATGATCGGCGGTCGGCTCCCCGTCGGCGGGATCTTCTCGGACTGAAGGGCGAAGCTCATCACGTCCTTGAAGACCGGTGCGGCCGCATCGCCACCATAGTGGCTGCCCCGCTCGGGGTCCTGCAGGACGACCTGGACGACCAGCTGCGGATCGTCGGCCGGGGCGAACCCCGCGAACGACGCGGTGTAGCCGCCGCCGTCGTAGCAGCCGCAGCGCGGGTTGACGATCTCGGCGGTCCCCGTCTTGCCGGCGACGCGGTATCCCTTGATCTGGGCCTTCGGGGCGGTGCCCTCCTCGGTGGTCACGCCTTCCAGCATGTCGCTGATCTGCCGGGCCGTCTTCTCGCTGATGACCCGCTCGCGCTCGGGCGCGGGCGACGGCGTGAACCTGTCGTCCTCGCCGGCGGTGCCCGCGACGAGGGTGGGCCGGACCCGCACGCCGCCGTTGGCGATGGTCGCGTAGACGCTGGCCATCTGCACCGCGTTCACCGACACCGTCTGCCCGAAGGCGATCGGGTACCGGTCGGTGCCCGACCACTCGGCGGGCGGCTTCAGCAGCCCGGGCGTCTCGCCCGGGAGCGGCAGGCCGGTCTTCTCCCCGAACCCGAAGTCGCGGAGCGTCTGGTAGAGCTGCTGCTGGGTGATGCTCTCGCTCGCCATGATGGTGCCGACGTTGCTGGACTTGGCGAGCACGCCGGCGAAGGTGAGCCGCTCCGGCGGGTGCGGGTGCGAGTCGCGGAAGACGACGTCGTACTTCTTCAGCTTGTCGGGGACGGTGTAGGGCGTCTGCGGGGTGACGCCGCCCTTCTCCATGACGGCCGCGGCGGTGACGACCTTGCCGGTGCTGCCCGGCTCGAACGCCTCCTGCACCAGGGGGCTGCCCCACAGGCTCTTGTCCGACTCGGCGTAGTTGTTCGGGTCGAACCCGGGCGCGGAGGCCATCGCGAGGAGCTCACCGGTGCGCGGATCCATGACGATGACGCTGCCGCTCTTCGCCTTGGACGCCTTGACCTGCTTCTCGATCGCCTCCTGCGCCTTGAACTGCAGGTCGCGCTCCAGCGTGAGCCGGACGCCGCGGCCGGGCACGGAGGGACGCTTCTGGTCCTTGCCCATGGGGATGTGCTGGCCCTCGGGACTGATCTCCACCCGCTGCCAGCCCGCGCGCCCGGCGAGCACGCCGTTCATCGAGCTCTCCAGGCCGGCGGCGCCCTTCCCCGTGTCGTTCACGAAACCTATGACGCTCGCGGCGAGCGAATCGTTGGGATACTCCCGGCGGTACTCCGGCAGGGTCCCGATGCCCAGCAGGTCCCACGAGGTGATCAGCCGTGCCTGGTCGGGCCGGACGCCGTGCGCCAGATACACGAACCGGGTGTCGGGCTTGCTGATCTTCTTCATCAGCGTCGCGGGGTTCAGCCCGAGCGTCGGGGCCAGCGCGTTGACGATCGCCTGCCGCTCGCCGGCCTCGATCAGCGACGGGTCGGCGTAGATGGCCCGCGCCTCCACCGTCATGGCGAGCGGGTGGCCCTGCGCGTCGGTGATGTCGCCGCGGATCGCGGGCAGCGTGATCTCCTGCAGGCGCTGCCGCATCGCCTGCTCGGTGTACTTGCCGGACTCGATCGTCTGGAGCTGGACGAGCCGCCCGGCGAACAGCGACAGCACGAACGCGACGACCAGCAGCGCGACGTTCAGCCGCTTGAGCGGGTCGCGCCGGTGGAAAGGGGTGCGGCTGCGCGGGCCCCGGTCCGGGGGCCGCCCCGAGCCGCCCGTGCCGCGCCTGGGTCCGGTTCCGGCGCCCTGGCCGCTCCGCGCCGCCCGGCCCGCGCCGCTCCTGCCGGACGCGCCTTTGGCGGGCGCCTTCTTCTGCGCGGGTTTCCGCTGCGCCGTCTTCGTCTGCGCCGTCTTCCGCGCCGGTCTCTTCACGGCGGGCTTCTTGGCGGACGCGCCGCCGGTCCCGGTCTCCTTGCGGGGGGTCTCCTTGCGCGCCGCGGGGACCATGCCGCCGCGCGCGGGACGGCGGGCGGCGCTGCCCTTCGTGCCCGGCCGTCCCGCGCCGTCGGACCTCCCGCCCTGCGGGCGCGGAGAGTTACCGGTATTGCGCCCGGACGCGCGCGCCGCGCCCGGGCCGCTCTTGTCGTCCCGCCCCGCCGAGCCGCGCGGGCCGCGCCCGTCCGGGCCGCGTTTCCGGCCGGGCGGAGGCCCGGCGGTCCCGCGTCCCGGCCGTTTCGTCACCGTGCCCCCCGCTCCCCGATGCGGCCGTTCCCGCTCACGGCGCTCCGCTTCCGCGTCCGCCGTCGAGGACGGAGGGCGGGACGCCGTCGCCGGGCACCACGGTGCCGGGGACGCCGACCACGCCCGCGGCGCCGGCCGACGCGGCCGCCGCGTGCGGGACCGGGCGGATCTTGCCGTCGCTGGCGCGCCCGGTGCCGGTGTGGAAGAACGCCGGGTCCTCGGCCTCCTTCATGCCGAGCGCCTTGGCCTTGTTCGACAGGCCCTGCGGGGAGCCTTCGCGGGCGATCTCCTCCTCGAACGCCTGGCGCTGCTGTTCGAGCTGCTTGTTGCTCTGCTGCAGCCGGGTCAGCGTGAACGCGTCCTTCGCCAGGACGGTGTTGAGCAGCAGCAGGCTCACCAGGGCGCCGCCGAGCAGCCCGACGATGAGCAGCACGAACGGAGCGCGCGGCGGCGCGTGCGCCGCCGTCCGCCGCGACGCGGCCGGACGGGACCGCCCGGCGGCCGCCTTCGCCCCGCCCTTGGCGGTCTTGGCCGGCTTCGCGGGCGCGGTCTTCGCCGCGGCGGCCTTGCTCGCCGCAGGCGCGGCGGGCCTCGTCTTGGCCGCCGTGCTCTTGGCGGACGCGGGCCTGCGCGCGGGCGTGCTCTTGGCGGGCGCGCTCTTGGCGGGCCTGCTCTTGGCGGGCGCCGGGGCGGCGGCGTCGGCCGGGCGTTCCCGGGTCCTCTTCTTCGGCGCCTTGGCGGGCGGGCGTCTGCTCGTCGTGGTCATGTCGCCTCCCGGACCCGCTCGGCGGCGCGCAGCCGCACCGATCCGGCCCGTGGGTTGGTCGTGGTCTCCTCGTCGGACGGCAGCTCCGCCCCGCGCGTCAGGAGCCGGAAGCGCGGCTCGTGCTCGGGCAGCGGGACGGGCAGGTCCGGCGGGGTGGTGTCGGCCGCCTGGGCGGCGAGGACCTGCTTGGTGATGCGGTCCTCAAGGGAGTGGTAGCTGAGGACGGCGATCCGGCCGCCGACCGGGATCGCGTCCAGGGCGGCGGGCAGCGACCGGCGCCAGATGTCCAGTTCGCCGTTCACCTCGATGCGCAGCGCCTGGAAGGTCCGCTTGGCCGGGTTGCCGCCGGTACGGCGCGTCGCGGCCGGGATGGCGGTGCGCACCAGGTCGGCGAGGCGCCGGGTGGAGTCGAGCGGGGCGCGCTCGCGCTCGCGGACGATCGCCGAGGCGATGCGCTGGGCGAAGCGCTCCTCGCCGTACTCGCGCAGGATCCTGGCGAGCTCGGCGGGCGGGTAGCCGTTGACGACCTCCGCCGCGGTGAGCCGCTGGGTGGTGTCCATCCGCATGTCGAGGGGGGCGTCGTGGGAGTAGGCGAAGCCGCGGCCGGTCTCGTCGAGTTGCGGGGAGGAGACGCCGAGATCGAACAGGACGGCGTCCACCGCGGGGACGCCGAGCCGGCGCAGGACCCCGGGGATCTCGTCGTAGACGGCGTGCTCCAGCGTCACCCGGTCGCCGAAGGGGGCGAGTCTGCGCGCGGAGCGCTCCAGCGCGGTGGTGTCGCGGTCCAGGCCGATGAGGCGGAGCCCGGGGACGGCCTTCAGCATCGCCTCGGCGTGGCCGCCCATGCCGAGCGTGGCGTCGAGGTAGACGGGCGGGCGGCCGGTGACGGACTGCGCCGCGGGGGTGAGGAGCGTCAGGACGCGACCGAGCATGACCGGTACGTGACCGGACTCGGGCGCGTGGTCTCCCACGTCCATGCTTCACCCCCTGTACTGAACATTTCTCGTCCGCGGCGGGCCGCCGAGCTCGGGGCCGTGGTGACACGCCGGACGAAAAAGGTTCACTGCCACCTCGCTCGCGGACTGTGTGGCATCGCCGGGCCGGATGACCGCTTCGCGCCCCCGGCGGCGGCCTCGCCCGGCCAGGTCCCCATCCGCTGCCCTAGAGGAAGATCACCGCGTGGTGCGCGGGGGGTCGCCGTCTGGCGCCGGGGAAGCTGCGCCAGATGGCTCGGAGAGCGGCTGGAGACCTGGCCGAACGTGGGCCGATGCCGGTCATCGGACCGACGAGTCGTTTCTCAGAGGATCCCTGGCAACACCTCCTCCGAGACGTCGGAGAACGTCTCCTCCTCCTGCTCCAGGTAGGTCTCCCAGGCCTGCGCGTCCCAGATCTCCAGACGCGTGTTGGCCCCGATGACCGTGCAGTCGCGGGTGAGCCCCGCGTACTTGCGCAGCGGAGGCGGGATCGTGACGCGGCCCTGTTTGTCGGGGACCTCGTCGGAGGCGCTGGCGAAGAAGACCCTGCTGTAGCTCCGCACGGCCTTCTCGGTGACCGGCGCGGCACGCAGAGCCTCGGTAATCCGCTGGAACTCCGCCATGGGGAAGACGTACAGGCAGCGCTCCTGGCCCTTCGTGATCACCAATCCCCCCGACAGCTCCTCGCGGTACTTCGCCGGCAGGAACAGCCGTCCCTTGTCGTCGAGGCGCGGTGAATGGGTGCCGAGGAACACCGGCCCCACCTCCCGCGCCGCATGAGGCGCTACTGCTCCCCACGGCGCCCCACTCTACTCCACTCTTCCCCACCGTCAACAATGAAAACACCGGCGCCGAACCGGGTTCATGAAAGAACTCGCAGGTCAGAGTGGGTGGCGCCGGGTGGGGCCCGCGGCGGCCCGGTCCGCGCGCCGCGGCGGCGAGGGGCGGCGCGGCCCGTCCCGGCGGGCATCGCCGGCGGGTCTGGAGGGGCGGGGTGGGGTGAAGTGGTGTGCTCCTCCGGACGCGGACCCCGATCCCCGTGGAGCACAATGGGCTCGCGTTCATCATGAACATCGCGGAGGGCGTTCCGACGACGTACTGTCGTTTGGGCGGGCGCATTGGGCGCCGCACCGGCTGCGGTAGGACCGGCCCCCGCACGGGGCGGGCCCGTCAGGGGCCTTCGAGCCAACCGCGCGACCGGACGGCTGAGGAGGGTTTGGTGGCAGTAGGCACGCACGGCGAGTCGTTCATGGAGACCGACCCCCCGGCATCCCACCCGGCCCCGGGGCTCGAGGGCCTCGCCCAGGTCGCGAACAAGATCCGGGACGCGGTGGAGTCGGTGATCGAGGGCAAGCCCTCGGTGGTGCGGCTCGCGCTGACGGTGCTGCTGGCGGAGGGGCACCTGCTGATCGAGGACGTGCCGGGGGTCGGCAAGACGATGCTCGCCAAGGCGCTCGCGCGCTCGGTGGACTGCTCGGTGCGGCGCGTGCAGTTCACACCCGATCTGCTGCCCAGCGACATCACCGGGGTCAGCGCCTACAACCAGGAGCTGCGCGAGTTCGAGTTCAAGCCGGGCCCGGTGTTCGCCAACATCGTGGTCGGCGACGAGATCAACCGCGCCTCCCCGAAGACGCAGTCCGCGCTGCTGGAGTGCATGGAGGAACGCCAGGTCACGGTGGACGGCACCACCTACGGGCTGGAGCCCCCGTTCATGGTGATCTCCACGCAGAATCCGGTGGAGATGGAGGGCACCTACCCGCTGCCCGAGGCGCAGCGCGACCGGTTCACCGCCCGCATCTCGATGGGCTACCCCGACCCCGCGGCGGAGCTGGAGATGCTGGAGACCCACGGTGAGACGTCCCCCCTCGACCGGCTGACCCCCGTCGCGCACGCCGCCGACGTCCGCGACCTCATCGAGGTGGTGCGCAAACAGCACGTGTCGTCCGCGGTGCGCCAGTACGCGATCGACCTCGTCACCGCGACCCGCAATCATCCCGAGCTGCGGCTCGGCGCCTCACCGCGGGCGACCCTGCAGCTGGTGCGGGCCGCGCGGGCGTACGCGGCGCTCGACGACCGCGACTACGTCGTCCCCGACGACGTCCAGGACCTCGCCGTCCCCGTCCTCGCGCACCGGCTGCTGCCCACCTCGGAGGCGCAGGTGGAACGCCGCCGCCCCGAGCAGGTCGTCGCCGACCTGGTGAAGCGCCTGCCGGTCCCCTCCCCCCGGAAGTGACCGTTGAGACGAGCGCTTGCCGGCCTCACCACGCGCGGCCGGTCCTTCGTGGCCGCCGGCGCGACCGCGATCCTCTGCGCGTTCGTCCTCGGCGAACGCGACCTGCTGCGCGCGGGCGTGCTCGTGCTGGTGCTGCCGCTTCTGTGCACCCTGGCGGTGTCGCGGACCCGCTACCGGCTGGCCTGCGCGCGGCGCCTGGACCCGCCGCGGCTGCCTGTCGGCCGCGAGGCCCGCGTCGACCTGCGGCTGGAGAACGTGTCGCGGCTGCCGAGCGGGCTGCTGATGGTGGAGGACCGGGTGCCGTACGCGCTCGGCGGGCGGGCCCGGTTCGTCCTGGACCGGATCGAGCCGCACGGAAAGCGTGAACTCGGCTACCGGATCCGCTCCGACGTGCGCGGGCGCTACCGGGTGGGTCCGCTGACCGTGCGGCTGGCCGACCCGTTCGGGATGGTGGAGCTCGTCCGCTCGTTCAGCCTGTCCGACAGGCTCACGGTGACGCCCGCGATCGTCCCGCTGCCGCACGAGCGGCTGGCCGGCGCGTGGAAGGGCGGCGGCGACAGCATCGCCAGCGCGGTCTCCGCGGCGGGCGAGGACGACGTGACCCCGCGCGAGTACCGGCACGGCGACGACCTGCGCCGCGTGCACTGGCGGTCCACCGCCCGGCACGGGGAGCTGATGGTGCGGCGTGAGGAGCAGCACTTCCAGAGCAGCGGGACGCTGTTCCTCGACACCCGCCGCACCTCCCACTGGGGCGACGGCATGGCCGGATCGTTCGAGCAGGCCGTGTCGGTGACCGCGTCGATCGGGGTGCACCTCGTCCGGACGGGGATGAACCTGCGCTATGTCACCGACGCCGGCGAGGCGCTGCCGGCCGCGTCGGCGGACGGGGGCTTCGAGGGACTGCTGCTGGACGCCCTGGCGATCGCCCGCAGGTCCAAAGGCGGTTCGCTTTCCCCGGGGCTGGCGGTACTGCGGGGCCGGGCGGGCAAGTCGCGCGACGGCGACGGGCTGATCATCGCGGTGTTCGGCGCCCTGTCCGGCGAGGAGGCGCGCTCGGTCGCGGCGGCGCGGCGCGGCGCCGGGACCTGCGTCGCGGTGCTGGTCGAGGCGCACGGTACCGCGGGGAGCCCGTCCCCGCAGGACGGCGGCGCGGAGCCGGTGTCCGCGCAGGCGGCCGGGCTGCTGCGCGCGGGCGGCTGGCGGGTGGTGATCATCCGGTCGGCCGCGGAGCTGGCCGGGGCATGGGCACAGGCCGGCCAGGCCGGCGAGGACTTCGTCAGGGACGGCTCATGAGAATCCGGGTGACGGTCATGGCGGGGCTGGCGACGCTCGCCGGCTCGATCGGCCTCTATCCGCTGTTCGAGGAGGCCGGCTGGTTCCAGGCCGGGCTCGGGGCGGTGCTCGCCGTCGCCGGCGGCGGGCTGCTGGCCCGGCGGCTGCGGCTGCCCGCCGTGTTCAACCTCCTGGCCGGGCTGCTCGCGCTGCTGCTCTACCTCAACCTCGTCTACGCCGCCGACCGGGCGTGGCTGGTGTTCATCCCGTCGCCGGAGTCGCTGCGCCACCTCGCCGACCTCAACGAGGCCGGCTGGCAGGCCGCCAACCGGTACGCGGCGCCCGTCCCGCTGCTGCCCGGGATCTCGATGATGGCCGCCGCCGGGATCGGGCTGGTCGCCGTCCTGGTCGACCTGCTCGCCGTGCGGCTGCGCCGGGCCGCCCCCGCCGGGCTGCCGCTGCTGGCCATGTACAGCGTGCCCGCCGCGGTCCGCGAGGACGGCGTCAACTGGCTGGCGTTCGGCGTCGGGGCGGCGGGCTTCCTCGCACTGCTGATGGCCGACGCCCGCGAGCGGGTCGGCGGCTGGGGACGGACGGTGACGACGCGCCGCCGCCAGCGGGACGTCCCGCTGGCGGGGACCGAGCCCCGCCCGGATGAGTCGGCCGCCCGGCTCGACGCGGCCGCGCTGGCGGCGAGCGGACGCCGGATCGCGGTCGGCGCGGTCGCCGTCGCGGTGCTCGTCCCGGCGGCCGTGCCGGGGCTGCAACCCCGCGGCTTCCTCGGCCTGGGCACCGGCGGGGGCAACGGCACCCAGACGGTGACCACGCCCGACCCGCTGGTCAGCCTGAAGCGGGAGCTGACCCGGCTGGACGACTCGGTCGTCCTCACGTACCGGACGAACGACCCGCAGGGGCCCGACTACCTGCGCCTGTACGCCCTCGACCGGTTCGACGGCGACAGGTGGACCTACAGCCCCCTGCAGAGCAGTTCCAAGGACCGGCTGACCGGGGACGACCTCCCGCCGCCGCCGGGACTGACCGTCGCCTCCGTCCGGGAGGTGCGGACCGAGGTGGAGGTACGGCCCGAGGTCAGGAACATGACGTTCCTGCCGGTGCCGTACGCACCGTCCAGCGTGTCGATCAAGGGCGACTGGCGGGTGCACGTCCCGTCGCTGATGGTCTACTCGCTGCGCGACTCCGCGAGCGGGCGCTCCTACACGGTCGAGAGCCTGCGCGCGGAGCCGACGTCGGCGCAGCTCGCCGCCGCCGGCAACTACCCGGCGGAGATCGTCTCGCGGTACACGGCGGTGCCGAAGAACATCCCGCAGCAGGTCAGGCAGCTCGCGCAGGACGTCACCGCCGGGTCGGCGACCGCGCTCAGGCAGGCCGTGCGGCTGCAGCGCTGGTTCACCCAGACCGGCGGGTTCACCTATGACCTGTCCGCGCCGGCGCCGCAGCACGGCAGCGACCTCGTCGACTTCCTCCTGCACGGCAAGCGCGGCTACTGCGAGCAGTTCGCCGCGTCGATGGCGCTGATGGCGCGGATCCTCGGCATCCCGTCGCGCGTCGCGATGGGCTACACGCCGGGCACCGAGACCAGGCCCGGCGAATGGGTCGTCCGGTCGCGCGACGCGCACGCCTGGCCGGAGCTGTACTTCCAGGGCACCGGCTGGGTGCGGTTCGAGCCGACCCCGTCGGGCACGGCCGGGCAGGGCACCGCCGACGCCCCCGGCTACAGCCTCCCGGCGGTCAGCACCGGCGGCGGCCCGGACGGGCGGAACGCGCCGGCGCCGTCGTCGTCGTCGCCCGCCGACGACGGCGCCACCGCGCCCAGCGCCGCCCCCAGCCACCGCAGCGACACGGGCCCCGAGGGCGCCGCCGCCGCTCAGGAGGCCGAGGACGACGGGTTCTCCGCCACGCCCTGGCTGGCGGGAGGACTGCTGGTCCTGCTGCTGATGGCGGTCCCGATGACGCTGCGGGTGGTCACCCGGCGCCGCCGCTGGGCGGCGCTGACGGCGCCGCCCCCGCCGGAGGCCGGCCCGTCTCCCGGCCGCTCCTCCGGGGCGCCGTCCGGCGCGGCCTCGCGGACGTGGGAGCCCGATCCCGCGGGGGCCGCCCACACCGCGTGGCGGGAGATGCGCGCCGACGCGCTCGACCACGGGCTCGAATGGCGTACCAGTGACTCTCCGCGCGCCACCGCGCGCCGCCTCGGGGAGCTGCTGGAACTGGACGCGGCGGGCACGCGGGCCCTCACCCGCATCGCCCGCGCCGAGGAACTGGCCCGCTACTCCCTGTCCCGCTCCCCCGAGCCCCCGGAGCGGCTGCGCGCGGACGTCCGCACCGTCCGGGACGCGTTCGCCGCGTCCGTGGGGCGCCGGACCCGGTGGCGCGCCCGCCTGCTGCCGCCGTCCACGATGACGCAGACGCGGGACACGCTCCGGTCGGCCGGTGACCGTGTGCTGGACGTGGCCGCCCGACTGAACGACCTGCCCGCCCGCCTGCGCCGCAAGTAGCCCAGCGCGCCGACCGAGCCGCCGGGTCCCGGGCATGCGCCGCCGGCTCCCGGGCGTGCGCCTCCGGCTCCCGGGCACGCGCCTCCGGGGCCCGGGCACACGTTCGTCCCGGCCCGCGCGGCCACTACCGCGTCGGACCGGGACGATCCGGAGAAGCTAGTCGCCCTCGGTGCGGCGGCGCCAGCGCTCCTCCATGCGTTCCATGAAGCCCGCCTTCTCGGGTTTGGCGGACTTGGCCTCCCGGCCGCCGCCGTCCGACGCGGACTCGCTTCCGATACCGGTCATCCGCTTCCAGCTCGTCAACGCCCAGACGCAGCACACCACCATGAGGAGGAAGCCGGTCACGCTGACCGCGATGGTCACGGTGCCCGCGTTGATCACAAGACCGGCCATCAGGGCACAGACGCCCACGACAAAGCCGAAGGCGGCCTTGACGATCCGGCGTTTGTAGTGGACCTGGGGGTTGGTCGAGCGAACCGCGTGAGCGAACTTCGGATCCTCGGCGTACAACGCCGATTCGATCTGTTCGAGCATGCGCTGCTCGTGCTCAGAGAGCGGCACGGCACCTCCCAACGACAGCCCCGCGGCGGGGTATCCGATGCAGGACGCGAACGTCAACGGTGATATGCCCAGAATACGAGCACTGTCGAGCGTACGAAAGCGAACGGCCCGTCGAGGGCCCGGCGCCGGTCACCTCACAGCCATCTTTCATTGTCTTCCGTCCCTGCCGTCACGTCCGTCACCATCGGCCGCAGGCCGGACCAGCGCGGCGGGGCGGACCGCACCGCGGCCGAACCGGTGCGCGACCTGGTCCATGGCTCGCTCGGCCTCACGCCAGCCGCGTTCCGGCTCGTCGAAGGCGAGCTGACGGGGGGCCTCGCCGGCGGGACCAAGGTTCTCCACCCTGACCCCGACCAGACGGAGACGTACCCGATCCAGAGCCGCCCCCTCATAGAGCTCGCAGGCTGTGACATAGATCACACGAGCCAGATCGGTCGGCTCGTCCAGCGTCCGCGCCCGCGTGATCGTCTTGAAGCTCGCCATCCGTAGTTTGACGCTCACCGTCCGGCCGGAGTTCCCGCTCTCGCGCAGCCTGGCGCCGACCTTCTCCGCCAGCCGCAGCAGCTCGCGGCGGATGACGTCCGGGTCGTCGATGTCGGTGTCGAAGGTCTCCTCGGCGCCGATGCTCTTGTCGGGCGTGTGCGGGACGACCTCGCGGGGGTCGCGGCCCCAGGCCAGCTCGTGCAGGTGGGTGCCCGTCGCGTTGCCCAGCTCGCGCCGCAGCGTCGCCGGCGGCACCTGGGCGAGCTGCCCCACGGTCCGCAGGCCGAGGCGGGTCAGGGCCTCCTCCGTCCGCTCCCCGACGCCCCACAGGGACGCGACGGGCAGCGGGTGCAGGAAGTCCACGACGCCGTCCGCGGGCACCACGAGCAGCCCGTCGGGCTTGCACAGGGTCGAGGCCAGCTTGGCGATGAACTTGGTGCTCGCGACGCCGACCGAGCAGGTGATGCCCTGCTGGTCGCGAACCTGCTCGCGGATCATCGCCGCGATCTCGGCGGGCCGGCCGAGCCGCCGCCCGGCGCCCGCCACGTCGAGGAACGCCTCGTCCAGCGACAGGCCCTCCACCAGCGGCGTGACGGAGCGGAAGAGCTCGAACACCGCGGCGGACACGCGGGAGTACTTGCCGTGGCTCACCGGCAGGATCACCGCCTGCGGGCACAGCCGCCGCGCCCGGGTCATCGGCATCGCCGAGTGCACACCGAACCGGCGGGCCTCGTAGGACGCCGCCGACACCACCCCGCGCGGCCCAGCGGCGCCCACGATGACGGGCCGTCCGCGCAGCTCCGGGCGTTCCAGCAGCTCGACGCTGACGAAGAACGCGTCCATGTCCACGTGCAGGATCGCGCATCCGGTGTCGTCGGCGGGCGGGCCGGGCTGCGGCCCCGGCCGGTGCAGCTGCTGCTTGCGGCTCACGGCTACCCGGCCGGCTTGTCGGCCACCAGGTGCAGCTGGGTGGCGAGGTCCCGCAGGACGGGATGGACGGCCGCGACCGACTCCAGCGCGATCAGCGCGTCGGCCGAGTCGGCGTCGCCGTCCACCATGCCGCTCGGCACCAGATCGGCGAAGATCCGGACGCCGTGCAGCTCGGCGACCCGCAGGTTCGCGCCGCGCACCAGCGACGACAGCGTCTCCCGGGTGAACCGGCGGGGCATGCGGTCGCCCTCGCCCCACCGCCCGGACGGGTCGGTCAGGACCTGGCGGGCGTCGTCGAAGTGGCCGGACACCGCCCGGTGCAGCGCGGCGGCGATCTGCCCGGCGACCAGCAGGCTGACCGAGCCGCCGGGACGGACGGTGCCGGTCAGCGCCGCCATCGCCGCGCCGGGGTCGTCCACGTACTCCAGGACGCTGTGGCACAGCACCAGGTCGGCGGCGTCCAGGCCGAGCAGGTCGGGCAGGTCGACGGCGTCGCCCTGCACCGCGCGGACGGTCACGCCGGACTCGGCGGCGCGGCGTTCCAATGCCGCCAGCGCGTCGGGGTTGGCGTCGATCACGGTGACCCGGTGCCCGAGGCCCGCGAGCGGCACCGCGAACCCGCCGGTGCCGCCGCCGACGTCGACGACCTCGCTTCCCCCGGTCTCCGGCGCGATGCGGTCGAGGACGGTGCGCAGGGCGTCCCACAGGACGGCGCTGCGCACGCGGCTTCCGCCTCGCACCCGCTTCTGCTGCCGACCGGTCACGGCCGCTCCCCTAACGTCACTCATCCCCGGTAAGCCTAGCCGCCCGCGGCCCCGCGCCGGGTGCCGGACGACGACGCCGTTCGGAAGGACCGGCCGTTACAGGGAGAGCGAGGGTTTCAGCTGCTGGAGGCGGGAGAGGAGGCCGTTGACGAAGCGCGGGGACTCGTCGGTGGACAGTTCGGTGACCAGCCCGACCGCCTCGGCCACCGCGACGCCGTCGGGGACGTCGTCGACCCACAGCAGTTCGAAGGCCCCCATCCGCAGAACGCTGCGGTCGACGACCGGCATCCGCTCCAGGGTCCACCCGGTCGCGTAGGTCGCGATGAGATCGTCGATGCGTTCCCGGTGCTCCTGGACGCCCTCGATCAGCCGGACGGCGTGCGGGTACTCGGCCAGCTCGTCCTGGTTGGGCCGGCCCCGGGCCGCGAGGACCGCGGTCGGCTCCTCCTCCCGCAGTTCCGCCGCGAACAGGATGTCCAGCGCGAGTTTGCGTGCCTTCGTGCGTGCGCTCATCGCCTCAGCCGCGGCCGAGGTAATCGCCGGAGCGGGTGTCGACCTTGACCTTCTCGCCGGTGGTGATGAACAGCGGCACCTGGATCTGCGCGCCGGTCTCCAGGGTGGCGGGCTTGCTGCCGCCGGTGGAACGGTCGCCCTGCAGCCCCGGCTCGGTCTCGGTGATCTGCAGCACGACCGCGGCGGGCAGTTCGATGTACAGCGGGTTCTCGTTGTTGAAGGCGATCACGGCGTTCTGCTCGGGGAGCAGGTAGTTCGCCGCGGTGCCGACGACGGTCTCGGGGATGTGGGGCTGGTCGTAGGTCTCGGTGTCCATGAAGACGAAGTCCTCGCCCTCGCGGTAGAGGTACTGCATCTCCCGCTTGTCGACGCTGGCCACCTCGACCTTGGTGCCGGCGTTGAAGGTCTTGTCGACGACCTTCCCGGACAGCACGTTCTTGATCTTGGTACGGACGAACGCGCCGCCCTTGCCGGGCTTGACGTGCTGGAATTCCAGGACGGTCCACAGCTGGCCGTCGAGGTTCAGCGTCATGCCGTTCTTCAGGTCGTTCGTCGTCGCCACTGCGTTGTTCTCCCGGTCGCGGGCCCGCGCGTCAGAGCACGAGCAGGTCCTTGGTCGTCGTGGTGAGGAGCTCCGGGCCGTCCGCGCGGACCACGAAGGTGTCCTCGATGCGGACCCCGCCCCGGCCCGCGAGGTAGATTCCCGGCTCCGCCGTGATCGGAACTCGGTCCATCAGCCTACCGGTCTTGTCGTACCCCATGAGCGGGGCCTCGTGGATCTCCAGGCCGACGCCGTGCCCGAGCCCGTGGGTGAACGCGTCGCCGTGCCCCGCGGCCTTGATGATGTCGCGGGCGGCGGCGTCGACGGCCTTGGTGTCGGCGCCGGGGGCGGCGGCGCCGATCGCGGCGAGCTGCGCGCGGTGGACGAGGTCGTACAGGTCGCGCTGCCATCCGGCGGGCTCGCCGATCGCGACGGTGCGGGTCATGTCGGCGTGGTAGCCGCCGTACCGGGCGCCGAAGTCCATGGTCACGAGGTCGCCGCGCTGGAGTTCGCGGCCGCCCGGATGGTGGTGCGGGACGGCGCCGTTCGGCCCGGACGCGATGATCGACTCGAACGCGGGGGCGTCGGCGCCGAGATCCACCATCGCCCGTTCGAGCGCGATGGCGACGGCCCGTTCGGTGACCCCGGGGCGGATCCCGGGGAGGACGGCGTCGAACGCGCCGCCGGTGATGGCGCACGCCTCGCGCAGCAGCGCGATCTCCTCCTCGTCCTTGACCCGGCGCAGGTCCTCGACCAGGTGACCGGGGGCGGTCAGCTCGATGTCGGCCTGGTCGCGGAGTCCGGTGTGCTGCTCGACGGTGAGGTCGTGGGCCTCGAAGCCGAGCCGGCCGTGGCCGTCCGCGGCGGCCCGCGTCACCAGCGCGGCCGCCACCTGCCGGTCGACGATGACGGGGAGCTCGGGGCAGACCTGCGCGGCCATGCCGGCGTAGCGGCCGTCGGTGGCGAGCACGGCCGGGCCGTCGGCCGGGACGAGCAGCGCGGCCCTGGAGCTGTCGAGGCCGGTCAGGTAGCGGACGTTGACGAGGCGGGTCACCAGGAGGGCGCCCGCGTCCCGCCCGGCGACGAGCGCGGCCAGCCGGCGGCGCCGCGCGATGTGCGTCTCCCCCATGGTCAGGACTCTAGGGCACGTCCGGGCGGGCGGGTCCGGGCGGGCGGGCCCGGCCGCGGGCCGCCGGAGCGATCACAGAACATCGCGATCACAAAACATGAAGAACCCTCGACTTTTTCCTCGGGACGGGCATAGCGTGACCGACCGTGTGATCTTCCGTCCCCCGCTCTTGGACTTCCCCCAGGAGGCATTCCCGTGACCCGAGTCAGCCGCCGCAGACTGCTCGGCACAGGCGCGCTCACCGCCGCCGGAGCCGTCGTCTCCGCGGCCGCGGCGCCGCCCGCCGCCGCCCGCACCGCACCCCTCACCGCCGACGTGGTGATCGTCGGCGCGGGCCTGTCCGGCCTGACCGCCGCCCGCGACCTCGTCGCGGCCGGGCGGTCGGTGATCGTCCTGGAGGCCCGGGACCGGCCCGGCGGGCGCGTCTACGGCCTGCCGCTCGGCGACGGCACCACCAGCGAGGGCGGCGCCGAGTTCATCGGCCCCACCCAGGACCGCATCGCCGCGCTCACCCGCGACATGGGCGTGGAGACCTTCAAGACCTACAACACCGGCAAGAACGTCTACTACCGCAACGGCAGGCGGTCCCTGTACGAGACCGACGGCATCCTCGGCGCGGTCCCCCCGGACTGGGGCGTCATCGACCTGGAGATCGCGCTGCTGAAGCTCGGCGGCATGATCAAGGACGTCCCGGTCGGCGAGCCGTGGAAGGCGGCGAAGGCCGACGAGTGGGACGCCCAGACGTTCCACACCTGGTCACGGGCCAACTCGATCAGCAGCGGCGCGCGGTTCCTGATGGACGCGTTCGTCTCCTCGACGCTGTCGATGCGCTCCCAGGAGGTGTCGCTGCTCTACCTGCTGCACTACGCGGCCGCCGCGGGCAACGAGAGCACCCCGGGGACGATCGACCGGCTGATCAACACCAAGGACGGCGCGCAGGAGTCCCGCTTCGTCGGCGGCTCCGAGCAGGTGCCCATCCGCCTGGCGGCGAGCCTGGGCGACATCGTCCGCTACAACGCGCCGGTGCGGTCCATCGTCACCGGCTCGGGCGGCGTCACCGTCAACGCGGACGGGATCTCGGTGTCGGCCGAGCGGGTCGTGGTCGCGATGTCCCCGGCGATCGCCGACAAGATCGACTACTCGCCGGCGCTGCCCGCGAGCCGGGCGCAGCTGATGCAGCGCTACCCGATGGGCTCGATCGCCAAGTTCGTCGGCGTCTACGACGCCCCGTTCTGGCGGGCGGACGGCCTGACCGGGCAGGCCGTCGCCGACAGCGGCGCCATCGACGCGACGTTCGACAACAGCCCGCCCGACGGGTCGCGCGGCATCCTGATGGGCTTCATGAACCAGGCCAACATCAGGAAGCTCGACGGCGCGCCGGCGGACGAGATCAGGGCCGCCGGGCTCGACTCGTTCAAGAAGCTGTTCGGCGACAAGGCCGGCGCACCGGAGATCACGGCGATCCAGCGCTGGGACAACGAGATGTGGAGCGGCGGCGGCCCGGCCGGCGTCGCGCCGCCCGGTGCGCTCACGGCCTTCGGCCCGGCGCTGCGGGCGCCGTGCGGGCCGATCCACTGGGCGGGCACCGAGACGTCCGACTACTGGACGGGCTACATGGACGGCGCCGTCCGCTCCGGCGAACGCGTCGCCAAGGAGGTCAACGCCGCCCTCTGATCCTCCGTCGGCGTGCGGCGTGCCGCCCTCATGACCGTGGTCCGGGGGCGGCACGCCGCAGGTCGACGAGCCGGGTCACAGCTCGGCGGTCATCTGCTTGACCTTCTCGATGAGGGCGAGGCGGCCCTTGTGGTCGCCCGCGATCGGGGAGACGTTCAGCGTGGTGACGCCGGACTCCTTCATCGCGGCGAGCCGCTCGCGGACGTGGCCCTCGGAGCCGATGAGCGACATCTTCTCCAGCAGCTCGTGCGGGACCTTCGCGGCGGCCTCGTCCTTCTTGCCGTCCAGGTACAGGTCCTGGATCTCCTCGGCCTCCTTCTCGAAGCCGTACCGGCGGGCGAGGTCGTTGTAGAAGTTCTTGCCCTTGGCTCCCATGCCGCCGATGTAGAGCGCGGCCATCGGGCGCCCGAACTCCAGGTAGCCCTGCACGTCGTCGCCGATGGCGAGCGGGGACTGCCCGACGACGTCCAGCTCGCCGAGGGCCGGGTCGCGCTTGGCCTTCCCGGCGGCCAGGGACGCCCCCCACACGTCCCCGGCCTTCTCCGGCATGTAGAAGATCGGCTCCCAGCCGTTGGCGATCTCGGCGGTCAGCTCGACGTTCTTCGGGCCGATCGCGGCGACCATGACCGGGATGTCCGCCCGCACCGGATGGTTGATGATCTTCAGTGCCTTGCCGAGGCCGGTGCCCTGCCCCTCGGGCAGCGGCAGCTTGTAGTGCCTGCCGTCGTACTGGACCCGCTCACGCCGCCATGTCTTGCGGCAGATCTCGATGATCTCGCGGGTGCGGCCGAGCGGCGCGGTGTAGGGGACGCCGTGGAAGCCCTCGATGACCTGCGGGCCGGACGCGCCGATGCCGAGCGTGAACCGTCCGTCCGAGACGTAGTCCAGGCCGGCGGCGGTCTGCGCGATGGCGGACGGCGTCCGCGAGTAGATGTTGAGGATGCCGGAGGCGATCTCCACCCGTTCGGTCCTGGCGGCGATGTAGCCCATCTGGCTCACCGCGTCGAAGCTGTACGCCTCCGCGACGTAGACGATGTCGAGGCCGGCCTTCTCGTAGTCGGCCAGCTCCTCGACGGTCTCCTTGAAACCGCCGGAGTAGCTGAGCGCCATCCCGATGCGCATCGGCATCCCTTCCCTGTAACCGAATCGGATTCCAGTCGAACGTAACCTACTCCGGCGGCCCGGCCGCGGCGAGGGTCACGCGAAGACCGGGCCGTTCAGGGCGTCCAGCGCCGGCCGGTACAGGTCGGCGCGGATCTTCCCCACGGTCCCGCCGTTCTTGCCGGCCAGCGACGCGGCCCATTCGACGGCCGCGGGCAGGACCTCGTCCTCGGCGGCGGTGCGCTGGACGATCCCGGCCGCCTCCGCCTGCTCGGCCGTGTACCGGCGGCCGGTGATCATCGCCTCGTGCGCGGTGCGCTTCGGCAGCCGCGCCTGGATCAGCGCGCTCATCCCGGGCGTGAAGGTCATGCCGAGATCGACCTCCGGCAGGCAGAAGTAGCCGCGGTCCGTCCGCATGACGGCGAAGTCGTGGGCGAGGGCGAGCATGCCGCCGCCCGCGAACGCGTGACCGTTCAGCGCGGCGACCGTGGGCATCGGCAGCGACAGGACGCGCGCGTAGAGGCCGTGCACCCGGCGCAGGTAGTCCTCGAACCTGTCCTGGTTGGCGCCGAGCCAGTCGAGGTCGAGGCCGTTGGAGTAGAACTTGCCGGTCCCGGCGGTGACGAGGGCGCCCGGCCCGTCGTTCTTCTCCAGGGTGTCGAGCGCGCCCTCGGCCGCGTCGAGGAAGCCGGGGCTGAAGCGGTTCTCGCCCGCGTCGAACCGCAGGACGTGCACGTCCCCGTCGCGCTGGAGGTCGATCACGAGAGTCTCCTTCGTCTGTGCCTGAGGCGACCCTACTCGCGAGTAGCAGGCGGGAACACCATGCACGTCGTCGTTCCGTGCGCGACGAGCTTGCCGTCCGCGTTCGTCACGCGCCCCTCGGCCGTGGCGACCTTGCGTCCGACGTGAACGGTGGTGCCCTCGCACACCAGCCGGCCGCCCTCCGGCGGCACCGCCCGGATGAAGTTCACCTTCAGCTCCAGCGTCGTGTAACTCGCGCCCTCCGGCAGGGAGGTGTGCACCGCGCACCCCATCGCCGAGTCGAGCAGCGTGGACATGATGCCGCCGTGCATGGTGCCGAGGGGATTGCTGAAGTCGGACCGCGGCGTGAGGGCGAACGCCACCCGCCCGGGCTCCAGGGTCTCGGCCGTCATGCCGAGCAGGGCGCCGATCCCGTGGCCGTTCTCCGCGCCCATGTTGAGCAGCTCCCTCAGCTGCTCCAGGCCCGCCGTGGTCTCCATGCCCCGCACTCCGTTCGGTATGACGTCCAGCATAAGCCAGAGTCTCTATGACGATCGTCATGGTCAATGCGAACAGCCTATGATGAATGTCATAATCAGGCCCATGGGGACGGACAGCCGGGAACGCATGGTGCGCAGCGCCGCCTACCTCTTCCGCGAGCGCGGCTACAGCGGCACCGGGTTCCGCGACGTCATCGCGCACAGCGGCGCGCCGCGCGGGTCGATCTACCACCACTTCCCGGACGGCAAGGCGCAGCTCGCAGAGGAGGCCGTCCGCTACGCCGGCGACTTCCTCAACGCCGGCATCCTCGCCGCCACCGAGGGCGGCGACCCCGCGTCCGCCGTGGACGCCTTCGTCGGCTGGTGGCGGCAGGTCCTGATCAAGAGCGAGTTCCGCGCGGGCTGCCCGATCGTCGCCGTCACCGTGGAGTGCCACGACGACGCGCCGCAGCTCGCCGCGGCCGCCGCGGCGGCGTTCGACCGCTGGCAGGACACCCTCGCCACCGGCCTCGGCAACGCGGGCGTCGCCGACGACCGCGCCGCCCGCCTGGCCCGCCTGACCGTCGCCGCCGTCGAAGGCGCCACCATCCTGTGCCGCGCCCACCGCGACGTCGCGCCCCTCGACGACGTCGTCGCCGAACTCAAGGACATGACCCGCAGGGCAGTCCGGGAGGCCCAGTAGTCCTCAGCGGCGGAGTTCTCAGCGGTGGAGGTCCCGGCGGTCAGGAGTTCTCGGCGGTCAGCTCCGCGATGGCCTGGAGCGCGAGGACGTAGGACAGCATGCCGAAGCCGGCGATCGTGCCGGTGGCGACGCCCGCGACGACGGAGGTGTGGCGGAACTCCTCGCGGGTCGCCGGGTTGGTGATGTGCACCTCGATGAGCGGCGCCGTGCGCTGGGCGAGCGCGTCCCGCAGCGCGTACGAGTAGTGGGTGAACGCGGCCGGGTTCAGCACGACCGGGACGCGCCCGTCGGCGGCCTCGTGCACCCAGCGCATCATCTCGGCCTCGTCGTCGGTCTGCCGGACCTCGACGTTCAGGTCCAGGCGGCGGCCGGTGTCCCGGCACAGCGCGGCCAGGTCGTCGAAGCTGGTCGTCCCGTACTTGTCGGGCTCGCGGACGCCGAGGCGCCGCAGGTTGGGGCCGTTCAGGACGAGCACGCGGGTCATCGGCCGATCTCCCGGTAGGCGGCGGCGAGCAGTTCCTCGTCCGGCCCTTCGAGGCGGCCCGGTTCGGCGATGCCGTCGAGGACGACGAACCGCAGGGTGGCTCCCCGCGACTTCTTGTCGATGGTCATGGTGGCGCGCAGGCCGGGCCAGTCTGCGGCGTAGGAGACGGGCAGCCCGACGGAGGTGAGGACGTCGCGGTGCCGCTTGACGACGTCGGCGGGGAGGCGCCCGGCGAGGCGGGCCAGCTCGGCGGCGTAGACCATGCCGATCGCGACGGCGTGTCCGTGCCGGAACCGGTAGTCCTCGGCCTTCTCTATCGCGTGCGCGAGGGTGTGGCCGTAGTTGAGGATCTCCCGCGGGCCGCTCTCCCTCAGATCGGCCGACACCACGTCCGCCTTGACCTGGACGGCGCGTTCGACCAGCTCGCGGGTGTGGGGGCCGTCCGGGGACGCGGCGCCCCTCGGGTCGTCCTCGACGAGTTCCAGGATCTTCGGGTCGGCGATGAACCCGGCCTTGATGATCTCGGCGAGGCCGCTGACGTAGTCCTCGCGGGGCATCGTCATCAGCGTCGCCAGGTCGCACAGCACACCGGCCGGCGGATGGAACGCGCCGACGAGGTTCTTGCCCTCCGGGACGTTGATGCCGGTCTTGCCGCCGACGGCCGCGTCGACCATGCCGAGCAGCGTCGTCGGGACGAGCACGGCCCGCACCCCGCGCAGCCACGTCGCCGCCGCGAACCCGGCGAGGTCGGTGGTCGCGCCGCCGCCGACACCGACGACGACGTCCGTCCGGGTCATCCCGGACCGGGCGAACGACGACCAGAGCCCGGCGAGGACGCCGACCTCCTTGGCGGCCTCGCCGTCCGGGACGGGCAGCGCGTGGACGGTGTATCCGGCCTGCTCCAGCGCACCGCACACGGGACGGGCGATCTCCGGCAGCCCTTCGGCGTGCACGACGGCGACCGTCCGGGCGCGTTCCCCGACCAGGGCGGGCAGCTCGCCGAGGACGCCCGTCCCGATGACGACGTCGTACGGGTCGGCGCCGCCGACGTGCACCCGCGCCTGCGTCACGACGGGCCCTCCCCGTGGGAGGACGACCCCCCGGGACGAGCGGTGCCGAGCGCCTCGACGATCTCCTCGACGATCTCGCCGGGCTCACGGCCGTCCGTCTCGACGGCGACCGTGCCGAGCCGCTCGTAGATCGGCAGGCGCTCCTCCAGGAGCTTGCGCATCTGGCTGCGCGGGTTGAGCACGAGCAGCGGCCGCGCCGACGCAAGGCCCACCCGCTTGATCGCCTCCGACAGCCCGACCCGCAGGTAGACGACGGTGTGCCCGCCGAGCAGCTCCCGCGTCTGCTCCGTCAGGACGGCGCCGCCGCCGAGCGCGACGACGCCCTCGTGCTCGGCCAGCGCCGCCGCGACCGCCGCGCGTTCCAGCTCGCGGAAGCGTTCCTCGCCGTCGTCGACGAAGATCTCGCCGACCGGTTTGCCGGCCGTCTTCTCGACATCGGCGTCGGTGTCGCGCAGCGGGACGCCGAGCCGTTCGGCGAGCGCGCCGCCGATCGTGGTCTTGCCGGAGCCGGGCGGCCCGATGATGACTGCCTTCGGTCGCATGGTCAGCGGGTCCAGTTCACTTGACGGTCAGCGAGGACACATATCCCCGCAGGTTACGGGCGGTCTCCTCGGCGGAGTCGCCGCCGAACTTCTCCAGCGCCGCGTCCGCGAGGATCAGCGCCACCATCGCCTCGGCGACGACCCCGGCCGCGGGGACGGCGGTGACGTCGCTGCGCTGGTTGATGGCCTTGGCGGGCCCGCCGGTCTTCACGTCGATCGTGTCGAGGCGCCGCGGGACGGTCGAGATCGGCTTCATCGCGGCGCGCACCCGCAGCACCTCGCCGGTCGTCATGCCGCCCTCGACACCGCCCGACCGGTTCGTCCGCCGCCGGACGCCCTCGGGTGTGCCGTCGATCTCGTCGTGCGCCCGGGAGCCGGGGCGGCGCGCGGTGGTGAACCCGTCGCCGAGTTCCACGCCCTTGATCGCCTGGATGCCCATCAGGACCCCGGCGAGCCGGGAGTCGAGGCGCCGGTCCCAGTGGACGTGGCTGCCGAGGCCGGGCGGCAGCCCGTAGGCGAGGACCTCCACGACGCCGCCGAGGGTGTCGCCCGCCTTCTTCGTCTCGTCGATGTGCGCGACCATCGCGGCGGACGCCTCGTCGTCGAAGCAGCGCACCGGGCTCTCGTCCACCCGCGCGAGGTCGCCGGGCCCGGGCAGGACGCCGTCGGGGGCACCGACCTCGCCGAGCGCGATCACGTGGCTCAGCACGTCCACGCCGAGGGCCTGTCCGAGGAACGCCTTGGCGACCGTCCCGAGCGCGACCCGCGCGGCGGTCTCCCGCGCGCTCGCCCGCTCCAGGACGGGCCGGGCGTCGTCGAAGCCGTACTTCTGCATGCCGACGAGGTCGGCGTGGCCGGGCCTCGGCTGCGACAGCGGGGCGTTCCTCGCCTGGGCGGCGAGGACGTCGGCGTCCACGGGGTCGGCCGACATGACCGTCTCCCATTTGGGCCATTCGGTGTTGCCGATCTCGATCGCGACCGGCCCGCCGAGCGTCACCCCGTGCCGGACGCCGCCGAGGATCGTCACCTGGTCCTGCTCGAACTTCATCCGGGCGCCCCGCCCATGGCCGAGCCGGCGGCGGCGCAGTTCCTCGGCGATCTCCCCCGAGGTCACGCGCACGCCGGCCGGCAGCCCCTCCACGATCGCGGTCAGGGCCGGGCCATGGGACTCCCCCGCGGTCAACCAGCGCAGCATGCGTCGATCCTATTGACTCCGCGCGCCCGCCCGTGCCGCCGTCCACCATCTGAGAGGCTCGTCACCGGAGGTGGGGGATGCGGGAGCAGCTGATCGTCCAGGCGCGGGGGTGCGCCGAGCTGGGTTCGCCGATGTACGCGGAGCTGCTGACGCGGGCGGCGGACGACCCGGGCGGGGCCGTGGCGGAGGTGCTCGGCGAGCGCACCGAGACCGGGTTCGTCCTGCGGATGCTGGGCGCGGTGCACAGGCTCGTCCTGGAAGGCCGGGTACCGGACCTCGCGGCCCACTACCCGACCGCGGGCGGGACGAAGGATCCCCTTGCCGCCTGGCCCGCGTTCCGGGACGTGCTGGTCGAGCACGCGGCGGAGATACGCGAAGGGCTCGCCGACCCGCCGCAGACCAACGAGGTGGGGCGGGCGGCCCCGCTGGTCGGCGGGCTGCTCGCGGTGGCCGAGGCGACGGGTCTGCCGATCAGGCTGCTGGAGATCGGCGCCAGCGCCGGCCTGAACCTGCGCGCCGACCATTTCCGGCTCCTGCACGAGCACGGCGCGTACGGCCCGGAGTCGCCGGTCGTGCTGGCCGGCGCCTGGCGGGGCCTTCCCCCGGTGGACGCGCCGCTCACCATCGCCGGACGGCTGGGCTGCGACCCGAATCCGCTGGACGCGGCCTCGCCCGAGGCGCGGCGCCGGCTGATGTCGTACGTGTGGCCCGATCAGACGGCGCGGGTGGAGCGGCTGCGGGCGGCGTTCGAGGTGGCCGCGCGGGTCCCCGCGACGGTCGTGCGGGCGGACGCGGCCGGCTTCCTCGACGGGCTCGCCCCGCGGCCCGGCGCGGCGACGGTCGTGTGGCACTCGACGATGCGGGCGTACCTGTCCGAGGACGAGGCGGCGCGGATGCTCCGCCATCTGGAGGACGCCGGAGCGGCGGCCACCGGGGAGGCGCCGGTCGCGCACCTGTCGTTCGAGGGACGCGACGCGTCCCGCCTCGACGCCGTGCAGGTCGTGGCGCTGCGCCTGTGGCCGGGCGGCGAGCGCGCGATCCTCGGTGAAGGGCCGTCGCACGGCCTGCCCATCACCTGGTTCTAGGCGATCTCGCGCCAGTGGAGGACGGGCGCCGCCCGGTCCCTGATCGCGGCGAGGAAGCCGAGGCGGTTGGCGCGCCGGGCGGGGTCCTCGTCCATGACCATGACGTCGTCGAAGTAGGTGTCGATCGGGTCGATGAGCGCGGTCGCGGCGGCGTAGAACTCCGGCAGCGTGGGGTCGGCGGGGAGTTCGTCCTGGACGGCGGTGAACGCGGCGTGCAGGTCCCTTTCGGCGGGTTCGGTGAAGAGGGCCGGGTCGTAGCCGGCCGCCGTGCCGTCCGGGACGATGCGCAGGACGCGCTGCACCGCCGTCGTGAGCCGCTCGAACCGTCCCGAGCGGAGCAGGTTCTCCAGGTCGGCCGCGGCCTGGGCGGCGCGGGCGGGCGCGCCCGCGTGCACGAGGACGGCCCGGACGACGTGGACGGGGTGGCCCTCGTCCAGGAGGTTCTGCTCCAGGCGGCGCGCGACGAACCGTTCCGCTTCGGCGAGGGCCTCGGGGGCGACGTCGACGGGCTGGTTGCGGGCGGCGACGGCGAGGCCGTCCCCGACCGTGATGGGCGCGAGGCGCGGGACGGCCCGCAGGATCGCGGTCAGCGCGAGGGCGGCGCGGCGAAGCCCGAACGGGTCGGAGCTGCCGGTGGGGGCGGAGCCGACGGCGAACAGCCCGGCCAGGAGGTCGAGCCGGTCGGCGACGGCGAGCAGCGCCCCGGCGGCCGTGGCGGGGAGGGCGTCCCCGGCCGGGCGGGGCAGCTCCATCTCGTGGAGGGCCCGCGCGACGGCGTCGTCCTCGCCGGCGCGGCGGGCGTACTCGCGGGCCATCGTCCCGGCGAGGCTCGGCAGCTCGATGACCACCGATGAGGCGAGGTCGAACTTCGCCAGCCCGGCGGCGCGGCGTGCCACCGCCCGTTCGCCGGGGGTGAGGTCGAGACGGTCCGCCAGTTCGGCGGCGATCGCGGCGATGCGCGACGCGCGGTCGGCCATCGAGCCGAGGCGTTCGGTGAAGGTGAGCCTGGCGAGGCCCTCCTTGATCTGCTCGGGTGTGCTCCGGAGGTCCTGCTGGAAGAAGAACGACGCGTCTTCGCAGCGCGCGCGGAGGACGGCCTCGTTCCCGGCCCGGACGGCGTCGTGGTCGCATTCGCCGTTGGCGACCGTGACGAAGTGCGGCAGAAGGCGCTTCGTGGACGACCGCACCGGCAGGTAGCGCTGGTGCTTGCGCATGACCGTGGTGAGGATCTCCTCGGGCAGCTCCAGGTACTTCTCGTCGAACGAGCCCAGGATGGCGACGGGCTCCTCGACGAGGTTGACGATCTCTTCGACGAGGTTCCGCTCGCCGGCGAAGTCGATGAGGCCCCCGCGGCGGCGGGCGAGCGCCCCGGCGTCCTCGATGACACGGGAGCGGCGGCGGGCGGGGTCGGGCTCGATCCCATGCTCGCGAAGCGTCGTGATCAGGGACGACGCGTCCGGGACCTCGACGCGCGGCTCGCCGGCCGTGCGGTGGACGCGGGTGACGCGGCCCGCCGTCATGCCGGAGACGGTGAACGGGATCTCGTGCCCGTCCAGGAGGGCGAGCAGCCGGCGGACGGGCCGGGCGAACGACAGGCCGGGCGCGTTCCACCGCATGTTCTTCCCGGCGCGCAGCCCGGTGACGATCTCCGGTAGCAGGCCCGCCAGGACCTCGGCGGCGGGGCGTCCCACCACCGTGCGGACGAACCCGGCGTACTCTCCGCCGCCCACCGTGACCCGCCGGACGTCGGAGACGCCGATCCCCTGGCCCCGCGCGAACCCCTGCAACGCCCGCGTCGGCTCCCCGGACGCGTCGTAGGCGGCGGCGAGGCGCGGCCCCTTCACGACCTGCTCGGTGTCCGGTTCCCGGGGCTCCAGGTCGCGGGCGAGCACGATGATCCGGCGCGGCGTCGCGCAGGTGTCGAGCGAGGACGCGTCCGTGAACAGGCCCGCCTCCTCCAGCCCGGCCAGCAGGCGTTCCGCCACGTCGTCCGCCGTGCGGGCGACCTCGTGCGGCGGCAGCTCCTCGACGCCGATCTCCAGGGTGAACGCGGCCGGCGAGGCGAGGTCGGGGAGCGCGTCCGGCACGGCGACGGCGGCGGGACGGGTCGCGGCGTCGCCGAGGGGGTGGCCCAGTTCGGCGCGGCGGTCCACCCACAGCGCGGCGGCCTCGTGGGCGAGGCCGCGCATCCGGGCGAACGCGCGGGCCCGCTCGGTCGTGCCGATCGCGCCGCGCGCGTCCAGGACGTTGAACGCGTGCGAGCATTTCAGCACGTGGGAGTGGGCGGGGACGGGCAGCCGGGCGTCCAGCATCCGCCGCGCCTCCGCCGCGTACGCCTCGAACAGCTCCCGGTTCGCCCCGATGTCGGCATCGTCGAGGTAGTAGCGGCTCATCTCGTACTCGGCCTGCCCGAACGCCTCCCCGTAGGAGATCCCGGGCGAGTACGCGATGTCCTTGAAGTGGGAGACGCCCTGGAGCGCCATCATGATGCGCTCCATCCCATATGTGATCTCGACCGACACCGGGTCGAGGGCCAGCCCGCCGGACTGCTGGAAATACGTGAACTGGGTGATCTCCAGGCCGTCCAGCCACACCTCCCAGCCGAGCCCCCACGCCCCGAGCGCGGGCGACGCCCAGTCGTCCTCGACGAAACGGACGTCGTGGGCGCTCAGGTCGATGCCCAGCGCAGCGAGGCTGCCCAGGTAGAGGTCCTGCGCGTCGCCCGGCTCCGGCTTGAGGACCACCTGGAACTGGGTGTGGGTCTGCAGCCGGTTCGGGTTGTCGCCGTACCGGGAGTCGTCGGGGCGGACGCTCGGCTCGGTGTAGGCGACGCGCCACGGCTCCGGCCCGAGGACGCGCAGCGCGGTGGCCGGGTTGAGCGTGCCCGCCCCGACCTCGGTGTTCATCGGCTGCGCGACGAGGCAGCCGTGGCCCGCCCAGTGGCCGGTCAGCCGGATCAGGGCGTCTTGCATGGTCAGCACGGGGTTCTCCAAGGTGGCGGAACGACCAGGCCCGGAAGCTCAGCGCCCGAGACCCCGGTCGGCCCAGCCTGCCCGCGAGGCGGCCGGGGACGCCAACGGTTTACCGGCGGACGACGTTCAGTTCGACGCCGCCGACGATACGGCCGCGCAGCACCTCGGCGAGCCGGTCGGAGACCCGCTGCACGGTGCGGCGCTCGTCGTGCCCCGAGACGACGGCGAACCGGACGGCCACCTCGGCGGACGTGCCCTCGCACACGCGGACGCCGCTGACCGACTCGTCGGAGCCGAACGCGGCCTCGACGGCGGCGAGGACGTCGGGGTCCTCGTGCGGGGGCGGGATGGGGCGGCCCTCGGCGAGCAGGTGCAGGCGCAGGCCGTCCACGGCGAACGGGACGGGGCCGGCCACGTCCACGACCAGGGCGTGCGCGCCCTCGTCGAGGGTGGCGCGGCACGCGTCGCCGGCGGCGACGGCGACGGGGCGGGCGTCGGCCCGCCACGCCTTCATCGTCTCGGTGCAGGTGAAGCCGAGCACGCCGCGCCGCCCGTCGTCGCCGATCAGCGTGGGCAGCGCCATGTCGCTCGACTTCTCCCGGCGCGGCTCGCCGGGCGCGACGTCCTCCTCCTCCGTGAGGACGGCGACGATGGGCACCAGCAGCCGCGCTCCCTGGAGGCGCCTCAGCACCACGTGCACGCCCACGCGCCCCGCCGCGTAGCCGGCGAGCGCCTCGCACAGCCGCGGGTCGGCGCCGCCGTCGTCCCCGGGGAACTGGGGTTCGGGAATGGTCAGTCCGGACACGCCAGGAAGGCTATAACCTCGACCGGACACCGTGGGCGACTATCCGGATACTCTGCGCCGCCATCGCCGTCACCCCAGGTCGGCGATGGCCGCGACGGTGCCGCCGCCGGACGGCCCCTGGTGGACGGCCGCGACCGACACGAACACCGCCGGGTCGCCCGTGACCGACGCCGCGACGCCGCCGACGCACGCCTTGATCTGCCGGTGCCAGTGCACGTCGGAGTCGTCCAGCATGATGTTGCGGCGCCCCCGGACCGAGCCGCTCGGGTCGGCCTCGCACTTGATGAACACGTTGACGAGGCGGTCGCCGAGGTCGGACGTGCGGGGCCGATCGGGCAGATCGAGGCCGGCCGACCTGATCGCGTCCCAGATGCCGTCGGCGTCCAGTGCGTCGTTCATCACACCGTGCCCGGCGCGGTACCGGCCGCCGATGCCGCGCACGTTCCCGACGACGACGATCTGCGCCCGGTCGAGTTCCACACCGGACGAGCAGGACGCCACCGACGAGTACAGCGACAGGTCCTTGTGGATCTGCTCCGCCGACGGGGTCTCGGTCTCGCCGAGCGCGACGGCGATGCCGAGCGCGGTCGTGGAGTTGGAGATGTCCATCGACTTGAGGGTGTCCTCGGTGACGACGTCGCGGCCGCGGGACTTGGCGTCGTTGATGGTGTCGAGGGTGAGCAGCGGCGTCTTGGTCTGGACGTAGTGGACGTCGGCGGGGTCGTCGATCCCGGCGGTCTTCATCGCCTCGCGGACCCCGGCGGCGACGGTCTCGACCATCGCGGGACGGCCGATGTCCTCGGGCAGGATGATCTCGCTCATCGCGACGCCGACCGACAGGCGGGGCTCGTCCGACCGCGGCGCCTTCGCCGGGTCGGCGGTGGCGAAGACGGTGGCGTGCGGGCTGAGGACGCCGTCGGTGCCGCCCGACCACACCAGCGGCACGCGTCCCACCTCGTCCGCCGGGCGGGTCCCCCGGTCGATCAGCACCTCGCGGAACGCGCGGTCGGCCAGCAGCCGCGTGTAGTCGTTCACGCCGCCGTTGCCCTCGGTCTTGCCGACGACGGCGAGGACCCGGTCGGCCTCCAGGACGCCGTCGTCGATCAGCCGGGCCAGCCCGGACGCGTCGGTCACGCTCTCGATGGGGATCTTGCGGACTTCGATCGGATCGGGCACGTCATCGCTCCTCAGCTGCTCTGGTGATCGTCTTCTACCCAGGGTGGCGCCTGGGGGATGGTGGGGCGCAGCCACGGGGGCGGGATTCGACGACCGTTCCGGCCCTGCCGTGGGCCGCGTCGCCCAGCCGGGCCAGCGACGCGATCGCGGCGCGGCGCCCGCCGGCGGCGACGAACCGCCGCACCGCCTCCACCTTCGGGCCCATGCTGCCGCCGGCGAAGTGCCCGGCGGCGGCCAGCTCGCCCAGCTCGGCGACGGTCGTGCGGTGCAGGGGACGCGCCTGCGGCGTCCCGTACCCGGTCATCGCGTTCTCCACATCGGTCGCGATCACCAGCGTGGTCGCGTCCAGCCGCCGCGCCAGCAGCTGCGCCGCCAGGTCCTTGTCGACGACGGCCTCGACGCCGCGCAGCGTCCCGTCCACCCTCGCGACGGGCGCGCCGCCGCCGCCCGCCGCGACGACGACGTGCCCGGCGTCCAGCAGCACCGCCGCCGCGCCCGCGTCCAGGATCTCCAGCGGCTCCGGCGAGGCGACGACGCGCCGCCAGCCCCGCTCCCCGAACGGGCGCCACACTTCGCCGTGCGCCATGGCCCGGCGCGCCTCCGCCTCCGGGAAGTAGCGGCCGATCGGCTTGGCGGGGCCGGCGAACCCGGGGTCGGACGCGTCCACGAGCGTCCGCGTCACCACGGTGGCCACCGGGCGGGCCGCGCCCCGCGCGGCCAGGGCCCGCTCCAGCGCGTTCATGATCATCACGCCGACGGTGGCCTGGGTCTGCGCGCCGCACCAGTCCAGCGGGACCGGCGGCACCACGCCCGCCGCCAGCTGGTTCTTGATCAGCAGATTGCCGACCTGCGGCCCGTTGCCGTGCGTGAGAGCGACCCGCGCGCCCGCCGCGACCAGCTCCGCCACCGGCGCCATCGCGGCCTCGATCGCCGCGGCCTGCGCGTCCGGGGTGGCGCTGCCGTCCGGTGCGGTCATGGCGTTCCCGCCGAGCGCGATCAGGATCCGCTCCCCGCCGAGCGCTCCCCCGCCGTTCCCGCCGGCGCCGCCGTTCCAGCCCACGGCCCGAACGCTAGCCGCGCGAAGAGCGGCGCTCACGGGCGAAATTCGCCCAATGAACGCCGCTTCTTCGGCAATTTCTAGGGACGGGCGCCCAACTCGTTCACCCAGCCCATCTCCTGGTACGCCATCGACAGGCCGCCCGAACGGTAGGCGAGCAGCTCCGCCGTGCCCGGGTCAATGATCATCTTGATGCGGTAATCGCCGTCGAAGTAGTCGGTGCCGCTCATGGACACCGCCACGCCGGGGCGGCCGAGCGGGTCTGTCGCCTCCCCCTCGGACCTCACCCCGTCCTGCCCGGCCAGGACCCGGTACAGAGCAGCCTTCGTGCCCGGAGTGATCGGCCCCGCCAGCAGGTCGTGCGCGGTCGCGAAGACGTACTCGGCGAAGGACCCGGCGTACTTCTCCCCGCTCTCACCGACGTCCGCCTTGTGTCTGCGGCGCAGCTCCGCTTCGAGTTCCGCGGCGTCCACCGGCAGCTTCCGCAGCTTGGCCATCGACATCTGTACATTGCCGATCGTGTAAGAGATCGGGATGTCGTAGTCGTTCACCGAGTGTTTGCGCTGCTCCGGGGCGACGAGAGGCTCCGAGCCGGCGCGCTTCCAGGCCGCCTCGTCCTTCTTGGTGGGGAAGCTCGTCCGCACGTCGATCCCGGTGATCGTCCGAGTGCGGTCATCGGGATCACGCGCCGTCCAGCTCTCCTGCCCGGTCGTCAGCTGAAAGGTGAACGAGAGCCTGTCCTTGCGCTTCCCCGGACGGTCCCCGCGGAACACGCCGACCTTCGTGTCGGTGAGCCGCCGTGTCTGCAGCCTGGTGTACCAGTAGCGGCCGGCCTCGGCCGGGGCCCGCTCGGCCGTCTTCGCGCTGGCCAGCAGGAACGTGCGAGCGTCGGCGGGCCCCCGCACCGTCGTCGTCCCGCCGGGCGTCGTCTCGTCCCCGCCGGTCACCACGGCGACCCCCGCCGCGGCGCAGGCGGCGGCCGCCACCCCGGCGACCAGCAGCGCCACCCGCCGCGGGCGCGAACGCGGCTCGGCGGCGGCGCTCATGGCCCGCGCCAGGTCGGTGTCGCGGCGCCTGGCGTGGGCGTCGTCGGCCAGTTCGTCCAGCGCGCCGGGCCTGAGCGCGCGGAAGATCGTGTCGGTGTCCTTCATATTCTCTCCGGTGGTCATCGAGCCGCCTCCTCGGCGACCGGGGTGGGGACGGGACGGTCCGGTGCGGCACCGGTCCCGTCCAGGGCGCGGGCGAGGCGCCTGCGGGCCCTGTGCAGGCGGACGGCGAACGCCGGGACGGAGCAGCCCACGACCTTCGCGGCCTGGCGGGGGTCCAGTCCGTGCCAGTTGACGAGCGTGAGGAGCTCCAGGTCCCGTTCGGGCAGCGCGGCGATCGCCTCCAGGGCGGTCTCCCTGGCTACGACGTGCTCGGCCGCGTCCCAGGCGGCGAGGTCGGACGGCCCGGCCAGCGCCTTGATCCGGTCGGCGAGGGCACGGCCGCGGCGGCCCCGGTCGCGCTGCTTGTGCAGGAGGTTGCGGGCCACCCCGAGCAGCCACGGCAGGGCGGGATCCCGGATGTCGTCGAGCCGCCGCCAGGCGATCAGGAACGTCTCACCCGCGATGTCCTCGGCGGTGTGCGGCTCGGCGTGGGTGAGGGCGTACGCCAGGACGCGCCGATGGTTCTCGTCGTAGAGCCGCGTGAACCGTGTTTCGGGATCATCCACAGAGACCCTCCCGTCGGGATCGGTTGTCGTGAGGTAATCCCGTCGGGGCGACTCCGTTTACAGGGTGCCGGAGAAATCTCAGCGGAGGCGGGACAGGCGTTCGACGGCCTCGTCGATGACCTCGTCCTTCTTGCAGAACGCGAAGCGGACGAACTGCGCGCCGGCTTCGGCGTGGTCGTAGAAGACCTGTGTCGGGATCGCGACGACGCCCGCCTTCTCGGGAAGGGCGCGGGCCAGCTCCATGCCGTCGGTGAATCCCAGCGGCCGGATGTCGGCCTGCACGAAGTAGGTGCCCTGGGGCCGGTACGCGGTGAACCCGGCGGCCTCCAGGCCGGTGATGAGGCGGTCCCGCTTGGCCTGGAGGGACTTGCGCAGTTCCTCCACCCAGGGGATCTCGTTGCCCAGCGCGTACGCGGCGGCCCGCTGGTAGGGGGCGCTGACCGCGTAGGTGAGGAACTGCTTCACCGTCTGGACGGCGCGGATGTAGGGCGCGGGCGCCGTCACCCAGCCGGTCTTCCACCCGGTGACGGAGAACGACTTGCCCGCCGACGACACCGACACCGTCCGCTCGCGCATGCCGTCGAGCGTCGCCAGGGGGATGTGCTCGGCCTCGTCGAACGTCAGGTACTCGTAGACCTCGTCGGTGACCGCCACCAGGTCGTGCTCCCGGCAGACGTCCGCGATGGTCTCCAGCTCGTCGCGCGTGAACACGGTGCCGGCGGGGTTGTGCGGCGAGTTCACCAGGATCGCCCGGGTGCGGGGGCCGGCGGCGGCGCGCAGCTCGTCCGGGTCGAAGGTGAACCGCCCCTCCACCGGGCGGAGCATGACGGGCCTGCGGACGGCGCCGGAGAGCGCGATCACGGCCGCGTAGGAGTCGTAGTACGGCTCGAAGACGATGACCTCGTCGCCCGGCCCGGCCAGCGCGAGCACCGACGCCGCGATGCCCTCGGTGGCGCCGACGGTCACGAACACCTCCGCCGCCGGGTCGCACGACAGCCCGTACCGCTGAAGCCGCTGCGCCGCCACGGCCTCCCGAAGCTCCGGCAGTCCCGGCCCCGGAGGGTACTGGTTCGCCCCGGACCGGATCGCCTCCACGGCGACGTCCAGGACGGCCCGCGGGCCGTCCTGGTCCGGGAAGCCCTGGCCGAGATTGATCGCCCCGGTCCGGACGGCGAGAGCCGACATCTCGGCGAAGATCGTCTCGCCGAATCCCTGCATGCGCGCTACGAGAGGCTCACTCACGCCGACCAGAGTAACGGCGTCAGATCCAGCCCATCTCCTCGGCGGCGCGGACGGCGGCGAGGCGGTTGGACTCGCCGAGCTTCGTCATGGCGGTGGACAGGTAGTTGCGGACGGTGCCCTCGGAGAGGTGGAGCCGGGCGGCGATGCGGGCGGTCTCGGTGCCCGTGCCGGTGAGGCGGAGGACCTCGCGCTCGCGTTCGGTGAGCGGGTTGTCGCCGGCGGCCATCGCGCCGGCGGCGAGTTCGGCGTCCAGGTAGCGGCCGCCGCCGTGCACCTTGCGGATGGCGGCGGCGAGTTCCTGCGTGGGGGCGTCCTTGGCGACGAAGCCGCGGACCCCGGCGGCCATGGCCCGGCGCAGGTAGCCGGGGCGGCCGAAGCTCGTGAGGATGCAGACCGCGCAGCGGGCAGCGGACGCGTCGAGCCGCTCGGCGACGGTGAGGCCGTCCGCGCCGGGCATCTCGATGTCGAGGACGGCGACGTCCGGGTCGTGCTCGGCGACGGCGGCGGCGACCTCGTCGCCCCGGCCGACCTCGGCGACGACCTCCAGGTCGGGTTCGAGGCCGAGCAGCGCGGCGACGGCGCCGCGGATGAGGTGCTCGTCGTCGGCCAGCAGGACGCGGATCACGCGCGGCCCCCCGCCGCCTCGGCCGGCACGGCGTCGGGGACGGCGTCCCTTCCCGGCTCGGGGGGCTCGTCCGGCCCGGAGGCCTCGTCCGGCCGGGGGAGGGGGACGACGGCGCGCAGCACGAAGTCGGTGCGGCCATGGCGGCCGGCGGTGATCTCGCCGCCGAGCACGGCGACCCGCTCGGCGAGCCCGGTGAGGCCCGAGCCGTCGGCGTCGCCGCCGCCGCGGGCGCCGTCGTTGCGCATCTCCAGGGCCACCGAGTCGCCGTAGGAAGTGAGCGTGACGGTGCAGCGCCGGGCCTCGCTGTGCTTGATCACGTTGGTGGTGCCCTCCCGGATCACCCACGCCAGCACCGCGCGGACCTCCCGCGCCAGCGAGCCCGGCAGGTCACCGACCTCGCAGCGGATCCCGGCGGCCTCCAGCACGGCCCGCGCCCCGGCCAGCTCGGCGTCCAGCTCGACGGCGCGGTACCCGTTGACGGCGGCGCGCACCTCCCGCAGCGCCTCCCGGGCGGTGCGCCGGACGTCGGCCATCTCGGCGCCGGCCCGGTCCGGGTCGGCGCCCACCGTCCGCATCGCCAGCTCGCTCTTCACCGCGATCAGGGAGAGGCTGTGGCCGAGCAGGTCGTGCAGGTCGCGGGAGAAGCGGAGCCGCTCCTCGGTCACCGCGAGCCGGGCGAGGGCGTCGCGGGCCGCGTAGGTCTCCTGGTGCAGTTCCCACATGCGGCGCTGGTACCGGTTGCAGAACACGACGAACCCGCAGGCGGCGGCGTTGATCGCGAACATCATGGGGAGGAGGCCGTACCAGGGCATGCCCCTGTCCGGGTACAGGTACTGCACGGAGATCGTGGTGAGCGCCGAGCAGAACGCCGCCGTGCCGAGGCAGAGGGCGACGATCTGCCCGCGGCTCTTCGGCGACAGCACCACCGCGGACACCCAGAAGATCGCGATCAGGTTGAACAGCGGGTTGGCGAGGAGCATCAGGCTCAGCACGGCGGCGACGGCGCCGCTGACCGCGATGTCGCGCCGGGACGCCCCGCCGTCCAGGCCCGTCCGGACGAGCCGCGCGTAGTACCAGGTGAGCAGGCCGAGGCCCGCGACCACCGCGAGGACGATCGGGACGCCGACGTGACCGTCGTGGTAGGCGGCCACCAGCCCGGCCAGGCTCGGCGCGATGAAACCCACGGCGGCGAGCATGAACGAGCGGTACGTCCCCCGCCGGTAGCGTTCCAGCCTGCGGTTGTCCTGCGCTTCGAGATCCGCCGTAGTGGCGACCGCCATGTCGGTTTCCTCCTCGCCTGGCACTGTAATCGTGCGGAGGCACTGAACGGGCAGGCTCCGTCCCCCAGCCTCGCGGTCCCGCGCGTCCGCCGGAAGACGCGCGTGTCACCGGTTCCGGCGGCGCCTGTCACCCGACCGGCATGACAGGCGTCATGCGGCGCCTCTTCCAGGGCGTGGGATTTCCAGGGGCGTGGGATTTCTAGGGCGTGGGGTCGGTCAGGCGGGTCTTGACGACCTTGCCCATGGCGTTGCGGGGCAGGGAGGCGACCAGGTGCACCACGCGGGGCCGCTTGTGCACCGAAAGGCGCTCGGCGACGAAGTCGATGAGCTGGCGCTCCCCCACCCCTTCGGCGACCACGTACGCGGTGACCTGCTCGCCGAGGTCGTCGTGGGGGGTGCCGACGACGGCGGCCTCGCGGACGTCCGGGTGCGCGAGCAGCGCGTTCTCGATCTCGCCCGCGCCGATCCGGTAGCCGCCGCTCTTGATGAGGTCGGTGGACGCGCGGCCGACGATCCGGTGCCAGCCGTCCGGGCCGATGGCGGCGATGTCGCCGGTGCGGAACCAGCCGTCCCCGGTGAACGACTCGGCGGTGGCGTCGGGACGGTTGAGGTAGCCCTTGAACAGGAGCGGCGCCCGGACGTGCAGCTCACCGGGCGTCTCCCCGTCGTGCGGGACGGGCCCGCCGTCCTCGGCCCTCAGCCGGGTCTCGACACCGGGCAGCGGCGTGCCGACGTGTCCGGGACGCCGGTCGCCGCCGGCGCGCGCGCTGACCGTGATGAGGGTCTCGGTCATGCCGTACCGCTCGACCGGGCGGTGCCCGGTGAGTTCCGACAGCCGCTCGAAGACGGGCACCGGGAGCGGTGCGCTGCCGGAGACGAGCAGCCGCGCGCCACGGAGAGCCTGCGCGGTGGACGGGTCCGCCGCCGTCCGCGACCAGACCGTGGGGACGCCGAAGAACAGGCTCCCCCCGTCGTTCTGCGCCGCGGCCGCGTACGCCTCCGGCTTGGGACGTCCCGTGTGGACGAGCGGCGACCCCACGCGGAGGGCCCCGAGGACACCGAGGACGAGCCCGTGCACGTGGAAGAGGGGCAGTCCGTGGACGAGAACGTCGTCGGGGGTCCACGCCCAGGCTTCGGCGAGGGCGTCCAGCCCGGCGGCGATCGCGCCCCGCGAGATCAGCACGCCCTTCGGGGCGCCGGTCGTCCCGCTCGTGTAGAGGATCATCGCGGTCGCTTCGGCGCCGGCGCCGGTCCGCTCGCTTCCGTCGCGCGGGAGCGTGTCGACCGGGACGAGGGGCGGTTCCCCGTCCGCCGGTTTCGCGTCGCCCCCGGCCAGCAGCAGGCTCGCGCCCGAGTCGCCCAGGATGTGCGCGCGTTCGGCGGGGCCGGAGTCCGGCGGGAGCGGCACGACCGGGACGCCCGCGAGGATGCCGCCGACGACGGCCGCGGCCGTCTCCAGGGTCGCGGTGGCGTGGACGGCGACGGCGTCCGCGCCCCGGATCTCCGCCGCGACGGCCGACGCCCAGCCGAGCAGTTCGTCGCGCGCCAGTTCCCGTCCGGCGATCCGCACCGGGCCGCCCGACTCGCCGAGCAGGTCCATCACTCGCCCCTTTCGCGTTCGTCCAGCCAGGCCAGTACCGCGTCATTGTGCTCGCCGAGGAGCGGCGGCGCGGTGTGCTCACGCGGCGGTGCACCGTCGAAGCGCAGCGCCGGCCCCGGCAGCTCGATCGGCCCCAGCCGCGGGTGGTCGACCTCGATCACGAGGCCCTGGGAGCGGGTCTGCTCCCACTCGTACACCTCGTCGATCGACCGGATCGCCCCGGCCGGGACGCCCGCCTCGTCCAGCCGCGCCAGCCACGCTTCGCGGGTGCCGCCGTCCAGGACCCGCTCGATCGCGGCGGTCAGCTCGGCGCGGTTGGCGGACCGGTCCGGGATCGTCGCGTACCGGGGGTCATCGGGGTCGAGGCCGACGACCGGCGCGAACCTGCGCCAGAGGTTCTGGTTGGCGACGCCGATCTGGATCTGCCCGTCCTTGCAGCGGAACGTCCCGTACGGGGCGATCGACGGATGGTCGTTGCCGACGGACTCGGGGACGTCGCGGGCGACGGTCCAGCGCGTCCCCTGGAACATGTGCGCGCCGACCACCGACGCGAGCAGCGACGTGCGGACGACCGTGCCCCGCCCGGTGCGGGTCCGCTCGTACAGGGCGGCCAGCACCCCGGCGACGCCGTTGCCGGCGGCGAGGACGTCGGCGATCGACAGCCCGACCTTGCTGGGCGTGCCCGGCGGCCCCGTCACGCTCATGATGCCCGCCTCGCCCTGCATGATCGCGTCGTAGCCGGGACGTCCGCCCTCCGGCCCGTCGTGCCCGAACCCGGTGATCGACAGGACGATCAGGCCGGGGTTCAGCTCGTGCAGCCGCTCCACCGGGAAGCCGAGCCGGTCGAGGACGCCCGGCCGGAAGTTCTCCACGAGCACGTCGGCGTGCCGCACCAGTCTCGCCAGGGTGTCCTTGCCGTCGGCGGCCTTCAGGTCGAGGGTGATCGACTCCTTGTTGCGGTTGATCGACAGGTAGTAGGTGCTGACCTGGTCGTCGCCCGCGAACGGCGGCCCCCAGCCCCGGGTCTCGTCCCCGCCGCCCGGCTGCTCGACCTTGATCACTCTGGCGCCGAGGTCGGCGAGCGTCATCGTGGCCTGCGGGCCCGCCACCACGCGGCTGAGGTCGACGATCACAACGTCTTCGAGCGGTCCGGGCAAGGACGTCCTCCTTCGGGGGGCCGGCACCTGGAAGTATGCCGTCAGTGCCTGACGCCGCCCTGACCTACCCCGCGCTCGCGGTGCGCCTGCTCGCACTGCCGCCGTCCTGCGGCCCCGTGCGGCTCGTCGCGGTCGACGGCCCGAGCGGCGCCGGCAAGTCGACGTTCACCGACCATCTGGCCGCCGTCCTCTCCAGCGCAGGGGCCGCTCCGGAGGGCGGGGTCGGCGCGCCGGTCGTGCGGTCGGACGACTTCAGCGTCCCCTGGGACGCGGACCCGCTCACCTGGTGGCGGCCCCTCCGCGAAACGGTCCTGACCCCCCTCCGGGACGGCCGTCCCGCCGTCCTGCGCCGCTATGACTGGCACCACGACCGCTACGGCCCGGAGGAGGAGATCCCGCCCGCACCCGTCGTCATCATCGAAGGCGTCGGCGCGGCCTGGGCGGCGTCGCCCGCCGCCTACCGCATCTGGATCGACGCGCCGCACGACCTCCGCCGGGCCCGGGCCCTCGACCGCGACGGCCCCGAGTACGCCGGCGCCTGGGACGCCTGGGCCACCCGCGAAAAGGCTCACTTCACCGCCGACGCCACCCGCGCCCGCTCCGACCTCCTCGTGGACGGCACCACCCTCACCCAGCACCACTTCTCAACCTGGCCGTCCGCTGCGAGGGGCTCCATGTGAGATGGCCGCCTTCGATGCGGCACCGCCGGAACCGGTTCCCCGGCGCGGCCATGGCTTGCGGCGTCCTGACCAGCCGGCCGTTGGCGGTTTCGTCCACGGGGATGGCGGTAGTGCCGTATCCGAGCGAGCAGGGGGCGAGCAGGAGGATGGCCGTGGACTGGACGCTGGGCGAAGAGTTCGAGACGCCTGACGGGGTCGTGCGGTGGGCGGGCATGGGCGACGGCGACCCGGTCGTGCTCGTGCACGGCACCCCGTATTCGTCCTTCCTGTGGCGGGACATCGGGCCGGCGCTCGCTCTGACCCGCAAGGTCTTCGTTTTCGACCACCTCGGGTTCGGCCGGTCGGACCAACGCGAAGGCCAGGACCTCAGCCTGGCGGCTCACGCCAGGAACTTCAGGCGGCTCCTCGACCACTGGGGGCTGTCCCGTCCGAGTGTTGTCGCGCACGACGTCGGCGGAGCGGTCGCGTTGCGGGCGCTGCTGCTGGAAGGGGCGACCTTCGGAGATCTCACCCTCTTCGACGCGGTGAGCGGCGGCCAGTGGGAGAGAGGCCTCTTCCGGCTCATCCTCGAGCAGGCGGAGGTCTTCCATCAGCTTCCCGATTACGTCCACGAGGCGCTGGTGGCCAGCCACCTACGCCACGCCACGCATGCCGGCTTCCGCCCAGGAGTCCTCGACGCCTTCCTCACACCGTGGCGGGGCGCCGAAGGGCAGGCCGCGTTCTACCGCCAGTACAGCCAGATCAAGCAGGTGGACACGGCCGAATACGAGCATTTGCTGGGCGAGGTGTCGCTGCCGGTTCGTCTCGTCTGGGGTCGCGAGGACCGCATCCTTCCCCCGCAGTACGCCCGGTGGCTGCACGAGAGGATCCCGCACGCCGAGCTTCACTGGATCGAGGGAGCCGGTCACCTCCTCCAGGAGGACGCCCCCGCGCGGCTGATGGCCCACCTCACTGCGAAGTTCACGGCACCAGGGCGAACAGAGGGCGCCCAGGACCGACCGTGAAGACTTCTGGAACCAGTCGATGCCGGTCGGGGATGCTGACCCCATGGACTACGTCCGCCGGATACCGGGCCCGCCGCTCGACGCCCTCATCGACGATCTCTACTACCTGGCGGGACCCGCGCCGTATTCGCGCATGAAGGTGCCGCCCATGCCATCGGAGAACCTGATGGTGAACCTGGGTGAGCCGTTCCACATGCACGATGAGATACCGGCCGCGCCCCCCGCGGCATGCGTCGACAGCTGGTGCATGGCCCTGTGGACCAGGTACTACACGGTCGACTGGCCGCGGTCCGTCCGGCTCGTCGGCGTGCATTTCAAACCGGGTGGCGTCTACCCGTTCCTTGGGAGCCCCTTGTCCGAACTGCGCGATCGGGTCGTGCCCCTGGAGGCGGTCTGGGGACGTTTCGCCGCCGAGCTTCGTGAACGGCTCCACGCCGCCCCGAACACGCGGGCGGCGCTGGCCCTGCTGGAGAAGCTGCTGCGGGCCCGCCTCCTGGACGCACCGGATGATCCGAACGTGGTGCGTTCACCGGCCACAGCCCGACGGACTATCTGCGGCTGCGTCGCCGTTTCCTCGCCGAGAACCCTGGTCACGCCCTGGATCTCGGTCCGTTGCCCACCGAGTGATTTTTTACAAGACGAGCCCTTCGCGCGGCCATACGGTGAGGGATCTCGCGGCGAGGCGCGCGAGCTCGAATCCGACCAGGAGGCTTGGGATGGCAAAGGTCATAGCGAACATGTCGGTCTCGCTCGACGGCTTCGTCGCCGATCCCTCCGACGGGGTGAGCGAGGTCTTCAGCTGGTACGACAACGGCGACGCACCGATACGGATGCCGGACGGCACCGAGTCGCCCAACCGCGTCTCCAAGGCCAGTGCCGAGCTGCTGTCCGAGACCTGGGCGCGGGTCGGGGCGCTGATCGCGGGCCGGCGGACGTTCGACCTCGCCGGGGGGTGGGGCGGTGAACCGCCGCTCGGCGTCCAGACGTTCGTCGTGACGCACACGATCCCGGACGGCTGGCCGCGCCCGGGGACACCCTTCACGTTCGTCACCGAAGGCGGCGTCGAGGCGGCCGTGTCGCAGGCCAAGGCCCATGCCGGCGACCGGATCGTGGCGGTCAGCGGAGCCGACGTCACCCAGCAGTGCCTCAACGCCCGGCTGCTGGACGAGATCAGCATCGACCTCACGCCGGTCCTGCTCGGCAGCGGCGTCCGCTATTTCGACAAGCTGGCGAACACACCCGTACGGCTCCAGGATCCACGAGTCGTCGAAGGAACCGGCGTGACCCACCTCATCTACGGCTGCACCACCTCCACCTGATCGACCGGGGGCGGTCACCGGCTCGTCCCGCCGCGGCTCGTCCCGCCGTGGAATCGGCCCTCTCGGGAACGCGGCGGGACCGCCGCAAGAATGAACCACGCACGGGGTGGCGGTAAGTGCTCACACCCCTACAATGCGGAGTCATGTCGCATCCTCCCCCATACGGTCACGGCCCCCAGGGGCCCACCCCCTATGGCCACGGGCCGCACAACCCTCCGCCGTACGGCCCAGGGCCGCACAACCCCCCGCCCTACCAGGGCAACGACCCCTATCAGCAGCCCCGCCGCGGCGACTACCGCCGCCGTGACGGCGCCGGAGCCGTCGTCGCCGTGGTTCGCCTGGTCACCGGCTTCGTCGCGGCGGTCTTCGCGCTGCACATCGTGTTCGTCGTCTTCGAGGCCAACCAGGGCAACGGCTTCGTCAACGGCATCTACGACCTCGCGAAGGTCCTGGTGCTCGGTCTGGGAGACGTCTTCACCCCGGACGACGCCAAGCTCGGGGTCGTCCTGAACTACGGGCTGGCGGCGCTCCTCTACGTCGTCGTCGGCCAGCTCGTCATCCGCATGATCAGCCGTCCCTGACCACGCGGGAGCCGCCGGTCCCGACGTCGTCCACAGTGCCCGGACGACGCCGAGATCGGCCTCCGCGCGCACTCCCTCGCGGCTAGGGTTCACGGCGTCCCGCCGAGTCGGCTGCGGCGCCCACCGCCAGGCCCAGCACGATCAGGCCGATGTTGGCGTAGATCTGGTGGTCGTCCAGGAAACCGATCTTGTGAGTGAGGCCCCACAGGTGGGGCCCTGTGCCGGCGAGTTCCTGCACGAGACCACCGACGCCCTGGGCGAGCAGAACAAAGCACAGGAAACCGAGAAGACCCTTCATGCCCCGAAGCTAGAGAGCCCGTTCCGGGGGCCGCCATCGGTCGACGGGATCGACCGGTGCAGACCAAAGTCGCGGATCACGTCCCCGTCTGTCATCCGACGGTCTCGCCTTCGCGCCGCGGTGCACAAACGCGGCAGGCGCCGAAGTAGGTTCCTGGACTATGCGCCGCACCACCCGGGACTGGCTCATCGACATCGGTCTCTTCCTCCTCGCCGCGGGCTTCTCCGTGATCGCCTTCGACACCGTGACGCAGGGCGTGGGTCCCACACGGGTGATCGCCGACCAGATCACGGGCGCGCTCGCCTGCGCGGCGCTGTTCCTGCGGCGGCGGTGGCCGGTGCACCTCGCCGTGGCACTGCTCGTGACCGGGACGTTCGCGCACCTGGTGACGGGCCCGACCCTGATCGCGCTGTTCACCGTCGCGGCGCAGCGTCCCGTCCGCACGACGGCCTGGGTGTCCGCGCTGGCCTTCGCCCCGCTGCCGCTGTTCCTCGCCCGCGCGCCGGACATGGAGGACCACCGGACCGGCTCCGCCATCGCGTTCTTCTCGCTGGTCGCCGGGGTCGTCGGCTGGGGCCTGTTCGTGCGGGCGCAGCGGCAGCTCGCCGTGTTCCTGCGGGAGCGGGCCGAGCAGGTGGCCGCCGAGGCGCGCAGGCAGGTGCGGGAGGACATCGCCCGGGAGATGCACGACGTCCTCGCGCACCGGCTGTCGCTGCTGAGCGTTCATGCGGGCGCGCTGGAGTTCAACCCCGGAGCACCGCCCGCCGAGATCGAAGGTGCCGCCAGAGTCATCCGGGACAGCGCGCACCAGGCGCTGGAGGATCTCCGGGAGGTCATCGGCGTCCTACGCGCGCCCGAGGACCAGGGGCGCCCGCAGCCGACCCTCGCCGACCTGGACCGGCTGGCGGAGGAGTCGCGGACGGCGGGCATGCGGGTCACCCTGGACCAGCGGGTGGACGCGCCGGCCGTGCCCGCCATCGCGGGCCGCACCGCGTACCGCATCGTTCAGGAGGGCCTGACGAACGCCCGCAAACACGCGCCCGGCACCGAGGCCGCCGTGACGGTACGCGGCGGCCCCGACGAAGGACTCACGGTCGAGGTCACCAACCCCGCGGCGATCGAACCCGGCATCGCCGTGCCCGGCGCGGGTCAGGGGCTCATCGGCCTGGCGGAACGCGCCAGGCTCGTCGGCGGGCGGCTGGAGCACGGCCGGGACGGCGCCGGCTTCCGGCTCCGCGCGTGGCTGCCATGGCCGGCCCGCCCCGACACCGCCGCGCCCGCGGTTCACGAGCGTGCAGGGGACCGGTGAACACGCCCGCCATCCGCGTCCTCCTGGTGGACGACGACCCCCTCGTCCGGGCCGGGCTGCGCATCATGCTCGGCGGCGCACCCGACATCGAGGTCGCCGCCGAGGCCGCCGACGGCGCCGAGGTGCCCCCGCTGGTCGAGGCGCACTCCCCCGACGTCGTGCTCATGGACATCCGGATGCCCGGCGTCGACGGGCTCGCGGCGACCCGGGCACTGCGCGGGCGGGAGCGGCCGCCGGACGTCATCGTGCTGACCACGTTCAACACGGACGAGAACATCCTGGAGGCCCTGCGTGCGGGCGCCGCCGGCTTCGTGCTGAAAGACAGCGCGCCCCAGGAGATCGTCCGGGCGGTGCGGAAGGTGGCGGCAGGCGATCCGGTGCTGTCCCCGGCCGTGACGCGGCAGCTCATCGCCCAGATGTCGGACGGGACGAAGCGGCACGCACGCACGGCCCGCGCCCGTCTCGCCGCCCTCGGCCAACGCGAACGTGAGGTGGCCTACGCCATCGCCCGGGGAAGCTCGAACGCCGAGATCGCGGCCGAACTCCACATGAGCCTGGCCACGGTCAAGACCCACATCTCGCGCACGCTGACCAAACTCGACCTGAACAACCGCGTCCAGATCGCCCTCCTGGTCCACGACGCCGGAGAGGACTCGCCCTAGCGCCGCTTGATCCCATCCACCAGCGCAGCGAACTGAGCAACGGTCAACCTGAGATGCCCACCACCCGGATCCTTCGAGTCACGCACTCCAATACCCGGCGCGAGTCGTCCCAGCTCTACGCACTGCTGGTCACTAATGCCACCGCTGTAACTGCTCTTCCGCCAGTAAACGATCATGAGTACTGCTCCAAGTACTGCTCGATGAGGGCACGTGAGGCGTCTTCGGGGAGGGCCTTCGCCCCGATACGTTCGAACTTAGTCGAAAAGTCCCTCACCTCGATGGGTCCCTCGATCAAGCGTCCGCCGTTCTGGGCACCGGCGTAGGCGACGTCCCGCTCTGGCAGGCAAATGACCTGGAACGGCCCGTCGAATCCGTGGTGAGCGCCAGCCGCAGTCGGCACGATCCGCATGATGACGTTCGGCTGGCCCGCCATGTTGAGCAGGTGCTTCAGTTGGTGCCTCATGACCTCCGAACCACCGATGGGACATGCCAGCACGCTTTCGTCAACGAGCATCCACAGCGTAGGCGCGTCCGAGCGCTCCAAAATCAAGCGTTGCCGCTCCACACGCGTGGCAATCTCGTCCTCGATGTCCTTGGTCGTCTCCGTTTCGAGCATCGTGCGAATGTATCCCTCGGTCTGGAAGGGGCGAGGGATCGCCTTCCCGTGGTAGGTCTTGATCGCCGTGGACTGCTTCTCGTACTCCATACACTGACGTGCCCAGTCCGGGTCATGCGCCATTCGGGCAAACCAGAGAATAAGCTGAAAAAGCAGACCTGTCCCGTAGTGCTTGTCGAGCAGTCGCATTTGATCGTCTTGAGGGCGACGCCTGCCTGCCTCCAGGTTGGAAACAGTGGATCGAGCAGCCCCGATGATCTCACCGCACTGAGCAAGGGAAAGGCCGGCCTTCTCCCTCATGAAACGCATGAAGAAGGACAGGAAGTGCCACATCGAGACCCGAGGGTCCAGGGGTTCGCGAACGGAGGGCATCGCGTCTCCTTGGTTTTCAGATTTCGCGAGTACACCAGAAGGTTAGACATACCTCGTGATCCTTGTCACAGGAAATCGGAAACCGAGGCAAGGACGGGACGATGGTGACGACGGCGACCGGGGACTTGATCATCCCCCTTATGGGCACACCGGCCTCAGTGGGGCTCGCGCGCACACTTGTCGACGCGCGGATCCGCAAATGGAACTACTTTCACATTCTGGACAATGCACTTCTCGTCGTCTCGGAGCTCGTCACCAACGCGGCCGAGCAGACCCCGCACAGGGAGCTGCGCCTCCAGCTCAGCCGCGACGCGCACGGGATCATCATCGCCGTCTGGGACGGCGGCCCCGACCTCCCCTGGATCAAGCCCAGGGTCGACCTCAGCCTCGAAACCCTCGACCTCTCCGAGGACGCGTTCGACGACAACGGCGGCTGGGGTCTGCACATCGTCCGGGCGCTCTCCGCCGCATGCGACGTGACCCGCGACCCCAACGGCGGAAAATGGGTATGGGCCCGAATCGTTCCATGAAATGGGCACCAGTCCCCTGAAACCGGCAAGTCAGAGAAATCGCTTCAGTAGGTTGGCGGGATGAGCGTTGATGACAGGCTCTCAAAGGGGATCGGGCCGGCGGCGGTGATCGCACTGAAGCAGGCGGCGGCCGAGGACGACACGAACGCAGCACCCGCCTGGTGCGCGCGGCTGGCCGGGTTCGGACTGGTCGAGGAAGCCGAGGACCACTTCCGTCCGGCGGCCGGGGACGGCGACCTCGCCTCCGTCAAGTGCATGGTGTGGCTCGCCTGGGAGGCGGGCCGGGACAGCGACGCCGTGACCTGGCTCGGCCGCGCCGCCCAGGACGGAGACCCGTGGGCGATGTACGAGCTGGGACGGTCCCTGCCCCAGGAGGCGGAACGCTGGTATCGCCGCGCGGCGGAGGCGGGTCACGTCCCGGCGATGAACAACCTGGGTTCCGTCCTCAGCCGCGCCGGTCTCCGCGAGGAGGCGATGGACTGGTATCGGCGCGCCGCCGAGGCCGGTTTCGACATCGCGATGAACAACCTGGCCATCCAGTACGTCCTCCGGGGGAGCAACGCGGAGGCCGAGCGGTGGTTCCGTGAGGCCGCCACCGTCGGCAGCATCGATGGGATGGCCAACCTCGGACGCCTGAAGCTGGAGGCGGACGACCTTCCGGAGGCCGAGTCGTGGCTCACCGCCGCGGCCGAGAAGGGACATGCCGGCGCCGTGGAACTGCTCACCGGCCTGCTGACGCGGACCGGCCGTGCGGACGAGGCCGAGACCTGGCGGGCACGAACGGCCGCCGGGCAATGATGATCAATGTGGATCGCAGCAGCGTCGCCATGGGCGACGATGTCCTCCCCCATGCTGAGACGATCGATCTGCCACCCGAGACGTCCCTGTCCGACGTAGTGGCGTACCTCCTTGACCGGCACTTCCTCGCCTCGATCGCGAGCGGCAAGGCCACGTGGATTCTCGTCGCCGACAGTCCCCTGGCGGTCGTGGCGCAGCAGTGGGACGAACCGCGCTATCTCGTCGACTCGTCACGGCCGATCAACTCGTTCGGTGCGGACGGCCGTGTCTCGCTGATGTTCCGGTACTGGAAACAGCCTCAACGAGGCTTTCAGAGGGTGTCGAGGTCGGCGGACGGGCGTCCCCCGGAGAGTTCCGGGTAGCCGGGTCCCCGGTCGAAGAACGGGGTGGGGGCTCGTTCGGCGCGTAGGCGCACGCGCAGGGCCGTGGTCGCTTCCTCGTCGACGTGGCCGTCGTTCAGCACTACGCCGTAGTCGGTGCGGGCGCCTTCGGCTGAGACCTTGCCGTCGCGGACGTCGCCGGCCACGCGGGACGGGGCGCGGTTCAGGGGGTCGCCCCACCCGCCGCCGCCCGTGGTGCGGATGCGGATGATCTGGCCGGCCTTGACGGGATGGTCGTCCACGAGGCCCTCCATCTCCTCGCCGTCGATGTCGACGCGGAACGGACGTCCCGCGCGGCCCCCGTTGACGCCCCAGCAGGACAGGATCGAGCGGTCGGCGATCGACATGTAGTGGGCGTCGCGGAGCATGCGCAGGTGCTTGTCGTAGCCGAGGCCGCCGCGGTACTCCCCCGGTCCGCCGGAGTCGGCGGCCAGTCCGAGACGCTCGACGATGAACGGCCAGCGGGCCTCGGCGAACTCGGCGGGGATGTTGCGGGAGTCGGGCACGACGTGGATGGTGTCCTCGCCGTCGGCGTAGTAGCGGCCGCCGGAGCCGCCGCCGAGGACCTCGCGCATCAGGTAGGGGCCGCGGTCGTCCTCGCCGTAGACGCCTGTGTAGCGGATCGTCTCCTGGTCGGCGGGCATCCGGCCGCCCGTGGCCTTGGCCAGAACGCCCGCGAGGACGCCGAGGAGGCGCAGGATGACGAACGTGCGGGCGTTGGTCGGGGCCGGGAAGACGGGCGTCAGGAGTGTGCCCTTCTCCGGGAAGCGCATCTCGATGAGGGGTACGACGCCTTCGTTGACGTCCAGTTCGGCGGCGCGTTCGGGGGTGTCGGCCAGGTTCCGCAGGACGGGCGCCAGCCACTTCTTCAGGAAGACCCCGTCGGCGTAGTCGCCCGCGTGGTTGATGGGGCCCTTGGCCTGCGGGGACGTTCCCGCGAAGTCGATGATGAGCGGGACGTCCGCCGTCTTGTCGACGGTCAGCGTGATGCGCTGGGCGTGCAGGCGGGGCGGGTCCACGCCGTCGTGTTCGGCGTAGTCCTCCCAGACGAACGTCCCGTCCGGGATCTTGGAGAGCAGTTCGCGGCGGAACGTCTCGGTGGTCTTGTCGATGACGGCGTCGAAGCACGCCTCGATGTCGGCGCGGCCGTAGCGGGTGAACAGGTCGCCCAGGCGGCGGGCGCCCATGAGGCAGGCCGAGCATTCGGCGTCCAGGTCGCCGGCGAGGGAGTCGGGCATGCGCGAGTTGCGGGTCATGATGGTCAGGGCGGCCCGGTTCGGGACGCCCTGATCCCAGAGCTTGATCGGCGGGACCATCAGCCCCTCCTCGAACGCGCTGCGGGCGTGGCTCGGCATCGAGCCGGGGACGGCGCCGCCGATGTCGTCGTGGTGGCCGAACGCCTGGACGAACGCGACCACCTCGCCGTCGTGGAACACCGGGACCGTCACGCACAGGTCGGGGAGGTGCCCGATGCCGCCTTCCGACAGGTACACGTCGTTGTGGAAGAACACGTCCCCCGGGCGCATCTCCTCTGGCGGGAAGTCGCGGGCGACCGGCTGGACGAGCGCGGAGTACGAGCGGCCGGTGAGCTTGCGGAGGCGGCGGTCGTGGATGCCCGCGCGGAAGTCGTGCGCGTCCCGGATCATCGGGGAGCGGGCCGTCCGCGCGATGGCCGTCTCCACCTCGCGTTCCACCGACGCGAGCGTGCCCTCGACGATCTCCAGGAGGATCGGGTCGATCATCGGGTCACCACCAGGTTGCCGTAGCCGTCGGGTTTCGCGGTGAAGCCGGGGTGCAGCGGCAGCGTCGAGCCGAACTCCTCGATGACGGCCGGGCCCTCGACGACGTCGCCGGGCGCGAGTTTCTCGCGCCGGTAGACGGCCGTCTCCTCCCAGGCGTCGAAGTGGACGGGCCGCGTCCCGGTACGTGCGCGCGACGCGTCGCCGTCCCCGGGCGGACGTTCCGTCACGCGGGGGCGGGCGATCGGGCCGATGCCGGAGACCCGCAGGTTGACCCATTCGACGGGATGCCGGGGATCGTCGCGGTAGCAGTAGCCGTAGAGGGCCTCGTGGGCGTCGTGGAACCGGCGGACCACCTCGGCGCGGAACGTCTCGTCCGGGGGCCCGGCGGGCGCGGGGACCCGCACCTCGAACGCCTGCCCGTAGTACCGCAGGTCGGCGGAGCGGGCGAAGCGGCGCCCGTCCTCCGCGAACCCCTCGCGTTCGAGGGCGCCGGCGGCCTCCCCTTCGAGGTCGGCGTAGACGCCGTCCAGCAGCGCGGGGTCGAGTTCGGCGTCTCGGACGACGCGCGTCCGGACGCAGTCGTTCTTCACGTCCACCGTGAGCAGCCCGAACGCCGACAGGTTGCCGGGGTTCTCCGGGATGACGGCGGCGGGCAGCCCGAGGACGTCGAGCAGCCGGCACGCGAGCAGCGGCCCGGACCCGCCGAACGCGACGAGGGGGTAGTCGCGGACGTCCAGGCCACGCTTCACGGTGATCTGCCGGATGGCGTTCGCCTGGTTCCACGCCGAGATCTCCAGGACGCCGGCGGCGGCGCGCTCGAACGGCAGGCCCAGCCGTTCCGCGAGGGCTTCGACGCCGGTCCGGGCGGCGTCCACGTCCAGGGGGACCTCACCGCCGAGGAGGTGCGGCGGGATGCGGCCGAGGACGGCGTGGGCGTCGGTGACCGTCACCTCGGTGCCGCCGCGCCCGTAGCAGAGCGGGCCGGGGTCGGCGCCGGCGCTGCGCGGCCCGACCTTCAGCGCGCCCTCGGGCGACCGCCACGCGACCGAGCCGCCGCCCGCCCCGACGGTCACGATGTCGATCATCGGTATCTTGACGGGATGCCGCCCGATCGTCCCCTCGGTCGTGAGGGTCGGCTCGCCGTCCAGGACGACGGCGACGTCCGTGGACGTCCCGCCGCCGTCCAGCGTGACGACGGAGCCGTGGCCCCCTGTCCCATGACCACGGTGGGCCACGACGAACGCGGCGCCGAGCGCCCCCGCCGCCGGGCCGGACAGCACCGTCGTGATCGGCTGCCGGGCCACCTCCTCCGCCGACAGCACGCCCCCGTTGCTCTTCATCACCAGCAGGCGGGCCGCGACGCGTTCGGCGATCCGCGCCAGGTAGCCGTTCATCGCCGGTTTGACGGCGGCGTCCACGAGCGTCGTCACCGACCGCTCGTACTCGCGGTACTCGCGCAGCACCTCGCACGACAGCGACACCACCGCGTCCGGATGCTCGCGGGCCAGCACGTCCCGCATCGCCAGCTCGTGCGACGGGTCGGCGTAGGAGTGCAGGAAGCACACGCCGATCGCGAGGATCCCCGCGTCGCGGAACCAGCGCGCCGCCGCGACCGCCGACTCCTCGTCGAAGGGGCGCAGCTCCGCGCCGGTGTGGTCGAGCCGGCCGCCGACCGCCCGCACCCGGTGCACCGGGACGATCCGCGGCGGCTTCACCCAGAAGTAGCTGTTGCCGTACCCGTCCGGGACGCTCTGCCGCGCGATCTCCAGGACCGACTCGAACCCCTCGGTGGTGATGAACCCGAGGTCGTCGATCCGGTCCTCCAGCAGCCGGTTCGTCGCGACCGTCGTGCCGTGCGACAGCGACGCCACGTCCTCCGGTCCCGCGCCGAGCAGGCCCAGCACCTTGCCGACGCCGGCCGCGAATCCCTCCGCGGGGTCGGCGGGCGTCGAGGGCGTCTTGGTGGTGACGAGCCCTCCCCCGTCCCCCGGCGCGTCCATGTCCAGTGCGACGACGTCGGTGAACGTCCCGCCCGTGTCGATCCCGATCCGCAGCCGCCTCGCCATGGTCAAGGGTCTACCGGACGGCGCCCACCTGCGGAACCGTCGTGATCTGCCAATGGACGCGGCGTTCTTTCGTCAGGCCGCGTTGGGACTAGGCTGAACCGTCCATCCGACCGACGCAATCCACGAGACCGCTGGAGCCCGTTCATGGCGCTTGAACGCCCCGAGATCGACTTCCCCGAGGGCCGGCCGCCCGAGTACCTCGACATCACCGACATCAGCGAGGGCGACGGCCCCGAGGCCGCCAAGGGCTCGAACGTGTCGATGCACTACGTCGGCGTGTCGTGGTCCACCGGCGAGGAGTTCGACGCGTCCTGGAACCGGGGTTCCACCCTCGACTTCCAGCTCGGCAGCGGCCGCGTCATCAAGGGCTGGGACATGGGCATCGCCGGCATGAAGGTCGGCGGCCGCCGCAAGCTCGTCATCCCGCCGCACCTCGCCTACGGCGACCGCAGCCCGAGCCCCGCCATCAAGCCCGGCGAGACGCTCATCTTCGTCGTCGACCTGGTGGGCGTGAGCTGACCCGGGCATTGCAGAACGGCGGGCGACCCGCGGTGAGAACCGCCCCGGGTCGCCCGCCGTCGCCGTTCCAGGACGGCGGCACGCGCGGCGCGTGCGCCACGTGCGGCACCGATGCCGGTCAGCGGGTGCGGGAGCGGCGGCCCAAGAGGTAGCCGAGCGCGACCCCGGCGAGGGCGACGGCGCCGCCGGAGCCGAACGCGACGGCCATCGGCCAGGCCACGGACGCCCGCTCCGGCTCGGCCGCGGCGCGTCCCGCGTAGACCGCGCCTGCCGCGCCGGTCCCGGCCGGGGCCCCCGGTGCCGGTGGCGCGGCGGGCCCGGGTGCCGCGGCGGCAGCCCCAGGCGCGGGTGCCGGCGCGGTGAGGTCGCGTTCGACGGCGGCGAAGAACTCGCCGGCGGTGCGTTTGGCGACGCTTCCCAGCATCCGCTGGCCGACGCCGCCGACCATCCCGCCCACGACCGCGTCCGCGTCGTAGTCGATCCGCGTCGAGCCGTCGCCGTCGGTGAGCCGCACACGGACCGTGGCGTCCACCGTCCCCGGCGCCCCCTGCCCCCGTGCCCGCAGGACGAACGAGGACGGCGGATCGGGTTCGGCGAGTTCGACCTGCCCCACGTACGTGCCCTGGATCGAGGCGACGCCCGCCGAGACGGTCATGCGGTAGGTGTCGGGACCCGTCTCCTCCAGGGAACGGCACCCGGGGATCGTCCTGGCCAGAACGGCCGGATCCTGAAGCGCGTCCCACACGCGGGCGAGCGGCGCGGCGACGGTGGCACTGCCGTTGAGCTGCATGACCCGACTTTAGGTAATGCCGCCGCCGCGCCGAACGGCAACATCTGCCGAGTCCACGCCGAGGTTTGGGCGAAGCTACCCGGAGGGCGCCCGGAAATGGTCAGATATGTCCGGCAGGTTTCGTCGGCTGCGAACTCCGGTCGCCACCGGCGCGTCAACCGAAGCGCAACCCCCGAACGACCGACCCCCACCAACTGAACGGAGTACGCGGCAGATGCGAGGGAAGACGCCCGTCATCACCATGGCGGCCGCCGGAGTGCTCGGCGTGGCCGCGGGCGGCTGGCCCGTCGCGACCGCCCTCGCGGGCGACTCCGGACCGCCGATGCGCACCCAGCTCGCCTCGGTGCTCGGCGACCGGACGTGGGCGACGCCGAAACCCGGCTCCTGGACGATGCCGGAACCCTCCAAGGACGGGCTCCCCCCGGTCATCAAGAGCATCAAGACGCAGGACCGCGTCGTCTTCCTCACCATCGACGACGGCTACACCTACGACGCCGAGTTCGTGAACCTCGTCCGCAAGGAAAAGGTTCCCATGATGACGTTCCTGACCTCCACCTACATCAAGGGCCAGGGACAGTACTTCTGGGCCATGCGCAACGCGGGCTCGGTGATGGAGAACCACACCGTCAACCACCCCAACATGGCGACGCTCGGTGCCGACGCGCAGAAGAAGGAGATCTGCGAGGCGTCCGACGAGATCCAGAAGCAGTACGGGCGCCGCCCCGGAATCTTCCGCCCCCCGTTCGGCAGCTTCAACGAGACCACCCGCCAGATGGCCAAGGAGTGCGGCATCAAGTCGATCCTGCTGTGGTCGGCGGAGTTCTACAACGGCACGTCCGGCCCCGGCGTCGGCTTCAACGGCTTCGCGCGCAGCGACGGCGGCAAAGGCTTCAAGCCTGGCGACATCGTCCTCATGCACTACCGCAAGGGCCTCGCCCAGCAGCTCCAGATGATCCTGAAGTGGATCGAGCAGGCCGGCTTCCGGCCCGCCGCCGTGGAGAACTACCTGCCGAAATCCCTCGGCGGCAACGTCCCCGACAAGCCCGCGCACGGCTGAAAGCCGACCTTCCCGGAGGAATCCCGGTTACGCCGAACGCAAAGGCGGCCCTTCACTATCGTCAACACGCTGGCGGGGTTGAGGTCCCCCGCTCCCCGAGCCAACCCCGCCAGCACCCCCCGGTCGAGGTCCCCCACCTGCTGAACTCCGGCCGAGCCAACCGCGCCGGCAACCCCCGGTCAACCCGCGCGGACGCCTTCCCGGACGCGTAGGGACGGGTCGCTCGCGGCGCGCCGGCGGAGCATGTAGAGCGCGTCCGGGGAGATCGGCATCGAGTCCACGCGGACGCCCTCCGCGTCCTCGATCGCCGAGGCGATCACCGCCGACACCGGGATGACGCCCGCCTCCCCCGCGCCCTTGATGCCCAGGGGGTTCAGCGGCGACGGCGTCTCCAGATGGTCGGTCTCGATGCGGGGGATCTCCGTCGCGTACGGCATAAGGAAGTCCATGAACGAGGCGTTCAGAAGCTGCCCCGACTCGTCGTAGACCATCCGCTCGTACAGCGCGCCGCCGATGCCCTGCGCGACGCCGCCGTGGATCTGCCCCTCGACCACCATCGGGTTGATGAGCCGCCCGCAGTCGTGGACGACCGCGTACCGCAGGACGGCGATCTCCGCCGTGTCGGGGTCGACCTCCACGATCGCGGCGTGCGCCCCGGCCGCGAACGTGGACCGGACGGGCGAGTAGTAGTCGCGTCCCTCCAGCCCCGGCTCGTCCCCGGCCGCGACGGGCGGCTCGGTGACGGGGCGGCCGACCGCGAACTGCGTCGCCGCCGCGGCCTCCTCGTCGAACGCGTACCGCAGCGGGTTCGACAGCACCGCGACCGTCCGCAGCGGGACCGCCGACGACGGGTCGCCCCGCACGTGCACGACGCCGTCGGTGATGTCGAGGTCGCGGGGATCGGCCTCGAGGGCCTCGCCGGCGATGCGCAGCGCCTTGTCGCGCACCTTCCGGGCGGCGAGCGCGATCGCGTTGCCGCTCATGACCGCCGCGCGGGACGCGAACGTCCCGACCGCGTACCCGAACCGGCGGGTGTCGCCCGTCGTCACGTGCACGTCCTCGATGGGGACGCCGAGCTCGGCGGCGGCGATCTGCGCGAAGACCGTCTCGTGTCCCTGGCCCTGCGAGGTCAGCCCGGTGGAGACGTGCACCCGGCCGGCGGTGTCGATCTCGACGTGCCCGCCCTCGTACGGGCCGACGCCCGTCCCCTCGACGTAGACGCCGAGGCCGATGCCGAGGCGGCGGCCCCGGGACGCCGCGGCGGCGCGTTCGGCGTCGAAGCCGTCCCAGCCGATCAGGTCCCGCGCCTTGCGGAGCAGCTCCGGGTAGTCGCCCGAATCGTAGATGAGGGGGCGGCCGTCCTGGAACGTGAGGCCCTGGTCGTAGGGGAACTCGTCGGGCTGGATGAAGTTCGCGGCGCGCACGTCGGCGCGGTCGCGGCCGAGGTGGCGGGCGACGCGGTCCATCGTCCGCTCCATGCAGAACACGCCCTGCGGGCGGCCCGCACCCCGGTACGGGGTGACGATGAGGGTGTTGGTGTAGAGGCTGACGACCTCCGCCCGGTACGCGCCGATCTTGTACGGGCCGAGGAGCTGGGTGGACGTGACGATCGGGATGATGATCCCGTAAGGGGTGTAGGCGCCGTGGTCGTGCCGGATCCTGACGTCCAGGCCGAGGATGCGGCCGTCGTCGTCGAACCCGACCCGCACGTCCTGGAGCTGGCCGCGCTCGTGGGCGGCGGACACGAAGTGCTCGCGGCGGTCCTCGGTCCACTTGATCTCGCGGTCCAGCAGCCGCGCCGCCCACGGGACGAGGATCTCCTCCGGCCACGGGTGGACGATCTTGACGCCGAAGCCGCCGCCGACGTCCGGCGCGATCACCTCGACCTTGCCGTTCGGCAGCCCGAGCCGCGCGGCGATCGCGGCGCGCACGCTGGTGGACGCCTGCGTGGACGAGTACACGCGCAGCGACCCGTCGTCGGCGTCCCAACGCGCGTAGACGCCGCGTCCTTCGAGGGGCATGGAGGCGCTGCGCTCGATCGCGAGGCTGAACTCCAGCACGTGCGGGGCGGCGTCGATCGCGGCGGCGGCGTCCCCGTTCTCCTGGGTCAGGACGGCGCCGACGTTGCCCGGCACATCGTCGTGGACGAGATGCCCGGCCCGGGAGGCGGCCTCGATGCCGACGACGGCGGGCAGCGTCTCGTACTCCACGCGGATGCGTTCGGCGGCGTCCTCGGCCAGGTAGCGGTCGCGGGCGACGACCATCGCGACGGGCTCCCCGACGTGCCGGACGACGTCGCGGGCGAGCGGGTAGCCGGTGCGGCCGTGGGTGAGGGACGGGTGCGGGATCAGCAGCGGCAGCGGCTCCCCGACCCGGCCCGGCAGGTCCTCCCACGTGTGGACGGCGACGAGGCCGTCGACGTCGATGGCCCCCGACACGTCGATGTCGGCGATCCGGGCGTGCGCGTGCGGGGACCGCACGAACGCCGCCGCGAGGGCGTCGTGCCCGAGGTCGTCCAGGTAGCGGCCCCTTCCGGTGAGGAGCCTGCCGTCCTCGCGGCGCTCGACCGGCTCACCGAAGACCCGCGTCCCCATCTGGTTCTCCCCTTCTTCGACCGGCTGCTTCTTCGACCGGCTCCGCGAGCAGGTCGGCGGCGCGGTGCACCGACTTGACGATGTTCTGGTAGCCGGTGCAGCGGCACAGGTTCCCGGAGATCCCCTCAAGGACCTGGTCCTCCGTCGGACGCGGCGTCTCGCGCAGCAGCGCCGTGACCGTGCAGAGGAACCCGGGCGTGCAGAAGCCGCACTGCAGGCCGTGGCATTCGCGGAAGGCCCGCTGGACGGGTGACGGCGTCCCGTCCTCGGCGGCGAGGCCCTCGACGGTCGTGATCTCGTGCCCGGAGGCGGTGACGGCGAACATCAGGCACGACCGCACCGGCTCGCCGTCCAGCAGGACGGTGCAGCAGCCGCAGACGCCGTGCTCGCAGCCGACGTGGGTGCCGGTGAGCCCGAGGTCGTGCCGGAGCAGGTCCGACAGCAGCCGCCTCGCGGGGACGCGGGCCGTGCGGTGCGTCCCGTTGACGGTCAGCGCGACCTCGAAGCTCTCCTCCATCAATCTCCCGCCTTCCGCGGCGCCTCGTGCGCCGCGATCGTCAGGGCGCGCTCGGTGAGCACGCCGGTCAGGTGCCGCCGGTACTCGGCGCCCGCGTGGATGTCGGCTTCGGGGTCGACGCGTTCCCGGACGTGCGCGGCGGCCGCCGCCCAGTCGCCGTGCGGGCCCGCCGCGCCGGTCAGGTCGAGGACGAGCGGGACCGCGGAGATTCCGAGGTACCCGGCGCGGGCGGCCGACACCCGCAGGTCCTCGTCCAGGGTGACGACGGCGGCGACCCCGGTGAGCGCGTAGTCGCCGTGCCGCCGCGCCGTCTCGGCGAACGCGGTGCCGGTGCGCGGCGGCGCGGCCGGGAAGAACGCGGAGACGGCCAGCTCGCCGGGTTCCAGCGCCGACTCCAGCGGCCCCCTGAAGAACTCCGCGGCCGGGATCGTCCGGCGTCCCCGCGCGGACGCCGCCTCGACCGTCCCGCCGAGGACCGCCAGCACGGCGGGCATCTCCCCGGCGGGATCGGCGTGCGCGAGGCTCCCGACGACCGTGCCCCGGTTGCGGATGACGGGATGCGCGACGTGCCGGAGCGCCTGCGCGAGCAGCGGCTGGACGGCGGCGGCCTCCGCCGACCGCTCCACCCGCGCGTGCCGGGCGAGCGCGCCGACCCGCACGCCCCCGTCCCCCGCGTGGACGGTGTCGAGTCCGTCGACGCGGTTGATGTCGACGAGTTCGGACGGGGCGGCGAGCCGCATGTTGAGCAGCGGGATGAGGCTCTGGCCGCCGGCGAGGACCTTGCCCGACGGTGCGGCGGCGAGCGCGTCCAGCGCCTCGTCCAGGGTGGACGGGGCGTGGTAGCCGAACGGCGGTGGCTTCACTGCGCGGTCCCCTCAGCCGGTCTCGGTGCCGGGCGCTTCCTTCTTCGGGTGGCGGACCGGGCCGCCGATCTCCTTCTCCGACGGCGCGATGATGCCGCCGCCCGACCCGCTCGGCCTGCGCACCGCGTTCAGGACGTGGTACCCGAGCAGGACCGCGATGGTACCGAGCGCGATGCCCTGCAGCGGGAAGTCGTCGGTGATCTGAAGTGTCACGTTCCCGATCGCCAGGATGATCGCGGCCGCCACCGGGACGAGGTTGACGGGGTCGGCGAAGTCCACCCGGTTCTCGACCCAGATCTTCGCGCCGAGCAGGCCGATCATCCCGTACAGCACGACGGTGATGCCGCCGAGGACGCCGCCGGGTGTCGCGGCGACCAGCGCGCCGAACTTGGGGCACAGCCCGAACAGGATCGCCACGGCCGCGGCGACGTAGTACGCGGCCGTCGAGTAGATCCGCGTCGCGGCCATCACGCCGATGTTCTCGGCGTAGGTGGTGGTGGGCGAGCCGCCGACCGAGGAGGCCAGGACGGTGCCGACGCCGTCGGCGGCGATGGCGCGGCCGAGGACGGGATCGAGGTCGTCACCGGTCATCGCCGACACGGCCTTGACGTGCCCGGTGTTCTCCGCGATCAGCGCGATCACCGCCGGCAGCGCCAGCAGGATCGCCGAGGTCTTGAAGTCGGGGCCGTGCAGGCTGGGGAACCCGAACCAGCTGGCCGACTCCACGCCGGAGAAGTCGACCCGGTCGTGCGCGAACGGGGTCGCGACGCAGTAGGGCCCCTCCGCCGCGCACGGCCGGCCCGACGCGTCCAGCAGGTTCTGACCGGGCAGCACCGAGGTGATCGAACCGACGACCTTGTCGAGGACCCACGACAGGACATAGCCGAACACCAGCGCCAGCAGGATCGTGATGCGCGCCCAGAACCCGCGCAGCAGCACCGCGCACAGCACTGCGAAGGCCAGCGTCGCCAGCGCCACCCACTGGTCCTGCGGCCAGTAGACGGTGGCGACCACCGGGGCCAGGTTGAACCCGATCAGCATGACCACGGCGCCGGTCACCACCGGCGGGAAGATCCGGTGGATGACGTCGCCGCCCACGAAATGGATCAGCACGCCCGCCCCCGCGAGCACGAGGCCCGCGACGAGGATCGCGCCGGTCACGGTGGCGCTGTCGCCGCCCGCCGCGCGGATCGCCGCGACCGCGCCGACGAACGACGCGCTCGTGCCGAGGTAGCTCGGCACCTGACCGCCGACGATCAGCAGGAACAGGACCGTCGCGACCCCGGACATCATGATGGCCAGGTTGGGGTCGAGGCCCATCACGACGGGGAACACGAACGTCGCCCCGAACATCGCCACCACATGCTGGGCCCCGATGCCCGCGGTGCGCGGCCACGACAGCCGCTCGTCGGGTCTGACCACCTCGCCGGGCGGCGGTGTGCGTCCGTCGCCGTGCAGCCTCCAGCCGATCACCATCGGGGGCCCCTCCCTGCTCAACCGACCGCGTTCCTGCGGGCAAGGTAGATCTACCCTGGTGGGCGGGCATCGGCGACATCTGCCAAAGCCCGCCCCCTTGATTGGGAGGACCGGCCGGTGCGGCCGCCGCCCGGCGCGCCGGCGGGACGCGCGCGAGGCGGTGGCACTACCCTCAGATACCGCGCATGCGCAGTACGTGAAGGGCGAGGGTGAGGTTGAGCCGCAGATGCGCGTCCTCGGTGAACGCCCCGAGCATCCGTTCCAGTTTCCCGATGCGGTAACGCAGCGTGTTGTAGTGGAAGTGGAGCCTGCGCGCCGTCTCCGCGACGTTGAGGTTGGTCTCCAGCAGCACCTGCAGGGTGCGGCGGAGGTCCACCAGCTCCGGCTCGTCGTCGGCGGCCAGGTCGCCCAGCGTCTCCCGGACGAACGCGTGCAGCTCCTCCGGGTCGGACACCAGGCTCAGCAGCCGGTACACGCCGAGCTGGTCGAAATGCGCCCGCGCGCCCGCGCCGTTGAGCTGGCGGCCGACCCTGACGGCCTTGACCGCCTGCTCGTACGCCTCGGGCAGCGCGGCCGGGGACGACACCGTCCGGCTGATGCCGGTGGAGAACGTCCGCCGCACCGGCAGATGCTCCGCGAAGATCGACGACGCCTCTTTGACCATCGCCTGGACCGGTCCCGCCGTCAACTCGGCCGGATCGACGCCGTCCGCGCCGACGATCGCGACGACCTCGTGCGCGAAGCTCGCGACGGCCGCGCCCCGGTCGTGCCGCCGGACGGCCGTCGTCCAGGCGGCGGCGAGCCGCTCCTGCGCGGACCGTTCCTCTATGCCGCGGCCGCCGCGCGTCCCGCCGTCGGAGTCGGCTCCCTTGCCGCGGCCCTTCCCGTCGTTCTCGGGGGCCGTGGCCGGAACCGGCCCGCCGGTTCCGCGCGGGCGGCCGTCGAGTTCCGCGACGACGACCATCACCGGGCGGTCCAGGTCCCAGCCGAACCCGTCGCAGTGGGCGATGACCCGGTCGTCGTCGCCCGCGCGGCCCGCGAGGATGTCGCGCAGGAAGTCGGCGCGGTACTTGCTCTCGACGGCGGCGACGGCCTGCTGCTTGGTCACCACGAGCGCGGCGACGGTCGCGGCCCGTTCCAGGATGCCGAGGTCGGTGCCGCGCAGCGTGCCGTCCGGGCTGAACGCGACGATGCGGCCGTGGTCGAAGCCGCCCGCCATCACGGGGACGACCAGGTGGTCGCCGGTGCCGTGCGCGCCGATGATGCCGCAGCCGCCGCGCCCGCACGCCGCGTGCCGGCCCGCGTCGAACGCGCGCATCGCCTGGACGTCCTCGTCCGGCCCGGCGCCGGCGAGCACGCGCTGCTCGCCGTCCAGGACGACGACCGCGACCTCCAGCAGAGTCGCGACCTCGTCCACGACCTCCTGGAGGCCGCCGCCGCACAGCACGATCTGCACGAGCGCCCGGTGCACCTCCTCGGTGCGCGCGAGCACGGCCGCCTGCCGGTTCAGGATGTCGGTCAGGACCTGGTTGAGGATGTCGTCGAAGCCGACGTCGTTGGGGAGCAGGATCAGGGGGAAGCCGCGCCGGTCCGCCTGCGCGATCATCTCGGCGGGCAGCGAGTCCAGGTAGCGGCCCAGCTTGATGGCCAGCGCCGCGAGGCCGCGCTCGTCCAGGTCCGCGACCAGGTTGCCGAGCGACTGGGGCGTGTTGCGGAGGGGGTAGCCGGTGGTCAGGAGCAGCTCGTTCGGTTTGACCCACGACAGGATGTCGGGGACCTCCATCACGTTGAGCCGCTGGACGATGCGCTCGAGTCCGGCCCGTCCCGCGATGAGGCGGGCGCCGTTGAGGGTGCTGACGCCGAGGACCTCTCCGACCGACAGGCCATAGGTCAGTGTTCCGGTGCTCGCGAGCCTGAGAGCCGGTGGGCCCGGGTCCGCGCTGGTGTAACTCATGCCAGGGGTCACCTCGCCTTTTGGTGCGTACATCGCCCGTTACGGCGTGATCGCTACCTGTTCCTGATCAACACTGACAACAAAGACGAACGATGACAACCATCCTTGGCAGCTTTTCCCATACGTCCGCCGCGGGGGCCGTTCTACCGTCTCCGCAGAGGCCGGTCCGACCGCGCAACCGGACGCAGCGTGCGGGACGGCTACCGACACCGGCCTCGGGAGGATCCGTGACTGCCCTCGTGCGCGACCCGATTCCGCTCCCGGCACGGCCCGGCGGGCGGCCGCCCGCCGCCGGCGCCGCGAGCCTCGCGCTGCGGCCGCTGCTGGACCCGCCGCGCCGCGCGGCGCGGGTCATCGCCGTCTTCCCGTCGGCGGTGTACGTGGAGATGCGGGGCGGCCCCGAGCCGCGCGTGCTCGCCGTCGTCACCTCCGACGCGCACCGGCTGCCGAACGCGGTGGTGGTCGTCGCGACGCGCCGCGAGCACCCGTTCCGCTCCGTCCGCGAGGGCGGCGACGCCTTCGTCGGCGACGGACGGGTGGAGGCGGACGGGCTGCGGGTCCGGGTCCGCCGCTGGTGGGACCCGTCGCCCGTGCTCGGCGGGATGCAGCCCGCCGCGCTCGCGACCGGCGTCCGGTCGCTGGAGGCCGCGTTCACCGACGCCGGGATGGCGGGCGGCGGCCTCGCCGGCCACCCGGACCCCGACGCCCTCGCCCGGTGCTGCGCCGCCGGCGACCTCGCGGGCGCCGTGGAGGCGGCCGAGCGGATCGTGGGCCTCGGCCCGGGACTCACGCCGAGCGGCGACGACATCCTGTGCGGCCTGCTGGTGTCGCTGCGGCTGGTCGGCGACGCGGTCCGGCACGGCCGGACGGCGGTGTGGCTGGCCGACTGGCTCGGCGCCGCCGTCACCGCCGACGCGGGCACCCGCACGACCGCGCTGGCCGCGACGCTGCTGCACTGCGCGGCGGCGGGCGGCGCGGGCGCCGAGGTCGCCGCGGTGCTGCGCTGCGTCGCCGGGCACGAACCGCCGACCGCGGCCGTCCGGCGTCTCCTCGCCGTCGGCCACACCTCCGGCACCGACCTCGCGCTCGGTGTCCTCGCCGGCTGCCGCGCCACCCTCGCCCTCACCGCGCGCACCGCGCACACCGCGCACGCCACTCGCCGTACCCCGAGGGTCCCTGCATGAGCGACTGGGTCGAGGTGCGGCGGGGGAGCTACCACGATTCGGTCACGCTCATGCGGGTGAGCCGGTCGTTGTCGGAACGTCCCGGGGTGTCGGGGGCGATGGTGGCGATGGGCACCGAACTCAACCGGGAGATGTTCGGCCGGATGGGCTTCGAGGTCCCGGCGGACGCGGGACCCGACGACCTGGTCGTGGCGATACGGGTGGACGGTGTCGGCGTCGGCGAGGCGCGCGAGGCGCTGGACGGGCTGCTGCGCGACGCGTCCCGCCCGCCCGCCGGGACCGGGGTGCTGGGCGCGCCGGCGCCGGCGCGGACGACCGGGTCGGCGGCGGCCCGCGCGGACGCGACCGTCGCGCTGCTGTCGGTGCCGGGCCCGCACGTGTTCCCCGAGGCGATGGACGCCCTCGGCGCCGGGCTCAACGTGATGATCTTCAGCGACAATGTGCCGCTCGCCCAGGAGATCGCGCTGAAGGAGGCGGCGGCGCGGCGCGGCCTCATCGTGATGGGCCCCGACTGCGGGACGGCGGTGATCGGCGGCGCGGGCCTCGGGTTCGCGAACGCGGTGCGTCCCGGGCCGGTGGGGATCGTCGCGGCGTCCGGGACGGGCGCGCAGCAGCTGATGTGCCTGCTGGACGCGGCCGGCGTCGGCGTCGGCCATGTGCTGGGCGTCGGCGGCCGGGACCTGTCGCCGGAGGTGAGCGGCCGGTCGGCGCTCGCGGCGCTGGCAGCGCTGGACGCCGACCCGGGCACCGAGCTGATCGTGCTGGTGTCCAAGCCGCCCGCGCCGCAGGTCGCGGACCTGATCCGGGAGGCGGCGAGGCGGCTGGACACCCCCGTCGTGTTCGCGCTGCCGATGGCCGGCGAGGACGACCTCACCCAGGCGGCGGAGAAGACGGTGAAGACGCTCGGCCGGGTCGTTCCGGAGTGGCCGCGGTGGGCGGCGCCGAGGCGTCCGGTGCCGGTCGCCGGGCGGGCGCTGCGCGGCCTGTTCGCGGGCGGGACGCTGCGCGACGAGGCGGAGATGATCGCGCGGGGGGCGCTGGGCTGGGATCTGGAGGCCCGCGGCCACCGGTTCACCGACTTCGGCGACGACGCCTACACGCGGGGCCGCGCCCACCCGATGATCGACCCGACGCTGCGGCTGGAGGCGCTGGCCGCCGAGGCGTCCGGCGGCGAATGCGGCGTCCTGCTGCTGGACGTGGTGCTCGGGCACGGCGCCGAACCCGACCCGGCCGCGGCGCTCGCCCCCGCCATCGCCGAGGCGGTGAAGGACCGACCCGACCTGGCCGCCGTCGTGTCGCTGTGCGGGACGCCCGCGGACCCGCAGGACCGCGACCGGCAGGCCGCGGCGCTGCGCGACGCGGGCGCGGACGTGTTCGCCTCCAACGCCGAGGCGACCCGGCACGCCCTGTCCATGGTGGAAGAGGTGCCCGGATGAACGACCAGAGGCACCGGCTCGGCGGGCTGCTCACCCGCGACCCCGCGGTCGTCGCCGCCGGCGTGGAGGTCCTCGCCGGCGCGCTCGCCGAGCAGGCCGTCCCGGTGGAGACGGTCGACTGGCGGCCGCCGCCCGCCGGGACCGAGCAGGCGCTCGCGGCCGTGCTCGGCGACCCGGGCCACGCGGACGCCAACGCCCGCGCCGTGCGGCGCATGGTGACGGCCCGTCCCCACCTCGTGGACGTGCGGCCGGCCCGTGAGGTGCTCGGCCTGGACCCGGGAACGTTCCTGCACGCGGGCCCGCCGCTGGAGTGGGAACGCGCGTCCGGCCCGATGCGCGGCGCGCTCATCGGCGCGATGCTCCTGGAAGGGCTGGCGGAGACGCCGCTCGGCGCCGAACGGGAGCTGGAGCGTGGGGCGGCCACGCTCGAACCGTGCCACCACCACGCCACGGTGGGGCCGATGGCCGGTGTCGTCAGCCCGTCCATGTGGATGTGGGTGGTGGAGGACACCGAGCACGGCGGCAGGTCGTACTGCTCGCTCAACGAGGGGCTCGGGAAGGTCCTGCGGTACGGGGCGTACGGGCCGGAGGTCATCGAGCGGCTGACGTGGATGGGCGAGGTGCTCGGGCCGGCGCTTCAGGCGGCCGTGCGCCGGCACGGCCCCCTCGACCTGATGTCGGTCATCGCGCAGGCGCTGCAGATGGGCGACGAGCTGCACAACCGGAACCGGGCGGCGACGTCGCTGCTGCTGCGCGAGCTGGCGCCCGACCTGGCCGCCGCCGAGGACGTCCCGCGCGGCCTGGCCGCCGAGGCGCTGCGGTTCGCGGCGGGCAACGAGCACTTCTTCCTGAACCCGGGGATGGCGGCGGCGAAGGCGTGCGCGGACGCGGCCCGCGGCGTCCCCGGCTCCAGCCTCGTCGTGGCGATGGCCCGCAACGGCACCGACTTCGGCATCCAGGTGTCGGGGACGGGCGACCGCTGGTTCACGGCTCCGGCCGGGGTACCGGACGGCCTCTACCTGGGCGACTACGGCCCGGACGACGCCAACCCCGACATCGGCGACTCGACGATCACCGAGACGGCCGGGATGGGCGGGTTCGCGCTCGCCGCCGCGCCCGCGATCGTCCGGTTCGTCGGCGGCGAGGTCCCGGACGCGGTGGCCGCCACCCAGCGGATGTACGAGATCACGCTCGCGGAGCATCCGTCGCTGCAGATCCCGCTGCTGTCGTTCCGGGGCACCCCGGCCGGGATCGACGTCACACGCGTCGTCCGCACCGGGATCCTGCCGGTCATCGACACCGGCATCGCGGGACGGGAGGCGGGCACCGGCCAGGTCGGCGCCGGCCTGGTCGAACCGCCGGCGGAGATCTTCGCCGACGCCCTGCACGCCCTGGCGGAGAGCGCGTAGGGGTCACGGCGGCGGGTAGCGTCCCGGACATGAGCGAGTCGATCACCGGGGAGCAGTACGCCCTCAGCGCCGGGCCCTACCAGGCCGTCATCACCGAGTCGGGCGCGAGCCTGCGCGAGCTGACGCACGAGGGGAGGCCGCTGGTGCTGTCGCACGGCGCCGACGAGCCCGCCCCGGCGGCGTTCGGGCATCTGCTGATCCCGTGGCCGAACCGCATCGACCACGGCCGCTACGACTACGGCGGCGCCGCGCACCAGCTCGACATCTCCGAGCCCGCACGGGACTGCGCGATCCACGGCCTCGCCCGCTGGGCGCCGTGGCGGGCCGCCGAGCACGAACCGGGCCGGGTGCGGCTGACGCACCGGCTCCTCGCGACGGCCGGGTATCCGTTCCGCCTCGACCTGGAGGCCGAGTACACCCTGGACGCGGCGGACGGCCTGCACGTCCGCGTCACCGCCCGCAACGCCGGGGCGGCGACCGCGCCGTACGGGCACGGCGCGCACCCGTACCTGACGGTCGGGGAGCCCATCGACGCATGCACGGTCACGCTCGGCGCCGACCGCTACGTCCCGGTGGACGAACGGATGATCCCGTCCGGGCCGTCCCTCGACGTCACCGGCACCAAGTACGACCTGCGCGCCGGCCCGGTCCTCAGCGACCGGCGGATCGACACCGCGTTCGCCGACCTGAACCGCGACGGCGACGGCCGCGTCTGGGCGACCCTGTCCGGGGGCGGCCGGACGGTGAGGCTCTGGGCGGACGAGGCGCACCCCTGGATGATGATCTACACCGCCGACAACGCCCCGGCCCCCCGCGAGGGCCTCGGCGTCGAGCCCATGACCTGCCCGCCCAACGCGTTCGCGACCGGCGAAGGCGTGATCGACCTGAAGCCCGGCGCGGAGTACACCGGCGCCTACGGCATCGTCGCGGGCTCCTGACGCCGCGGCGGGTTCCCTAGCACGTGCGGGTTGGGGGATCATGGCGGGGTGAACTTCAGCGTCTCCTCGTTCGACGACCTGTCCGCGCGCATCGCCGCCGTCCGCGACGAGCACGGCGAGCGCCACCCCGGCGGCGCCGACGGCCGGCAGCCGGTGCACACGGTGTACGTGCCGGCCGACCGGTTCTCCCGCTCGACGCCGGCCGACTTCGGCGCCGAGGCCCTGCGGCTGCTGAACACCCACACGCCGGGCGCCGGGTCGTTCGGCGCGGCGTTCGGGCTCGATCCCGAGATCGCCGGGCTGGTCCGCGAGCGGGTCGCGGCGAAGCTGTCCGCCGAGCCGGTCGAGGACGTGCGGATCGACTTCGAGGACGGCTACGGCGTGCGGCCCGACGCGGAGGAGGACGCGCACGTCGAGCAGGTCGTCGAGGCCGTCGCCGCCGCGTACCAGGTCAAGGGCCTCCCCCACTACTGGGGGGTGCGGATCAAGTCGTTCGCCGACGGCGGGCACGAACGCGCGATGCGGACGCTCGACGGGTTCCTCACCGCGCTGCGCGACCGGCTCGGGCGGCTGCCCGGCGGGTTCACGATCACGTTCCCGAAGGTGGTCGCGGCCGAGCACGTCGCGCTGTTCGTGGAGTACCTGGACCGGCTGGAGACCGCGCTCGGCCTGCCGTCCGGCATCCTGCGGTTCGAGATCCAGGTCGAGACGCCCGAGGCGATCCTGGACGGCGAGGGCCGGACCGCGCTGCGCGGCATCGCTGCCGCCGCCGGCGGCCGGCTCACCGCCGCCCACTTCGGCGTGTACGACTACACCGCCGCGCTCGGGCTGCCGCCGCACGAGCAGCGCCTCGACCATCCCGCCTGCGACTTCGCCCGGCACATCATGCAGATCACCTTCGCCGGCACCGGCGTGCGGCTGTCGGACGGGTCCACCAACGTCATCCCTCGCAACGACGGCCCGGACGAGGTCAACGCGGCCTGGGCGACGCACGCCGCGCACGTCCTGCACTCGCTGCGGCATGGCTTCTACCAGGGCTGGGACCTGCATCCCGCGCACCTGCCGAGCCGGTACGCCGCCGTGTACGCCTTCCACCTGAACGGCGTCGACGACGTCATCGGGCGGGTCCGGGCATGGCACGAGCAGGCGGCGGGCGACCCGGGCGTCATGGACGAGCCCGCAACCATCAGGGCGCTCACGTCCCGCCTCCGCCGCGCCGTGGACTGCGGCGCCCTCGACGAGAGCGTCCTCCCCGTTTCCTGATCCCGGTGCGGGCCGTCACCTGGGCGCGTGCCCGCTCCCGGTCATGAGCGCGGGCGGGGCGGGCGGCGGGTGAAGGCGGACCGCTCGTAGGTGAGCAGGTCGTCGGGGGTGTCGATGTCGTCGGGCGACGCGACGTCGTCGCAGGGAACCTGCGTGATCACGTCGGGGCGGGCGCGCAGGTAGCCGCGCGCGCCCATGTCGCCGACCGCGGCCTCGGCGACGGCGGCGAAGTGGGCGGCGCTCAGCAGGACGGGGTTGCGCGGCGCTCCCCCATAGGTCGCGACGGCGATCTCGGCGCCCTCCTCGTAGGCGCCGATCAGGCGCCCCACCGCCGCCGACGTGACGCGGGGCTGGTCGACGAGCGCGACCACCACGGCGGGGCAGGCGGGCGGCAGCGCGGCGAGCCCGGCGCGCAGCGACGACCCCATGCCGGCGCGCCAGCCCGCGTTGGGGACGACGACGGCGCCGATGACCTCGACCGGCTCGGCCCCGGCCACCACGAGGACCGGGGAGCAGCCCGCGTCCCGCAGCATCCGCACGCCCCGGTCGACGAGCCGTTCACCGTCCAGTTCGAGCGTCGCCTTCGGGCGCCCGAGCCGCCTGCCCTCCCCCGCCGCGAGCAGCAGGCCCGCCGGCGACTCCGCGCCGTGCCCCCCGAAAGACCGCACCGTCATCCCGTGAGAGTAGTCCGGTCACGGCGCGTCGGCGTGGATTCTGCCGGAGGTGTCGGTGAGCGGACGCCCGGAACCGCCCCAACGGAGCTGAACGAGCTCGGCCGCGATCGACACCGCCGTCTCCTCCGGGGTGCGGGCGCCGAGGTCCAGGCCGATCGGCGAACGCAGCCGCCCCAGCTCGGCGTCGGTCATCCCCGCCTCGCGGAGCCGGGCGAGACGGTCCTCGTGAGTGCGGCGCGAGCCCATCGCGCCGACATAGCCGGCGTCCGTGCGCAGCGCGACCTCCAGCAGCGGGACGTCGAACTTGGGGTCGTGGGTCAGGACGCAGATCGCCGTCCGCCCGTCGATGGCGGCGCCCGTCTCCTGCAGGAACTTGTGCGGCCACTTCACCACGACCTCGTCCGCCTCCGGGAACCGCTTGGGCGTCGCGAAGACGGGCCGCGCGTCGCACACCGTCACGCGGTAGCCGAGGAACTTGCCGACCCGGGCGACGGCGGCGGCGAAGTCGATCGCGCCGAACACCAGCAGCCGGGGCGGCGGGGCGTAGGAGTGCACGAAGACGGTCAGGTCGTCCAGCCTCCGCTCCCCCTCGGGCCCGTAGTGGCGCTGCCCGGTGAGCCCCTGGGCGAGCATGCCGCGCGCGTCGTCGTCCACCGCGGCGTCGAGGCGGGCGGCGTGCGGGGCGTCCGGCGCGAGCGACCCGGACGCGCGGTCCGCCCAGATGACGCGGCGGGCGCCGATGCGTCCCGGGCCGGCGACGACGGTGGCGACGGCGACGGGTTCGTGCCGGTCGATCGACGCGGCGACGTCGGCGAACTCCGGGAACGTGCCGGGGCCGACCGGCTCCACCAGCACGTCCAGGATTCCTCCGCAGGTCAGGCCGACGGCGAACGCGTCGTCGTCGCTCACCCCGTACCGCTGAACGACCGGCTCACCGGTCTCCAGCACCGATTGCGCCAGCTCGTAGACGGCGCCCTCGACGCAGCCGCCGGACACGCTGCCCGCCACCTCCCCGCCCGGCGACACCGCCATCGCCGCGCCCGGCGGACGCGGCGCGCTGCGGAAGGTGTTCACGACGGTCGCGAGCCCGAACGTCTCCCCGGACGCGTACCAGCCGGCGATGTCGCCGAGGACGTCACGCATGTGCGTTCCCCTTCCCGGATCCACCGGAGTTCCCGGATCTCCGCCCGGCGCCGGCCACGAGGCGGGCCAGCTGTTCCAGCGCCCCGAGGCTGTGCCCGGACGTGAAGTCGTCGACGTGCGGGAGCGCCGCGGCCATCCCCGCGGTCAGCGGCTCGTACCCGGGACGCGCCTTGTGCGGGTTCGCCCACACCACCCGGTGCGCGAGCCGGTGCAGCCGCGCCATCTGCTCGCCGAGCAGCGCCGCGTCGCCGCGCTCCCAGCCGTCCGACGCGATCACCACGATCGCGCCGCGGGCCAGGCCGCGCTGCCCGAACCGGTCGAGGAACTCCTTCAGCTCCTCGCCGAGCCGGGTGCCGCCGCTCCAGTCCGGGATGGCCGCGGACGCCGCCGCCATCGCCGCGTCCGGGTCGCGGTGCCGCAGCTCACGGGTGAGCCGGGTCAGCCGCGTCCCCGCGCTGAACACCTCCACGTCCCGCCCGCCGGAGCGGGCGGCGGCGTGCGCGAACCGCAGCAGCGCGTCGGCGTACGGGCTCATCGACCCGCTGACGTCCACGATCACCACGACGCGGCGCGGGCGGGTGCGGTGCGTGCGGTGCCGCAGCAGCGACGTCTCACCGCCGCGACGCAGCGTCTCCCGGACCGTCCTGGCCGGGTCGAGCCGGCCCGCCGACGACGGCGTGAACCGCCGCGAGCGGCGCCGCTCGGCGCCCGCGGCCAGCACCGCGATCAGCCGGGCGACCTCGGCGCGCTCGGCGGCGCTGAGCCGCGCCAGGTCACGGTCGCGCAGGACCTCGGCCGCGCTGGCGGTGACGGCCTTCAGCTCCCCGGCCTCCTCCTCGCCCGCCTCCGCGCCCGGGTCGGGCATCGTCATCCGGCGGACGACCACCGGCGGCGGCGGCCGGCGCCCCGGGCGGGCGGTCGCGCCGGAGAAGTACGCGGCGAAGCACCGGTCGTAGCGAGCGAGGTCGTCGGGGTCGGCGCACAGGGTCAGGCGTCCCGCCCAGTACACGTCGGACGGGTCGAGGACGTCGAGGTGGTCGAGGGCCGCCAGCATCGCCTGCACCCGCTCGGGATCGGCGGCGCCGCCCGCGGCCCGCACCGTCCTGGCGAAGCCGACCATCGTCTCGGTGACGTCCCGCTCCACGCCCGGTTCACCCCCCGTTGAGCAGGGCCTCTAGGCCGCCGCCGAGCACCCGCTGCTGGTCCTCGCGGTACTTGAGGACGGCGCCGAGCGTCACCGCCGCGGTCCCCGGGTCCAGGTCGCGGGCGCCGAGCGCGACCAGGGCCTCGGTCCAGTCGAGCGTCTCGGCGACGCCGGGCGGCTTCAGCAGGTCCGTCTCGCGCATCCGCTGCGCGGCGCCGGCGACCTGCCCGGCGAGCCGCTCCGCCGCGCCCGGCAGCCGCCGCCGGATGATCGCGACCTCGCGGTCGAACGACGGGTGCTCCAGCCAGTGGTACAGGCAGCGCCGCTTCAGCGCGTCGTGGACCTCGCGGGTGCGGTTGGAGGTGACCACGACGACCGGGGGGCGCTCCGCCCTGATCGTGCCCAGCTCGGGGACGGTGATCGTGAAGTCGCTCAGGACTTCGAGGAGGAACGCCTCGAACTCGTCGTCGGCGCGGTCCAGCTCGTCCACCAGCAGGACGCTCGGCGAGGTTTCGAGGGCCTGGAGCAGCGGCCGGGCCAGCAGGAACCGCCGGTCGTACAGCTCGCCCTCCAGCCGGTTCACATCGCTGACGCCCGCGGCCTCGGCGGCGCGCAGGTGCAGGAGCTGGCGCGGGAAGTCCCAGTCGTAAAGGGCCTGGGACGCGTCCAGGCCCTCGTAGCACTGCAGCCGGATCAGCGGTGCGCCGAGCCCCCGCGCGAGCGTTTTGGCCAGCTCGGTCTTGCCGACGCCCGCCTCTCCCTCCAGGAAGAGCGGCCGTCCCATGCGCAGCGCGAGGAAGCACGCCGTCGCGAGCCCCTCGTCGCACAGGTAGGCGTGCCTGTCGAGCAGGCCCGCGAGTTCCGCGGGCGATCCGACCTCGTCCTTCGTCATCGGCGCCGTCTCCCCCACGGCTCTCAGGCTACTCAGCCGGAGGCGCAACTCCCATGCCCGGGCCCCTTGCGTTTTCGCGGCCCGCCACCCGCACCCGCCGTTTCATGTGCCGTGGTCACCGGGCGGCGAGCATGCCATGCCGTTCGGTGACCGGCCGTGGACATCCCGGCGCTCCGGTTGGACGCTGGCCATGTCTCGGCATCGGTCACTCACGCCCGAGTGGACCACCATGGCACTGTGGAAGCCAGACCCCACGTTCTACGCTTCCCCTCGCGACGCCGCCTCCGCCCCGCCCGGTCCATGCGTCCCGGGGGCGCCGCGTGCTCGTCGGCTTCGGCCTCTATGGGCGCCTGCCGACGGCGGTGAGATCGATCTCGATGTCGAACGGCGCCGTTACCTTGAGTCGGTCATGATGAATGCCCGTCAAAGCGTAGGCGGCGCTGGCAGGATCAAACTCGTGGACGTAGACGACAGACCGGTCTTCGTCTCTCTCCACCCGCCAGAAGTGCCTGATCCCCGCAGCCAGATACCGGCGCGGCTTGATCTCACGATCACGCTCGATCGAGTCCGGTGACACGGCCTCGATCACCAGGACGACATCGCCCGCCAGAAAGTGAGTGCTGGAGGGACCACGTTCGAATGCCTCCGCGCTGACGACTGAGATATCCGGCTCAGGGGCGTGCCGTTCTCCCAGCCTGACCGTCATTTCGCGGACGGCCCGCAGCTGCGCGGGCGCCTGACGATCCAGTTCGTTCTCCAGCAGCTTGAGCAACTGTGTATGCCACATCGTCTGCGGGCTCACGAAGACTAGGCTCCCGTCGATCAGCTCAGTGTGCCGGGGCAGCAGACCGCGCATGCGAAGGAAGTCGTCGGCGGTGAAGCCTCCCGGCGGGGGGATCACCCAGTCTGGCAGCGGCTCACCGTCCATGAAGCCACTTTCTGTGATTGTCTCGACACTCTGAGCACTCATGGGCCCACTGTGGCACACGACGGCGCTCTCGGACTGGACAACAGCCTAGAACAAGCCCGATCAGAGGGGGTCGGGCGCTTCGCCTCGGGTGTGGAGGAGGGTTTTGAGTTCGGCGAGCTGGCGGGCGGCGAGGGTCTTCTCGGCGCCGTTGATGCCCATCGCGCCGATCGAGGTGCCGTCGGCCAGGTCGAGTGTCGGCCAGGGTTCGCCGACGGACATGGAGACGTCCAGGACCTCCGGCCACTCGAAGCGCCGGGTACGGAACGCGTTGACGACGGTGAGGCCCGCCTCGTCGGCGACGACGCGGCACCGGGCGAGCATGTGCAGGACCCACGCCATCAGGAGGCCGAACGCGACCATGAGGACGCGGTCGAAGATCCCGAACTGGGGTGCCACCACCACGGCGAGCACGATCAGGCCCAGCACGATCACGCCCGCCGTGATGTAGGCGACGAGCCGGGTGGTGCGAGGACGCCACACGGTCGGCAGTGCCGGAACCTCAGTCAACGATCTTCGCGATCGGGATTTCGAGGATGTCGTGGGCGCCCGCGGCCTTCAGCGCCGGGATCAGCGTGTTGACGCCGCGCTTGGCGACCACGGACTCCACGGCGTTCGACTCGCCGCCCGCGAGGGAGGTGACGGTCGGCGACGCCATCGCGGGCATGATGTCCAGGACCTTCTGCAGGTCGCCCTGGGCGACGTTCAGCTTCAGCAGCACCTTGCCGCGCGCGCGGATCGCGCCCTGCAGGAGCAGGGAGACGTCCTCCATCGCCGCGCGCTTCTCCGCGTCCTCGTAGGCCTCGCGGTTGGCGACCAGCTCGGTGTAGCTGGTCAGGAGCGTGTCGAGGATGCGCAGGCCGTTCTTGCGCAGGGACGAGCCGGTCTCGGTGAGGTCGACGATCGCGTCCACGATGTCGGGGACCTTCGCCTCCGTCGCACCGTAGGACGGGACGACCGTGGCCTTGACGCCGTGCCTGTCGAGGAACCGCTTGGTCATCGCCGGGAACTCGGTGGAGATCCGGACGCCCTCCGGCAGGTCGGACACCTTCTGCCACGGCGCGCCGTCCGGCACCGCCATGATCACGCGGACCGGGTTGGACGTCGCCTTGGAGTACTTCAGCTCGCCGAGCCCGACCACGTCGGCGTCGGTCTCGGTGATCCAGTCGCGGCCGGTGATGCCGAGGTCGAAGAGGCCCTGCTCGATGTAGGTCGGGATCTCCTGCGGGCGCAGGACGCGGACCCGGTCGATGCGGGGATCGTCGATGGAGGCGCGGTAGTCGCGGTCCGACGCCCGCTGGACCGTGAGGTCGGCGGCGTCGAACAGCTGCATGGTCGCCTTCTCCAGCGACCCCTTGGGCAGGACTAGTGACAGCACGGAGATGCCTTTCGGTGAGATGAGAGTGAGATACCGGGTCGGTTCAGGAGCCCGAATGCGCGAATCACTCAGGGGCGGAGCCCCTGGACCCCTACATATGCTCCAGGCCGTGCCCGGCGTGACCGTGATGCCGCAGACCTCGCAGGGTCAGTGCCGTGTCGAGTGCGGCCACAGTCGCCTCCCATCCCTTGTCCTCGGAGCTGTCGGGCAGCCCGCTGCGTTCCAGTGCCTGTTCAATGGTGTCACATGTGAGGACCCCGTTGCCCACCGGAGTCGCCTCGTCGAGCGCGACGCGGGTCACACCCGCGGTGACGGAGTCGCAGACGTAGTCGAAATGGGCGGTCGCGCCCCGGATGACCGCGCCGAGGCAGACGACGGCGTCGAGGTCGCGGGCCAGTTGCTGCGCGATCACGGGCAGTTCCAGCGCTCCCGCGACGCGGGTGACGACGGGCTGGTCGATGCCGCAGGCCTTCGCCGCCGCGAGCGCGCGGTCCAGAAGCTGGTCGGTGATGCGCCCGTGCCAGCGGGTGCAGACGATGCCGAGCGTGACGCCGGCGGCATCGACGGTGATGTCCTCGGGGCGTCCTGCGCCGCTCATGAGAGTCCCTCGATCTGGTGTCCGAGACGGTCGCGCTTGACCGTCAGGTAGCGCCGGTTGTGCTCGGTGACGATGACGGGCATCGACTCGCCTCCCCGCACGTCCAGGCCGAAGCCGTCCAGGCCTTTGAGCTTGTCCGGGTTGTTGGTGAGCACCCTTACCGAGCGTACGCCGAGGTCACGCAGCATGTGGGCGGCGTTGGAGTACTCGCGCGCGTCGGCGGGGAGCCCGAGCTCCAGGTTGGCGTCGACGGTGTCGGACCCGTTGTCCTGAAGCGCGTACGCCTGCAGCTTCGCGAGCAGGCCGATGCCGCGTCCCTCGTGCCCGCGCAGGTACAGGACGATGCCGCGTCCCTCTTCTGCGATGCGTTCCATGGCGGCGTCCAGCTGCGTTCCGCAGTCGCAGCGCTCGGAGTGCAGGACGTCACCGGTGAGGCATTCCGAATGGGCGCGGATCAGGACGTCCTCACCGTCGCCGATGTCCCCGAGGACCAGCGCGACGTGCTCGCCGCCGTCGATGGCGCTGGAGAACCCGACCGCGCGCCACGTCCCGTACCGGTTGGGCAGGCGGGTCTCCACGACGCGCGTGACCATCGCCTCGTGGCGCCTGCGGTACTCGACGAGCTGCTCGATCGAGATGAGCTTCAGCCCATGCTCCTTGGCGAAGACCTGGAGTTCGGGGAGCCGCGCCATGGTGCCGTCCTCGTTCACCACCTCGGCGAGGACGCCCGCCGGGCTGAGGCCGGCCATCCTGGCGAGGTCGACGGCGGCCTCGGTGTGCCCCCGGCGGCGCAGGACGCCGCCCTCGCGGTAGCGCAGCGGGAAGATGTGGCCGGGACGGACCAGGTCGCGCGGCTCCGACGCCGAATCGCACAGCGTCCGGATCGTCCGGGCCCGGTCGGCGGCGGAGATGCCGGTGGTGACGCCGAGCCGCGCGTCCACGCTGATCGTGTACGCGGTGCGCATGCGCTCGGTGTTCTGCGCCGTCATCAGGGGGATCTGCAGCCGGTCGAGGTCGTCGCCCTCCATCGGGACGCAGATGACGCCGCTGGTGTAGCGGATCGTGAACGTCAGCAGCGCGGGCGTCGCCTTCGCCGCCGCGAAGATGATGTCGCCCTCGTTCTCGCGGTCCTCGTCGTCGACGACCACGACGGCGCGTCCCGCCGCGATGTCGGCGACCGCCGATTCGATGGAGTCGAAGATCCCGTTGTCGTTGCCGCTCATGACGCGGTCACCGCCTCTTGTCTGGGGGTGTGCACGGCCCGGGAGTCCCGGAGCCGCTTCCTGAACCCGGCCATCACCATCGCGAAGAAGATCCCGTCCGAACCCGCTCATCGGTCGCCCAGCATGCGTTCGACGTACTTGGCGACGACGTCCACTTCGAGGTTCACCGGGTCGCCGGGCTTCTTGTGGCCGAGCGTGGTGAGCGCGAGCGTCGTCGGGATGAGGGCGATGCTGAACCGGTCGGCGCCGGCTTCGACGACCGTGAGGCTGATCCCGTCCACGGTGATCGAGCCCTTTTCCACGAGGTAGCGGCTCAGGTCCGGGGGCAGGGACACGGTGACGACGTCCCACCGCTCCCCCGGCTCCCGGGAGACGATCTCGCCGACGCCGTCGACATGGCCCTGGACCAGATGCCCTCCGAGCCGGTCGGAGAGCCGCACGGGACGCTCCAGGTTGACCTTGGAGCCGGTTTCCAGCGCGCCGAGGCTGGACTTGTCCAGCGTCTCCTTGATGGCGTCGGCGGTGAAGGACTCGTCCTTGACGTCCACCACGGTGAGGCAGACGCCGTTGACGGCGATCGACGCGCCGTGCACGGCGTCCTGGGTGACGAGCGGCCCGCGGACCGTCAGCTTGACCGAGTCACCCTGGGGTTCGATCCCCACGATTTCGCCGAGTTCCTCGACGATGCCGGTGAACATCTCTCCCGGGCCTCCTAGATCAGGGCTCCGGGGGACGTCCGTACATCAGAGCACGCCCCGGGTCAGGGGCGTACCGCGCGCTGCCTCCCATCCGGACTTTAACCGTCGGTCCCGGAGTTTCACCGGGTCAACCGGCCGATGGCTTCGGCCGGGTCGCGGACTGTCACCGCCGGTTCGGAATTTCACCGACCCCGGAGCACGCGTTCAATGCTTGGCAACCAGTGTGCCACGCCATCCATTCCCGCCCGATGTGACCATCGCCACGAAGCCCGCCCGCGCCGGGCACATCTCCGGTTGATTCAACGTTCAACGATCTTGGACCGGGGTAGATCATGGGACGCAAGTGACGCATGACGACATTCTCCAGGAGGCAGTCATGGACGTCGTCGCCCTCATCGCCCGCATCCTCTTCACCGCGATCTTCATCGGCGCCGCCATCGGCCATCTCACCGCCACCGACGCCATGGCCGGCTACGCGGGCGCCAAGAAGCTCCCCCAGCCGAAGCTCGCCGTCCAGGTCTCGGGCGTTTACATCCTGCTGGCCTCGGTACTGCTCGTCCTCGGCATCTGGCCCGACCTCGCCGCCATCGCCCTCGTCCCGTTCCTGCTGATCACCGCGTTCGTCTTCCACGACTTCTGGAAGCAGGAGGCCCCGGAGACCCGCCAGCAGGAGCAGCTCCAGTTCATGAAGGACATCTCCCTCGCCGGCGGTGCCCTGGCCCTGTTCGTCCTCTACGCCTCGGACGCCCACCCCGGCCTCAACCTCGTGGGCCCCCTCTTCACCTGACCACGCCGATTCACCCGACCACGCTGATCGCCGCGCTGCCGAGCGCCCCGGCGGCGCGGCCGGCATGAATCGCGACAAGTACGTTCGGCCCTGACGCCAAGCCTTGCCGGATGTGCGGTGCGGGGTGAAACTCGTTTACGAAATGAGCCGCGCGCACTCGGGGAAGGCCCATGGCCAAGTTGAGCTTGTCGCCGAAGATCTTGGACGTTCTCGACTTCGGGACCCCCTCCGCCGAGCGGGACATCTCGCGGGGACTGGAGAAGTACTTCGTCGAATCCGACGCCTACCAGCGGGTCCGGTCGGGGGCGAAGACGATCCTGATGGGCAACCGCGGGGCCGGGAAGAGCGCGATCTTCAAGGTGCTGGCCAAGCGGGAGCGCGCGGCGGGCAGCCAGGTCATCGAGCTGAGCCCCGAGGACTACTCCTACGAGCTGCTCAGCTCGACGATGGAGGCCGAGGACGCGGGGTCGTGGGCGAAGCAGGGGGCCTATGCCGCCGCCTGGAAGTACCTGATCTACATCCTCGTCATGAAGGCGCTGGCGAGGAAGGGCATGCGGCTGACGAAGGGCGGCGGCCGGGAGATCCACAAGTACATCCGCGACAATCACGGCGCTCACCAGCTCGGCACGCTGTCGCTGCTGGTGTCGTATCTGAAGCGGCTGGAAGCCATCAAGATCGGGCCGATCGAGGCCGGTCTGCGGACCCGCGAACTGGACCGCCTCTACAAGCTGGAGGAGATCCAGAACCTGCTGCCGGCGCTGCGGAAGGTTCTGGACGGCCAGCGGGTCGTGGTGCTCGTCGACGAGCTGGACCGCGGGTGGGACTCGTCCGAGGACGCCAAGGCGTTCGTTTCGGGGCTGTTCCAGGCGTGCGTTTCGATCAACGCGCTGCACCCCAACCTGCGGGTCTATGTGTCACTGCGGCAGGAGCTGTACGACGACATCCCCGCCCTGTACGAGGACGCGCAGAAGCACCGGGACCTGCTGGAGAAGATCTACTGGTCGGAGGAGTCCCTGCTCGAGCTGATCGCCAAGCGGATCCGGTACTCCGCCCACGAGAAGGGCTTCGACGTCGAGGCCCTCGAACGCGCCGGGGACCGGGCCTGCTGGTCGGCGGTCTTCGCCTCGCCGCCGGGCCAGGCGAGGGACGGATCCTTCCGCTACATGGTCGACAGGACGCTGTACCGGCCGAGGGAGATCATCCAGTTCTGCTCGGAGGCGCTGGCGCAGGCGAGGGGACGGACGTCCAGGCTCCCGGTGCCGTACTCGGCGATCGAGCGCTGCGAGTACGGCTACTCGGCCGAGCGGACCAAGGACATCGCCGCCGAGTACCGCTCCCAGTATCCGGGCCTGCTGAGCGTCTTCGAGGTCTTCCGCAGCCGTCCGCACACGTTCGGCCGGGACGAACTCGAGCTACTTTGCCTCGAACTGGCCGTCGGCGACATCCCCACGCACGGGACCGAGTCGTGGCTGCCGTTCTGCAGCCCGAACGACCTCATCGAGGTCCTCTGGCGGGCGGGCCTGGTCACCGCTGAGGCCAACGCGAACGGCGGTTTCCTGGGAAGCCACCAGGTGAAGCACCTCAACCTCGGGGCCGCCAAGCGCTTCCAGGTCCACGAGATGTTCCGCTCCTCCCTCGGTATCGCCACCGAGACCGGCTGAGCGCACACTCCTGATCAGTTGGTGAGGTGGAGTCCGGTCTGGGTCGCGGTCACCGCCGTCAGGTCCGGGACGATGCGGTGAGCCTCGGTCAGTACGGCGGGATCGTGGCTGGTGGTGACTGCCAGGACGGTGGCGCCGGCGGCACGGCCTGCGGCTATGCCTGCGGGGGCGTCCTCTATGACGACGCAGGCGGCCGGGTCCACTCCCAGGCGCCGGGCTGCCTGGAGGTAGCCCGACGGGTCCGGTTTGCCGTTCTGGACGTCTTCGGCCGTTATCACCGTGGGCGGGAGCGGGATGGCGGCCACTTCCGTGCGGACCTTCAGCTGCGCCCTGTCCATCGAGGTGACGAAGGCGCAGGGCAGGCCGTTCATGTTGGTGAGGAGCTCCACGGCGCCGGGGAGGGCGGTTATGCCGTCGGTACCGCTGGATTCCAGGGCGTCGAGGCGTGCGGTGGCGTCGCGGACCTGGTCCGGTGGGAGGAAGTCGGCCACGCGGTCGCCGGTCCGGCGGCCATGGGCGTCGGACAGGAACTCGTCGGCGTCGATGCCGTGTTCGGCGGCCCATTCGCGGGCCGCCCGCTCGACGAGTGGCGTCGAGTCGACGAGGGTGCCGTCCACGTCGAACAGGACCGCGGCGCAGGGCAGGATCACCAGTCGGCCTTGGCCGTCGCCTCCTCGGCCTGGCCGCGGAGTCTGCGGACGGCCTCGGCGGGGTCGTCGGCTCCGTAGACGGCGCTGCCCGCGACGAACACGTCGGCTCCCGCTTCGGCGCAGCGTTCGATGGTCTCCGCGCTGACTCCACCGTCGACCTGCAGCCAGACGGGAAGGTCGCGGCCCTTGATGAGCTCCCGGGCGCGGCGGATCTTCGGCAGGACGACGTCCAGGAACTTCTGGCCGCCGAAGCCGGGCTCGACGGTCATGAGGAGAAGCATGTCGATCTCGCCGAGGAGGTCTTCGAAGCCGTCGACGGGAGTGGCCGGGTTGACGCCCAGTCCCGCGCGCGCGCCTGCTGCGCGGATGGTGCGCAGGGTGCGGATGGGGGCCTTCGATGCCTCGGCGTGGATGGTGACGCTCTTCGCGCCGGCCTCCGCGTACTCGGGTGCCCAGCGATCCGGGTCCTCGATCATGAGGTGGCAGTCGAGCGGCAGCGCGCTGTGCTTGAGCAGTGCCTGGACGATGGGCAGCCCCAAGGTGAGGTTCGGGACGAAGTGGTTGTCCATGACGTCGACATGGACCCAGTCGGCGGAGTCGGCGATGAGCGCGACGTCGTCGGCCAGGCGGGCGAAGTCCGCGGACAGGATACTGGGTGCGATCTGAGGAGCCATGATGCCCCGAGTCTATTGGCGCAGTCCCGTCCGCTCGTCACCCGGCCGGGTGAGCGCGGGGGTGGGACGGCCCGCCAGTCGGAGGCGGACGAACGCCTCCGGCGCACCGGCCGTGACCCAGACGCCGAGCACCGCCTGGACGATGAACGACTGGACCACGTTCGTTCCGGCGAAGGGGTAGACGACGGCGGCGCCGACGAGGCCCACGGGGATGCGTGCCAGGCGTCGCCAGGGTTTCCCGCCGGGGTCGAACCAGCCGCGGGCCGCGAGCAGGGACGTCCCCGCCAGGACTCCGCAGAGCCCGCCTGCGGCTCTCGCGGCTTCGACCAGGTTGACGGGTTCGATGTCACCTCCAGCCGCTCGGATGGCGCGGACCCAGGCGTTCGGCCACTGCCAGTCCTGGAGCGGCTGCAGGGCGCCCCAGGCGGCCCCAAGCAGCAGCAGAGAGACCGCGAGGGCGAGGGCCATCTGCACGGCCAGATGGAGGCGGTTCCACCACGGGATGACGATGGGCTCCAGCCCCAGTGCGGCCACCAGGAGAGTCAGGCCGATGGCTCCGCCGCCAAGGACTTGGCCGATCGAGTGGACCCCCAGATGGACGCGGGACGCTCCGATCAGGACGACGATGACGGCCGCGGCCGCCCACAGGAGCCGGCGCCGTGTCTGGGCGGCGAAGAAGCCCCACGCCACCGGGGCGTTCTGGGCATGGCCGGAGGGCATGCCGAACGACGAGTGCGACTGCTCGCCCTCGACCGCGGGGTCCGTCCAATAGGGGCGGGGGTCGTGGAAGACGAGCTTGAGGAGCGTGTTGAGGAACGCGCCGAACAGCAGGAGCACGGCGGCCCGCGCTGCCAGGCGCGGGGCCACGCACCAGAACAGGACGACTATCAGCGGAACGTAGAAGGCCGCGCTGCCCAGGAACGACATGACATGCCAGAAGCCGGTCAGCACGGAACCCCCCGGAGGCTAGGTGCGACGCAGCAGGGCCAAGAACATCGCGTCCGTCCCGTGGCGATGCGGCCAGAACTGCGCGTAAGGCCCCTTCCCCAACCCCGTGAGGTCATGCGCGAGCGACGCCAGGACACCCGGGGCGTCGAGCCGTTCCACGTCGTCGCGGCCGCGCAGAACGTCGTCCACGACCACCCGGGTCTCGGCGAGATGGGGCGAGCAGGTGACGTAGGCGACCACGCCGCCCGGACGGACGGAGTCGAGGGCCGATGCGAGCAGCCCGCGCTGGAGGGGGCCGAGTTCGGCGACCGACTCGGGGCCGCGGCGCCAGCGGGCCTCGGGGCGGCGGCGCAGCGCGCCGAGGCCGGTGCAGGGCGCGTCCACCATGATCCGGTCGAAGGACCCGGGACGCCAGGGCGGCGTGATCCCGTCGGCGGCGACCACTCCGGCACGGCCGTCGACCGCGCGGAGGACAAGGCCGGCGCGGTGCGGCTGGATGTCGACGGCCAGGAGCCGAGCATCGCGCTGGGTCGCGAGGCCGGAGAGAAGGCCGGCCTTGCCTCCGGGGCCTGCACAGAGGTCCGCCCAGCGTGCGTCTGGGCCGTCCAGAGGCGCATCGGCCAGGGCGAGGGCGACCATCTGGCTGGCCTCGTCCTGAACGGCAGCGCGTCCATCGAGGACGGCGGCGATACCGGCCGGGTCACCCTCGGGCAGAAGGGCGGCGTAAGGCGAGTACGGTGCGTGCTCCGCGCCCGCGTCGTACAGCTCTTGGACGGTCGACCGGCCTGGTCGGGCGACCAGGGTGACGCGCGGCCGGACGTTGTCCGCGGAGAGAAGCTCTTCGATCTCGTCGCCGCCGACGGCGTCCCGCAGGGCGGAGACGATCCACTTCGGGTGGCTGTGCGCGATCGAGAGGCGGGTCGTCGAGTCGGCGTCGGCCGGTGCCACGATCTCCAGCCACCCGTCCATGTCGCGGCCGGCCACCTTGCGGAGCACCGCGTTGGCGAACTTGGCCTGGCCGGGGCCGGAGACCGAGCGCGCCAGCTCCACCGTGGTCCCCACCGCGGCATGCGGGGGGATGCGGGTCGCGAGGATCTGGTGAGCGCCGAGGCGCAGGACGTCGAGGAGCGGCGCGTCGATGCGGCGCAGTTCACGGTCGCTGCACAGCGCGAGCACCGCGTCGTAGGTTCCCCGGCCGCGCAGCGTGCCGTAGGTCAGCTCGGTGGCAAGGGCGGCGTCGCGTCCGGTGAGGCCGCGATCGCGCAGGCGCGTGGGCAGAAGGAGGTTGGCGTAGGCGTCACGTGTCTCGACCGCGCGGATCACGTCGAACGCGGTGCGCCGGACGAGGTCCTGGGGACGGCCCGTCTTGCGGGGACCGCCGGGCCTGCGGTTCGGGGTGCGTCGGCGGTTACGGGCGGGCGGCATCAGTGCAGCGCATCCTTGCCGATGAGGTCGATACCCCGAGCCCAGTCGGCGGCCGCCATGCGGCGCTTGCCCTGCGGCTGGACGTCGCCCAGTGCGACGGGTTGCGTGGCCGTTCCCACCAGTACCTCGTTCTTTCCCGGACGCATTTCGCCTGGCGGCAGTTTCTCCGCGTCGGGCACCGGACGGACCGGCCCCAGCTTGACCCGAGTGTCACGGTAGTTCGTCCACGCGCCGGGAGCGGGCGTGCAGGCGCGGACGAGGCGGTCGATGTGCAGTGCCGGGCTGTGCCAGTCGACGTGACCGTCCTCGGGCGTCAGCTTGGCCGCGTGGGACACGCCCTCCGTGGGCTGTGGCCGGGGCTCCAGAACGCCCTCCTCAATGCCGTTCATCGTGTCCAGAAGGAGGCTCGCTCCGGCGACGGCCAGCCGGCCCAGCAGGTCACCCGCGGTGTCGGCCGGACGGATCGGCTCGGTGAGGACGCCGTAGACGGGACCGGTGTCCAGCCCCTCCTCGATCTGGAACGTGGCCGCGCCGGTCACGTCGTCGCCGTGCAGGATCGCGTGCTGCACCGGGGCGGCGCCGCGCCAGGCGGGCAGCAGCGAGAAGTGCAGGTTCACCCAGCCGCGCCGCGGGATGTCCAGGGCCTCGCGGGGCAGCAGCGCCCCGTAGGCGACGACCGGGCAGCAGTCGGGCGCGATCTCGCGGAGCCGGTCGAGGAACTCGGGATCACGCGCCTTGGCGGGCTTGAGGACCTCGACGCCGGCCTCGGCGGCGACCGCCGCGACCGGGCTGGGGCTCAGACGGCGCCCACGGCCCGAACGTCCGTCCGGCCGGGTCACTACCGCCGCGACCTCGTGCGAGGACTCCAGAAGCGCTCTCAGGGACGGGAGCGCGGTGTCGGGCGTCCCCGCGAAGACCAGCTTCACTCAGATCGCCTTCCCGAAGGTGCGGTGCGGCGACTCCTTGACGATCGGGGCCGGGGCGCCGAACCACTCGGCCTCCCTGATCGCCTTCATCGCGGCCTTGCGCTGCTCGGGATCCATCCGGTCGATGAAGATGATGCCGTCGAGATGGTCGGTCTCGTGCTGGACGCAGCGGGCCAGCATGTGCGTGCCCTCCAGCGTGATGGGCTCCCCGTGCATGTTGAAGCCCTTCGCCACGGCCCGGACGGCGCGCGCCGTGGGGAACGCCAGGCCCGGAAGCGACAGGCAGCCCTCGTCGTCGGTCTCCTGCTCGTCCGAAAGGTCCAGGGTCGGGTTGACGACGTGGCCCAGCCGGTCGTCGACGTAGTAGGTGAACACCCGCAGTCCCACGCCGAGCTGCGGCGCGGCGAGGCCCGCTCCCGGAGCGTCGATCATCGTGTCGGTGAGGTCCTTGACGAGCTGCCGCAGCTCCTTGTCGAAGTCCTTCACCGGATCCGCGGAGGTGCGCAGCACGGGATCGCCGAAAAGGCGGATGGGCTTGACGGCCAACGAGGACTCCGTTTCCTGCGAGGTTCCTACGAGGTTCCCGCGTTCAGGCACAGTGGGATGCTCCGTCCAGTCTACGGAGGGGTCCCGTGAACATTCACACGCTGCGACGCGCCCCCTGGTATGCCGAACGCGCCTTGTAGGCGGCGGTACGGGCGGCCTTGGCGGTCGCCTTGTCGGGGTGGTGCGCGCCGAGGGCCTCCAGGACGTCGGCCACACCGGGATGGTCGGTGCGCCAGAGGTCGTCGACCATCAGCTCCATCTCCGCTCCCGGCGGCGCGTCGATGAGGGCCGCTTCGACCGCCTCACCGGGGTCGGCGGTCTCCAGCATCCCGGCGACGGTGTCGACGAACACCCACAGGTACTCCTCGCGGGCCAGTTCCCGCCCGGACGGGTCTCCCGCGGCGTTCAGCCAGAGCGCGGCGTAGGGCGAGACCAGCGGATGCTCCTGCGCGGAGCGGACCACCGCGGCGGCCTCCGGGCCGATGCGGTGCAGGACGGCCGCCGCGAGGTTGCGTGCGCCGGGACCGCCGGTGCGCATGACGTCCAGAAGGTCGGCGGCGGCGTCCTTGGGGTCGTGGCCTGCCAGCCACCCGTCGATCTCCTCGTCGGCGGCCTCCGGCCGGTACCAGGTGAGGCCGGCGATCAGGTCGGACGCCTTGGAGCCGGCCAGCTCGCCGATGACCGGCGCCGTGAACCCGTCCGCGAGCAGCAGTTCCCGGACGGCCCACACGCCCAGCGGCGTCAGGGCCCGCCCCTCGCCGGACGTCTCGACGACACCCCATTCCTCAAGGGCCGCCAGTTCGAGGAAGAACGCGTCCGACACGAGCGCGGGCATGGTCTCGGCGTCGGTGAGGTCGTAGGCCTCCTCGACATGGTCGAGCAGAGCGCCGATGAGCGTTCCCGGTTCGGTCGGCTCCTCCTGCTCGTACAGGTGGATGAGGACGCCGGTCATCTCGTTCTGGACGAGTTCGACCGCGTCCAGGCCGTCCGCGTAGTCGTGTCCGGGAACCGCGAGCGCGTCGAACAGTGGCAGCCAGGCGGCGAGCAGTGCCGCGTCATCGCTGGAACGGAGGCCGTCCAGGGCGGGGCCTGGGGCGGCCTTGCCGTCCTCGGCCGTGATGACCTCCGCCTCTACGGCGGCCCACCAGAAACGCTCCAGCTCACCCGCGTCCTCCATCTGGCCGTGGCGCCGCGGGATCTCCATGCCGAGGGCGAGGCCCGCGGCCTCGGCGTCGGCCTCGGTGAGCGAGTCGTGCTCGGTGAGGTCGCGCTCGCCCGTCCAGTCGGCCAGGGCGAGCGCGTTCCGGGTCAGGCGGGAGCGGCGGACGGCGTCGGCCAGTTCCGCCTCGGGGGCGAGCCGGACGGGCGGGACGACCAGTTCCTCGACCTGCCGCAGGTATCCCTCCGTGCGGGAGTAGCGCTCCTCTTCGGGGAGCGCCTCGAACTCGCGGATCCACGCGTCGACCGCCTCCTGGTCGTCCAGGGAGACGCCGTCGGCCCGCATCAGCCCGCCGATGACCTCGGCGGCGGCCTGCCGCTCCTCGGTGTCGACCTCGCCCACCAGGTCCGCGAACTCGGGGCCGGTCCGTTCGATCTCGGCCTTCAGGCCGGCGGCGGCCCCGGCGGGGAGGGCGGCGGTGTCGTCCAGGTACGCGACGACCCTGCGGAGGACGTCCAGGACGGTGGGGACGTCGTCGCGCCCCGCGACCACGGACTCGGGAAACACCTCGAGCAGGAGTTCACGGAGACGCTCCGGGGTCAGCGCGTCCGGGCCGGTCAGGCCCATCTCCTCCCGCGCGAGTTCGAGCAGGAGGCGCGCGCCCGGCTCGTCCAGCGCCTCGCCGCGTTCGTCCGCCCACCGCCGCAGGTCGCCCACGGTGGTCTCCACCCAGTTGTCGGCCACCCGAGAACCTTATTGGTCAGATCAGCTCCAGGGGGTCGATCTGCACTCGTACGGTCTCCGCGGCCTTGCGTGCACTGCGGACTCCCTGGGCTTCCTTCAGCGCGCGCGCCAGGGCGTGTCCGGCGGCACGGGGCACGCGAATCAGGGCGCGTTCCTTTACCTCCGCGTCCGCTCCCGCCTGCGGGCCGGGAGCCTGCGGGACGGGGACAGGCCCGAGCACCTCCGCGCCGCCGGGCAGCCGGGCATCGGCCAGAAGCTCCCGGATCGCCGCGGGCGTCGCGGTCAGGGAGGCCATCCGCGCGGCGGGCGGAAAACCCGCCTCCCTGCGCTCGGCGAGCTCACGCTCCGCGTAGGTGACCGGATCCCACCGCACGAGTGCCTGCACGGCCGGCAGCGACCCCTCGGCGGCCACGACGACCGGCCCGTGCGGACGGACCAGCGACGCCGCGTTCATCCACCGCCGCAGCGTCTCCTCCCCGGCACGCAGATCCGGCCGGCCCAGCAGCACCCAGCCGTCCAGGAGCAGCGCGGCCCTGTATCCGTCCTCCGCGGGCGGCTCGGCTCCTGGCGTGGACACCACCAGGGCCCGCTCCGGGCGGATGCGTTCGAGGATCGCGTCGCGTCCAGAGGTGCGCACCGGCACACCGGGGAACGCCCTGCCCAGCTCCTCCGCCGTGCGTTTGGCGCCGACCACCACGGCACGTACCTGATAGAAGCCGCATTCGGGGCAGTGCCAGTCGCCCGCGATGCGTCCGCACCACCGGCAATGGGGGGCGGCGTGGGACGAAGGCAGCGACAGCGGCCCCTGACAGGCCACGCACCGGGCGGGCGTGCGGCAGCGCCCGCACGCTATGCCCGGGACGTATCCGCGCCTTGGAACCTGCACGAGGACGGGCCCGTCCTCAAGCGCCTGCCGGGCCGCTTCGAACGCGACGTTCGGCAGGCGCGCGGTACGGGCGGCGGCATCGCGGGCGAGCTGGGCGTCCTCCCCCACGTAACGGACGCGCGGCATCGCCGCCCGGACACGTTCCCGGTCGGCGGCCAGCGTGTGCGCCCAGCCGGACTCCACGAGCTGGGTGGCGTCGGTGGTCCTGGTGAAGCCCCCTATCAGAGCCGCCGCACCCGTCCTGTGGGCGCGCAGGGCGAGGACGTCGCGGGGATGCGGGTACGGGGCGTGCGGCTCGGCGTGGACGTCGTCCCCGTCGTCCCACAGCACGGCCAGCCCGAGATCGGCGACGGGCGCGAACATGGCGGCGCGCGTGCCGACCACGGCCCGTGCGGAGCCGCGCAGGACGGCCAGCCACCTCCGGTAGCGCTCCGCCGGGCCCAGTTCCGCCGTCAGCGCGACGTGGAGGCCCTCCCCCAGATCGGCCTTCAGCGCGGCGTCCACCCGTGCCACATCGCGGCCGTCGGCCACAACGACCAATGCGCCGCGTCCACCTCGCAGGGTCGCGGCGACCGCGCGCGCTATGGCCGCCGTCCAGTCGGGACCAGGCAGCGCCGTCCACACCGCTCGCGGCGCCCTGCCGTCGGCCAGCGCGCTCAGGAACGACGCCCCCGCCGGATAATCACGCCAGACACCGATGTCGTCCGGCGCCGCGCCCACGTCCACGGACGGCTCTGCCTCGCCCTCACCCTCGGACGCGCCCTCGGACGCGCCCTTGGATGCGACCTCGGATGCGACCTCGGATGCGACCTCGGATGCGACATCGTCAGGCGCGGCCACGGGTTCCGCTTCGACGCGGGCATGCCGTGGCGGGACGGCCAGCCGGAGCACGTCCGCGAACGTTCCCGCGTACCGGTCGGCCACCTCCCGCACCAGCGCCGCGATCTCCGGCGTGAGGACCGGCTCGGATGAGGTGACCCGCTCCAGATAGAGCAGTTTCCCGTCGTGGTCGCTCTCGGTGACCCGCTCCAGCAGGAACCCGTCGACGAGCTGGCCGGCGAAGCGCACCCTCACCCGGCACCCGGGGACGGCCTTGGCGTCCATCTCGGCCGGCACCAGATAGTCGAAGGGACGATCCAGGTGCGGAAGGGACATGTCGACCGCGATCCGCGCGACGGGCCGGTCCTCGGCGGGACGACGCGCCCCCTTCTTGCCGGCCTTTCCAGACTTCTGCGGCTTCCCCGGTTTGCCCGGCTTCTCCGCGGGTGTCGTCGGCAGCTCGCCCAGCCCCGGGATCAGGTCCGTTCCCCCGCCGTCCTTCGTCACGCCCCCGTCCTACCAGATCAGCCCGACAACCGACCGTGCACGCTAGGGTTGATCCTTTGAACGGGGTGCGCACCCGCCGGCCCATTGCCCGATGCCCCCCGCGCCCTCGCCATCCGACGAGCCCCGTGCAGGCGATGACCACAGCGCATACTCAAGAGCGGGCGGACGCCCCGGTCCGGCACCGGTCGCCGCGCCGCCCCAAAGGCCCTCGGGCCCGCCCGGCCTGGAGAAAGTGGGCGAATCCGCGCCACCCGGTAGTGGCCGCCACGTTCACCGCGGCCGTCCTCCACCTCGTGTGGGGGCTCTTCCTGGCGACCGAGGGCGGCGACCTCGCGGCACAGGCGGCCTGGACGGACTTCGCCTGGAAACACCCCGACGCCGCGTACAGCTTCGCCTGGTACGGCGGCATGCATCCCGTCTCCTACAGCGTCATGTCACCGCATCTGATGGCGCTGCTCGGCATACGCACGGTCGCCGTGGTGACCGGCACGGTCTCGGCCGCCCTCACCGCCCATCTGCTGAGGCGGTTCAAGGCGCCCGTGGCACTGCCCGCCTCCCTCTGGGCGGCGTTCGCGCTGTCATGCAACTCCGCGTCCGGCCGGGTCACGTTCGGCCTGGGCCTCATGTTCGCGCTCATGGCGACGATCACGGCGTTCACCCCGCGCGGCACCCCCGCCCTGCGCGCGGCGGGCATGGCGGGGTTCAGCCTGCTCGCCTCGCTCGCGAGCCCGGTCGCGGGACTCTTCCTCCTGGTGCTGGCCGCCGCGATGATCCTGACCGGACGCCGCCGCGCCGGGATCTGCGTCGCCGTCGGCCTCCCCCTCGTGGTGGGCACGACGAGCCTGCTGTTCCCCTTCGACGGCATCCAGCCCATCTCGCTGACCGCCATCGTCCTGCCCGCCGTCACCAGCGTGATCGCGGTTCTGACGTGCGCGCCGAAGAGCTGGAGGTTCATCCGGATCGGCGCGGGGGTCTACCTCACCGGGATCGTCCTGACCTGGCTGATCCCCTCCCCGGTCGGCAGCAACGTCGAACGGCTCTCCCTGCTGTTCGGCGGGATGTTCCTGCTGTCGGCCGTGGCGCGCGCGCACGGGCGGCTCCGGATCGCCGTGCTTTCCCTGGCGTTCATCGTCACGGCGTCCTGGCAGGTCGTGAAGCCCGTCGACGACCTCATCCACACCGAGCCCGCAGAAGCCGCCGCCGAGCACGCCAGCGGACTCATCGCCGAACTGAACGCGCTCGGCGCCGGCAAAGGCCGCATCGAGGTCGTCCCGCTGCGCTCCCACTGGGAATCGTCCGGCATGAGCCGTCACTTCACCCTCGCGCGCGGCTGGAACCGCCAGGTCGACGCGGAACGTCACGAACTGTTCTACGAGGAGGGCGCGCCGACGCCCGGCTCCTACCGCGCCTGGCTGAACAAGTGGGCGGTGCAGTACGTCGTCCTGCCCGAGCAGGAGACCGACTGGTCGGCGCAGGAGGAGGAGGCGCTCGTCGAAGCCGGCCAGCCGTACCTGACGGAGATCTGGCGCGACGAGCACTGGCGCCTGTTCCGCGTCCTGCGCGCGACGCCTCTGGTCGACCTCCCGGCCTCCGTCCACCGGCTCGACTCCGGCGAACTCGTCATCGACATGCCGTCCAGCGGCTCCGTCCTGGTGCGCACCTACTGGTCCCCTTGGCTCAGGGTGACGGGCGGGGACGCTTGCCTGACGCGCGACGGCGACTTCGTCCGGATGAAGGCCGACGCGCCCGGCCGCTACACCATCGCCGCCCGCTACGGCCTGCAGCGCGGCAACCACTGCGAATCCTGACCGCCCGCCGTACGGTCCAGCGGACGAAGAAGCCCCGGGGAGGACGTCCCCGGGGCTCTCCGTCGTTAAAGGCGACCCGTCGTTACAGGCGACCCGCCGTTACAGACCGGCCGCGGAGGCCAGGTCCTTGGCGCGGTCGGTCGACTCCCAGGAGAAGTCGGGCTCCGACCGGCCGAAGTGGCCGTACGCGGCGGTCTGCTGGTAGATCGGGCGGAGCAGGTCCAGGTCGCGGACGATCGCGGCCGGGCGCAGGTCGAAGACCTCGAAGATGGCCTTCTCGATCTTCTCGGGGGCGACCTTCTCGGTGCCGAACGTCTCCACGAACACCCCGACCGGGTGGGCCTTGCCGATCGCGTAGGCGACCTGGACCTCGGCGCGGTCGGCGAGCTGCGCGGCGACGATGTTCTTGGCGACCCAGCGCATCGCGTACGCCGCGGACCGGTCGACCTTGGACGGGTCCTTGCCGGAGAACGCGCCGCCGCCGTGCCGCGCCATCCCGCCGTAGGTGTCCACGATGATCTTGCGGCCGGTCAGCCCGGCGTCGCCCATCGGGCCGCCGATCTCGAAGCGGCCGGTGGGGTTGACCAGCAGCCGGTAGCCCTCGATGTCGAGGTCGAACTCCGCGAGCACCGGGTCGACGACGTGCTCCTTGACGTCCGGGCTCAGCAGTTCCTTCAGGTCGATGTCGGGGGCGTGCTGGCTGGACACGACGACGGTGTCGAGGCGGACGCCGCGGTCGCCGTCGTACTCGATGGTGACCTGGGTCTTGCCGTCCGGACGCAGGTAGGGGACGTCGCCGCTCTTGCGGACCGCGGACAGCCGGTGCGCCAGCCGGTGCGCCAGCGTGATCGGCAGCGGCATCAGGTCGGGCGACTCGTTGGTGGCGTAGCCGAACATCAGCCCCTGGTCGCCGGCGCCCTGCCGGTCCAGGTCGTCCACACCCTCGCCCTCGCGGGCCTCGTAGGCGTCGTCGACGCCCTGGGCGATGTCGGGCGACTGCGCGCCGATGGACACCGACACGCCGCAGGAGTGGCCGTCGAAGCCCTTCTTGGACGAGTCGTAGCCGATCTCCAGGATCTTCTCGCGGATCACACCCGGGATGTCCACGTAGGTCTCGGTGGTGACCTCACCGGCCACATGCACCTGACCGGTCGTGATCATCGTTTCGACGGCGACTCGGCTCTTCGGGTCGTCTTTGAGCATCGAGTCGAGGATCGCGTCGCTGATCTGGTCCGCGATCTTGTCCGGGTGTCCTTCGGTGACGGACTCGGAGGTGAACAGGCGGCGAGGCACGTACGTGAACTCCTTGCAGCGGCTGCTGACTGTCGTCGCAGGGACGGATTTCTTGTCGGGTTCGGCAGGGGGCCCCGCCCCCCGCCGGGGCTTCCCACGGGTGTTGGGGCGAAGTCTAGCGGGATCGTCATCCGGCACCACTAGGCCGGGCGGGCGGGCACCTCCGGTCAGTCGGGGGGCTGGGGGGCGAGGCGGGCGGCGACGAGGTCCCAGACGACCTCGGCGAGCGCCTCCTTGGCGCCGCGGGGCACCTCGGTCTGCGAGCCGTCCGCGCCGAGGATCACGGCGGCGTTGTCGGGGCGCCCGAACGTCAGGTCCTCGCCGACCTGGTTGACGACGAGCAGGTCGCTGCGCTTGCGGGCGAGCTTGGCGCGGCCGTTCTCCAGGACGTCGTCGGTCTCGGCCGCGAAACCGACGATCACCTGCCCGGGCCGGCGGCGCTCGCCCAGCTCGGCCAGGATGTCGGGGTTCTTCGTCAGCCGGATCGGCTCCGGCTCGCCGCCGTCGGTCTTCTTGATCTTCGAGCCCCGGTAGCCGGTCGGGCGGAAGTCGGCGACGGCGGCGGCCATGACGACCGCGTCGGCGGCGCCCGCGGCCTCCAGGACGATCTTGCGCATGTCCTCGGCCGAGCCGGTGGGCACGATCTCGGCCCCGGCCGGGTCGGGCAGGGCGACGTTGGCGGACACGAGCGTCACCCGGGCGCCGCGGGCCACGGCGGTGCGGGCGAGGGCGTAGCCCTGCAGCCCGGACGAGCGGTTGCCGATGAAGCGGACGGGGTCGATGGCCTCCCGGGTGCCGCCGGCGGAGACGACGACGTGCCGGCCGGCGAGATCGCGGCCGTCGGCGCCGCGGGCCAGGACGTGCCGGGCGACCTCGAACAGCTCGGCCGGGTCGGGCAGCCGGCCGGGGCCGGTGTCCTTGCCGGTGAGTCGTCCCGAGGCCGGTTCGATCACGACGGCGCCGCGGGCCCGCAGCGTCGCCACGTTCGCCCGGGTCGCCGGGTGCTCCCACATCTCGGTGTGCATCGCGGGTGCGAACACGACCGGGCAGCGGGCGGTGAGCAGGGTGTTGGTGAGCAGGTCGTCCGCCAGCCCGTGCGCGGCCCGGGCGAGCAGGTCGGCGGTGGCGGGGGCGACGAAGACGAGGTCGGCGTTCTGCCCGAGCCGGACGTGCGGGACCCCGGCGACGTCGTCCCATACCCGCGGGGAGACCGGCTTGCCCGACAGGGCCGCCCAGGTGGGCTCGCCGACGAAGCGGAGCGCGTCGGCGGTCGGGACGACGGTGACGTCGTGACCCGACTCGGTGAGCCGCCGGAGCAGCTCGCACGCCTTGTACGCGGCGATGCCGGCGCTCACGCCGAGGACGACGCGCGGCTTGGGGGAGGTCATATCGGCCACTGTCCCATCAGGCGCCGGACGCGTGCGCGCCGGGGTCGCCCGCATTCGCGGGGGCGCCCCCGGAGACCAACGCGGGCCCCGGCGAAGGCGGCCACAGGCCGATCAGCGGCATCGGCCACAACCGGAGTCCGTGGATCGCCTCCCGGAACATCGCCCCCGGAACACTGCCCCGGTTCACTGCGGTATCGGCGAAGGCGGTCACGGGCCGGCGCGCGGCATCGGCCGAATCCCGGCGCGCCTCAGCCCTCGATGGGCTCGGCGTTCAGGAGGCCTTCGCGCGTCTCGCGCAGCGCGATCGACAGCGGCTTCTCCTGGACCTGCGTCTCGACGAGCGGGCCGACGTACTCCAGCAGGCCCTCGCCCAGCTGGGCGTAGTAGGCGTTGATCTGCCGGGCGCGCTTGGCCGCGATGCTCACGAGGCCGTACTTGGTGTCGACGACTTCGAGGAGCTCGTCGATCGACGGGTTGGTGATGCCCTCATTGCTGGCTGCCACTCGGTGGCCTTCCCTGGGTCTCGTGTAGGCGGAAAAGTCCGTGTTAGTGGACAGCCATCAAGGTTAGCAGCTCATCGCACACGTCCCGGACGGACGTGTTGACGAGCGTGACGTCGAACTCCTTCTCGGCGGCGAGCTCGACACGGGCCGCCTCCAGGCGGCGCTCGATCACCTCGGCGGGCTCGGTGCCGCGGCCGGTCAGCCTGCGGACGAGCTCCTCCCAGCTGGGCGGCGCGAGGAACACCAGCAGCGCCTCGCCCATGGAGCGGCGGACCTGCCGGGCGCCCTGCAGATCGATCTCCAGGAGCACCGGCTCGCCGCGGGAGAGCCGCTCCTCGACGGGCCGCCGCGGGGTCCCGTAGCGGTTGCCCGCGAACTCGGCCCATTCGAGGAGCTCCCCCTCGCCGACGAGCCGGTCGAAACCGGCGTCGTCGACGAAGAAGTACTGCACACCGTGGGTTTCACCCGGCCGGGGGGGCCGGGTGGTCACCGAGACCGACAGCCACACCCGGGGGTGTGATCGCCGGATCTCGGCGACGACCGTGCTCTTGCCGACGCCCGACGGCCCGGAGAGGACCGTCAGCCGCCGCGCGAGCGGGTCATGCGGTTCGGAGCCGTCCGGCACGGGATCGAACATTCTTCATCCGGCCTGTCCGCGGAGGCACGGCCTGCGCGGGCCTGCCGTGGATGAAGAGCGTTCACCGGGTGCGCCGGAGCCGGACGGGATGGAGCCGGGCTCGGGTCGCCCCGAGCCGGCCGCGGCGGTCTGACCGCCGCGCCCGCCCGTGAGTCGCGCGTCAGCGGTTCGCACTTCCGCCGAACTCACGCTCCAGGGAGGCGCGCTGGTTCGCGCCGAGGCCCCGCACACGGCGGGACTCGGCGATGCCCAGACGCTCCATGATCTGCTTCGCACGGACCTTGCCCACACCGGGCAGTGATTCCAGAAGGGCCGACACCTTCATCTTTCCGATGACGTCGTCGGACTGACCCTCTTTGAGAACCTCGGCGAGCGAGGTTCCCCCGTGCTTGAGCCGGTTCTTAACCTCGGCCCGCTCCTTGCGAGCCTTGGCAGCCTTCTCCAGGGCTGCGGCGCGCTGTTCGGGGGTTAGGGGCGGAAGAGCCACGCCGGGTCACCTCAGGTTTCCACTCGACGGAGTCGGACGGGTTGGGAAACTAGCGAGTTCACCGCCCATTAGGCAACGTGAAGTGCCGTTTAGCCCGCCACAAATTCATGAAAATCACTCCTTGGAGTGTCCTGAATACAGAGTGTACACAACTGCGGGCCCTCATCCGCGCATCACCCTGCCTTGCTGGGACTTTCGCATGATCGTGAAAATCCCCCCTTTCCGACCCCAAATACGGCACTCGATGCCGTTTCGCCGGTACGGTGCGCGCCCCCGCGGGCCGGCGCGCAGCGCCCCCGTCCACCGCCGTCGGGCCCCCGCGGCGGCCCGCTGTGAGGTCCCCCACAAATGATCCCGACCGAGTGACACTCGTCACGCCACGCCGTTCCGCACGTCGCGACGGGACCGTTACTGTCATCCTCGACAGCACTCCGACCCGCCAAGATCGCTCCCACTCCGGAGGCCTCCGCCACCGCACCAGCTCCCCGCCCGCCGCCAGGGCATCGAACCCGGCGCCAAGCCATCGAACATGGACGCGGAACCACCGGCGGTCAGCCGGGGACGTTCCCCGGTGTGAATCGTCGCTCCGCGTGAACGAGTTCGTCGTTCGCCACGTATCCCAATGTGGACGAGACCGTCTCCGCATTGGCATGCGACTAAAGCCACAAAGTGCGATAGCCCACGCCCGAGAACACGCCAAAACTTGCCCAGAAAGCAGATCTGGCCATACGGGCCGCGCCCACACCATTGAGCGCCCGTCTCCCCCGTCCCCCAGGGGACCGGCTCAGGTGGTCCCGGCCGACTTCCTGAGGGCGGCGGCTATGGCGGCCGCGGCGGCGCCCGGGTCGGGGGCGGCGGTTATGGGGCGGCCTATGACCAGGAGGTCGGCGCCCGCGGCGAGGGCGTCCTCGGGGGTGGCGACGCGGGCCTGGTCCTGGTTGGCGGAGCCGGCGGGGCGGACGCCTGGGGTGATGAGCGTGATGTCGGGCCCGACCTCGGTGCGGACGGCGGCGGCCTCCTGCGGGGAGCAGACCAGGGCCTGCGCGCCCGCCTCGACGGCCAGGGCGGCCAGCCGGCGGACGGCGTCGGGGGCGGGGCCGGCGAGGCCGAGGGCGGTGAGGTCGGCCTCGCTGAGCGACGTCAGGACGGTCACCGCGGCGATCCTGGTGGCGGGGACCGCCTCGACCGCCGCGCGGATCATGGCGGGCCCGCCGGCGGCGTGCACGGTCAGGTACGACGGCTTGAGGCGTGCGACGGCGCGGGCGGCGCCGCGGACGGTCGCGGGGATGTCGTGCAGCTTGAGGTCCAGGAAGACCTGGACGCGGCTGGCGCCCCGGACGCTGGCGACGACGTCGGGCCCGTACCGCAGGTAGAGCTCCAGGCCCACTTTGACGGTGGAGACGTGCGGCGTGACCAGGGTGGCCCAGCGCGCGGCCGTCTCCAGGTCGGGCGCGTCCAGCGCGACGGCGATGGGGGCGGTCACAGCTTCTCCTTCTCGGGCTCTTGCGGTCGCACCTGCGGCGGGACGTACCCGGCGGGCTTGTGCGCGAGGCCGACGGCGTCGGCGAGACGTCCGATGCGGCGGGCCACGAGGGCCTCCTCCAGTTCGCGCAGGACGCGGGGCCCGGCCGTGGGGTCGTGGAAGGCGGCTGTGCCGACGGCGACGGCGGAGGCACCGGCGAGGATGAACTCCAGCGCGTCCAGGCCGGTGGCGACGCCGCCGACGCCGATGATGGGCGTGGTGGGCAGCGCGGAGTGCACCTGGTAGACGCAGCGGACCGCGATGGGGCGGACGGCCGGCCCGGACAGGCCGCCCGACACGCCGGTGAGGGCGGGACGGAGCGTCTGCGGGTCGATCGCCATGGCCTCGATGGTGTTGATGAGCGTGAGGCCGTCGGCGCCCGCGTCGACGCAGGCGAGGGCGATGGTGACGATGTCGGTCACGTCGGGGGCGAGCTTGGCGAAGATGGGGACGCCCGGCCGGGCGTGGTCGCGGACGGCCCGGACGACGGACCTGGCGGCGGCGGGGTGCCAGGCGAACATGCGGCCGCGGTCCTCGACGTTCGGGCAGGCGATGTTGACCTCGATGGCGGCGATGCCCGGGACGTTGCGGAGGCGGCGCCCCAGTTCGCCGTACTCCTCGACGCTGTTGCCCGCGACGGAGACGATCGTGCGGACCTCCTGCTCCATGAGCCACGGGAGGTCGCGTTCCAGGAACGACTCGACGCCTGGGCCGGGGAGGCCCATGGCGGTGAGGAGGCCGCTGGGCGTTTCCGTCACGCGCGGTGTGGGGCGTCCCGCGCGCGCTTGGGACATCACGGACGTGGTGACGAACGCGCCCAGGCGGGAGAGGTCGAAGAACTGGGCGAGTTCCCGTCCCGTCCCACCGCACCCGGAGGCCGTCATGACGGGATTGGGCAGCTCCAGAGGCCCGAGTGCGGTCTTGACCCGGTCGCTCACCCGGTCGCTCATTGGGAGCCCCCTTCGGAGACGCTCAGGACGCGCGGAGCACCGAGCGCGTCGAACGGGATGGTTCCTATGTCGCCCCACCGGACGCGGTCGCCGCGCAGGACGGGACCGTCCGCGCAGGCCCGGACCATGCGGGTCACGCCGTCCTCGCCGTGGACGGGCAGCATGCACGTCATGCACACGCCGATGCCGCACGCGCCCGTCCGCTGGAGGAACTCCTCGACCGACACCTGGGAGGGCAGGCCGAAGTCACCGGCGACCTGCGTGACCGACCGGAGCAGGTCCGTGGGGCCGCACCCGTAGACGACGTCGGCGCCGGTCTCCTCGATGACGCGGGGCAGGACGTCGCGGACGGTGCCCTTCTCCCCCATCGACCCGTCCTCGGTGGCGACGGTGGAGCTGTCGCCGATGCGCTGCGCCATGCGGGAGCCGAACACCTGCCGGGTGGACGGCCCGCCGAGCACGAAGTGCACCTGGCAGCCGCGCCGCAGCAGGGCGTCGGCGAGGGCGAACACGGCGGCGGCTCCGGGGCCGCCGCCGACGAGCAGGCAGGTCACCGGGTCGCGGGGCAGCCGGAACGGGCGTCCGAGCGGACCGACGAGGTCGATCTGGTCGCGGGAGCGGCGCCCGGCGAGCCAGGCGGTCCCGGGCTCGGTGTCGGCGAACACCAGCTCGACGGTGCCGCCGTAGTCGGACTTGACCTCGTGCACCCCGAAGCAGCGGCGGATCAGCCGGGACGTGTGCTCGCCGCCGACGGCGAGCGCCACGAACTGGCCGGGCCGGAACCGCTCGGCGATGGCCGGGGCCACCAGCGTCAGCGCGTGGTAGTCCTGCACCTGGCGGACCGTCAGAACCGTCCCCGACGTCTGCACCGGTGTGTCGGACACCCGTCTCCCTCTCCTCGTCGCGTGCGCCGGGCGGGCCGGGGCGCGGCGTCCCGCGGCCTGTCCCGCCCGCCCGGCTTCTGTCACCCGAGCGTCATACTGCCGTCCCCGTCCGGTGCGGGCCCGTCGGCGCGCCCTTGGGCGCCGCCGAGCCGCTCGGCGTGCTCCTGGAGGGAGCGGACGCCGACCTGGCCGCCCGCGACGGCCTCGATGCCCTGCACGGCCGCCGCGAGGCCCTGGACGGTCGTCACGCACGGTACGCCCCGCAGCACGGCCGCGGTGCGGATCTCGTAACCGTCGAGCCGCGGCCCGGACTGCCCGGGGCTGCCGAAGGGAGTGTTGACGATGAGGTCGACCTCGCCGTCCAGGACGCGCCGCACGATCGTGGGCTCGCCGGACGGGCCCGGCCCCTCGCTGTGCTTGCGCACGATCTTGGCACGCACGCCGTTGCGGCGCAGGACCCCGGCGGTCCCTTCCGTGGCAAGAATTTCAAAGCCCAGGTCAGCGAGGCGCTTGACGGGGAACACCATGTGCCGTTTGTCCCGGTTCGCCACGGAGACGAACGCGCGTCCCTTGGTCGGCAGCGAGCCGTAGGCGGCCTGCTGCGACTTGGCGAAGGCGGTGCCGAACACCTCGTCGATGCCCATGACCTCGCCGGTCGAGCGCATCTCGGGGCCGAGGACGGTGTCGACGCCCTGGCCGCGCTCGTTGCGGAACCGGTCGAAGGGCAGGACGGCCTCCTTCACCGCGATCGGCGCGTCCGGCGGCAGGGTCCCGCCGTCGCCCGCCTCGGGCAGCATCCCCTCGGCGCGCAGTTCGGCGATGGTGGTGCCCATCATGACGCGGGCGGCGGCCTTGGCGAGCGGCACGGCCGTCGCCTTGGACACGAACGGGACGGTGCGGGACGCGCGCGGGTTGGCCTCCAGGACGTACAGGACGCCCGCAGAGAGCGCGTACTGGACGTTCATGAGCCCGCGCACCCCGACGCCGCGTGCGAGCGCCTCCGTCGATTCCCGGATGCGGCGGATGTCGTCGTACCCGAGGGTGATCGGGGGCAGGGCGCACGCCGAGTCGCCGGAGTGGATGCCGGCCTCCTCGATGTGCTCCATGACGCCGCCGAGGTACAGATCCTCACCGTCGTACAGGGCGTCGACGTCGATCTCGATGGCCTCGTCCAGGAAGCGGTCGACAAGGACGGGATGTTCCGGGCTGGCTTCGGTAGCGCGGGTCATGTACGACTCCAGCGTGGCGTCGTCGTACACGATCTCCATGCCCCGCCCGCCGAGGACGTACGAGGGACGGACGAGAACGGGGTAGCCGATCTCGTCGGCGATCTCGCGGGCCTCCTCGAAGGACGTGGCGGTGCCGTGCTTGGGGGCGAGCAGCCCGGCCCTGTGCAGAACGCGTCCGAACGCACCGCGCTCCTCGGCGAGATGGATGCTCTCCGGTGAGGTGCCCACGATGGGGACACCGGCGTTCTTGAGCTTCTGGGCGAGCCCCAGGGGCGTCTGACCGCCGAGCTGGACGATGACGCCCGCGACCTCGCCGGACTGCTGTTCCGCGTAGACGACCTCTAGGACGTCCTCCAGCGTGAGGGGCTCGAAGTAGAGCCGGTCGGAGGTGTCGTAGTCGGTGGAGACCGTCTCCGGGTTGCAGTTGACCATCACGGTCTCGTAGCCCGCCTCGGCGAGCGTGAACGACGCGTGGACGCAGGAGTAGTCGAACTCGACGCCCTGGCCTATGCGGTTGGGCCCGCTGCCGAGGATGAGCACCTTGGGCTTGACGCCCGGCGGTACTTCGGTCTCCTCGTCGTAGGCCGAGTAGAGGTACGGGGTCTGCGCTTCGAACTCGGCGGCGCAGGTGTCCACGGTGAGGTAGACGGGGCGGACGCCGAGGGCGTGGCGCAGCTCCCTGACGACTTCTTCGGAGAGGTTCCGCAGCTCGCCGATCTGCGCGTCGGAGAACCCGTGCCGCTTGGCGCGCAGCAGCTTGTCCTTGGTGAGCGCGTCGTCGGCGGTACGGATCTCTTCGGCGACCTCGTTGATGGCCACGATCTGGTCGAGGAACCAGGGATCGATGCCGGTCGCCTTGTAGAGGTCATCGATACCGGCGCCTGCCCAGAGCGCACGCTGCACGATCTTGAGCCGTCCGTCATGCGGGCGCTTGGCCGCCTCGACCAAATCGGCTGCGTCGGCCGTACCCGCCCAGCTGAACGACGAGCCCTTCTGCTCCAGCGACCGCAGGGCCTTCTGCAGCGCTTCGGTGAAGCAGCGTCCGATGGCCATGGCCTCGCCCACGGACTTCATGTGCGTGGTGAGGGTGCCGTCCGCGCCGGGGAACTTCTCGAACGCGAACCGGGGCACCTTGACCACGACGTAGTCGAGCGTGGGCTCGAACGACGCGGGCGTCTCGCGGGTGATGTCGTTCGGGATCTCGTCCAGCGTGTACCCGATCGCCAGCTTCGCCGCGATCTTGGCGATCGGGAAGCCGGTGGCCTTGGACGCCAGCGCCGACGACCGCGACACCCGCGGGTTCATCTCGATGACGATCATCCGGCCGGTGCCGGGGTGCACGGCGAACTGGATGTTGCAGCCGCCGGTGTCGACGCCGACCTCGCGGATCACCGCGATCGCGACGTCGCGCATGTTCTGGTACTCGCGGTCGGTCAGCGTCAGCGCGGGCGCGACCGTGATCGAGTCGCCGGTGTGCACGCCCATCGGGTCGAGGTTCTCGATCGAGCACACGATCACCACGTTGTCGTGGCGGTCGCGCATGACCTCCAGCTCGTACTCCTTCCAGCCGAGGATCGACTCCTCCAGGAGCACCTCGGTGGTCGGGGACGCGTCGAGGCCCGTCCCGGCGATGCGGCGCAGGTCGTCCTCGTCGTGGGCGAACCCGGATCCGGCGCCGCCCATCGTGAACGACGGCCGGACGACGAGGGGGTAGCCCAGCTCGCCGGCGGCGGCGAGGCACTCCTCCATCGAGTGGCAGATGAGCGACCGGGCGGACTCGGCGTTCAGGTCCCGCTCCCGCGCGACCTTGGCGACGACGTCCTTGAACTTCTCCCGGTTCTCCCCGGCCTGGATCGCGTCCACGTCGGCGCCGATCAGCTCGACCCCGTACTTGGCGAGGACGCCGCCCTCGTAGAGCGCGATGGCGGTGTTCAGGGCCGTCTGGCCGCCGAGCGTGGGCAGCAGCGCGTCCGGCCGCTCCTTCGCGATGATCTTCTCGACGACGTCGGGGGTGATCGGCTCCACGTAGGTCGCGTCGGCGAACTCGGGATCGGTCATGATCGTGGCCGGGTTGCTGTTGACCAGCGTCACCCGCAGGCCCTCGGCCTTGAGCACCCGGCACGCCTGGGTGCCGGAGTAGTCGAACTCGCACGCCTGGCCGATGACGATGGGCCCGGAGCCGATGACCAGGACGGACTTCAGATCTTCCCTGCGCGGCATTACTTCGACGCCTCCATCAGTTCGCAGAAACGGTCGAAGAGACCGGACGCGTCGTGCGGGCCGGCCGCGGCCTCCGGGTGGTACTGGACGCTGAACGCAGGACGCTCCAGGAGTCTCAGTCCTTCCACGCAGCCGTCGTTGAGGTTGACGTGGGTGACCTCGGCGGGGCCGTAGGGGGTGCCGAACGGGCCGTCCTTGGGGGCGTCCACCGCGAAGCCGTGGTTGTGGGCCGAGATGTGGACCCCGCCGGTCGCCCGGTCCTGGACGGGCTGGTTGACGCCCCTGTGGCCGAACCGCAGCTTGTACGTCCCGAGCCCGAGCGCGCGGCCGAATATCTGGTTGCCGAAGCAGATGCCGAAGAACGGGGTTCCGGCGTCGAGGACGCCTTTCAGGGCGTCCACCGCGTAGCCGGCGGCGGCGGGATCCCCAGGGCCGTTGGAGAAGAACACCCCGTCCGGTCCGAGCGCGAGGATCTCCTCGGTCGTGCTGGCCGCCGGCAGGATGTGCACTTCGCAGCCGCGGCCGGCCAGCCGGTGCGGCGTCATCGCCTTGATGCCGAGATCGACGGCCGCGACGGTGTAGCGCTTCCGTCCCTGCGCCCGGACGACGTACGGCTCGGTGGTCGACACGTCCCGCGCGAGGTCGGCGCCCTCCATCGAGGGGCTCTGCCGCACGCGCTCCAGCAGCGCGTCCTCACCGGGCGCGACCGCCGCGGCCCCGCTGAAGATGGCCGCGCGCATCGCGCCCCTGTCGCGCAGGTGCCGCGTCAGCGCGCGCGTGCCGGAGATGGCGATGCCCACCACGCCCTGCTCCCGCAGCGCGGAACCCAGCGACCCGGTGGCGCGCCAGTTGGACGCCACACGGGCGGGCTCACGCACCACGTAGCCGGCCACCTGGATGCGGCGCGACTCGGGGTCCTCGCCGTTGACGCCGGTGTTGCCAATGTGAGGGGACGTCATGGCCACGATCTGGCGGGCGTACGAAGGGTCGGTGAGGGTCTCCTGGTAACCGGTCATCCCGGTGTTGAAGACCATCTCGCCGAAGGTCTCCCCCTCGGCCCCGTACGCGGCCCCGTGGAACACCCTGCCGTCTTCCAGAACGAGCAGAGCAGAGTTCGAACGCTTTTCATCCGGCCTGCTCGCCGGGGCCTGTTCCGTGCGGCCGCCCCGAGGATGAACGTTGTTCATTGGAGCTTCCCTTCCAGGACGGTCGGCTTGCCGCGCAGGAACGTGGCGACGACCCGTCCGGGCAGCTCCAGCCCCGCGAACGGGGTGTTGCGGCTCTTGGACGTCATGGCCGACGGGTCCACGGCACGGCGGGGCGACGGGTCGTACAGGGTGATGTTGGCGGGGGAACCTGCCTCAAGCGGACGACCTTGTCCGGAAAGGCGGCCGATGCGGGCGGGGCGGGCGGACATCCGGTCGGCGACCCCGGCCCAGTCGAGCAGCCCGGTGTCGATCATGGCCTCCTGGACGACCGGCAGCGCCGTCTCCAGGCCGGTCATGCCCATCGCGGCCACCGCCCACTCGGTCTCCTTGGCCTCCACCGGGTGCGGGGCGTGGTCGGTGGCGACGCAGTCGATCGTCCCGTCCGCCAGGGCGCCGCGCAGGGCGGTGACGTCGTCGGCGGTGCGCAGCGGCGGGTTGACCTTGAAGATCGGGTCGTAGGACCCGGCGAGCGCGTCGTTCAGCAGCAGATGATGCGGGGTGACCTCGGCGGTCACCGGGCAGCCCCGGCTCTTGGCCCACCGGATGATCTCCACCGACCCGGCCGTGGACACGTGGCAGACGTGCAGCCGCGACCCGACGTGCTGGGCGAGCAGCACGTCCCGGGCGATGATCGCCTCCTCGGCGACGGCGGGCCAGCCGCGCAGGCCGAGCGCCGCGGACATCTCGCCCTCGTTCATCTGCGAGCCCTCGGTGAGGCGCGGCTCCTGCGCGTGCTGGGCGACGATGCCGTCGAACGCCTTCACGTACTCCAGTGCCCTGCGCATGATGACCGCGTCCGACACGCAGTGCCCGTCGTCGGAGAAGACCCGTACCCGGGCGGCCGAATCGGCCATCGCGCCCAGTTCCGCGAGCTTTTCCCCGGCGATGCCGCGCGTGACCGCCCCGACGGGCTGGACGTCGCAGTAACCGGCCTCGCGCCCCAGGCGCCACACCTGCTCGACCACGCCCGCCGTGTCGGCGACCGGGTCGGTGTTGGCCATCGCGTGGACGGCGGTGTACCCGCCCACCGCGGCGGCCTTCGTCCCGGACTCGACGGTCTCGGCGTCCTCGCGGCCCGGCTCGCGCAGATGGGTGTGCAGGTCCACGAGACCGGGCAGGGCGATGAGCCCGTCGGCCTCGATGGTCTGCGCCCCGCCCGCGTCCAGCCCGGAACCCACCCCGGCGATGACGCCGTCGCGAACCAGGATGTCGGCGCCCTCCCCACCGAGAACGCGCACGCCCCTGATAAGAAAACTCACTGGGAGACCTCCTGGCCGATGGCGGGCTCGGAGCCGCCGAGAAGCAGATAGAGGACGGCCATGCGGGCGCTGACGCCGTTGGCGACCTGCTCGACGATGGTGGAGCGGACGGAGTCGGCGACCTCCGCGGCGATCTCGACGCCGCGGTTCATCGGCCCGGGATGCATGACGATGGCGTGGTCGGGCAGTTCGGCCATGCGCTCGGCGTCCAGGCCGTAGCGGCGGCTGTACTCGCGCACGGTCGGGAAGTAGGCGGCGTTCATCCGCTCCTGCTGCACGCGCAGCATCATGATGACGTCGCTCTTGGGGAGCACACCGTCCAGGTCGTAGGAGACCGAGCACGGCCACGTGCCGATCGCGACCGGCAGCAGCGTCGGCGGCGCGACCACGGTGACGTCGGCGCCGAGCGTGTCGAGCAGCAGGACGTTGGATCGTGCCACGCGGCTGTGCAGGACGTCGCCCACGATCGTCACCTTGCGGCCCTCCAGGTCGCCCAGGCGCTTGCGCATCGTGAACGCGTCCAGGAGGGCCTGTGTCGGGTGCTCGTGCGTGCCGTCGCCGGCGTTGACCACGCTGCCGTGCACCCAGCCGGCCAGCCGGTGCGGGGCGCCCGAGGCGCCGTGCCGGATGACGACGCCGTCCGCGCCCATCGCCTCCAGCGTGAGGGCGGTGTCCTTCAGGCTCTCGCCCTTGGAGACGCTCGACCCCTTGACGGAGAAGTTGATGACGTCCGCGGACAGCCGCTTGGCGGCCGCCTCGAACGAGATGCGGGTGCGGGTGGAGTCCTCGAAGAAGAGGTTGACGACCGTCCGGCCGCGCAGCGTCGGCAGCTTCTTGATGGAGCGGCCCGCGATCTGCGCGAGCTCCTCGGCCGTGTCGAGGACGAGCAGCGCGTCGTCGCGGCTCAGGTCGGCGGCGGAGATCAGATGGCGGTTCATTCGGCACCCCCCGTCGGGCCGAGCAGGACCGCGTCGCGCCCGTCGTTCTCGTCCAGCAGGACCTTCACGGTCTCGCGCATCGAGGTGGGCAGGTTCTTGCCCACGTAGTCGGCGCGGATCGGCAGCTCCCGGTGCCCGCGGTCGACGAGCACGGCGAGCTGGACGGCGCGGGGCCGCCCGAGGTCGTTGACGGCGTCGAGCGCCGCGCGCACCGTCCGCCCGGAGAACAGCACGTCGTCGACCAGGACGACGACGCGGTCGTCGACCCCCTCGGAGGGCAGCTCGGTGCGCCCGAGCGCGCGGGCGGGCCGCATCCGCAGGTCGTCGCGGTACATGGTCACGTCGAGCGAACCCCACGGCACCGGGCGGCCCTCGACCTCGCGCAGCGCCCCGGCCAGCCGTTCGGCCAGCGTCACGCCGCGGGTCTGGATGCCGAGCAGCAGGACGTCGTGGCCGCCCTTCGTCCGCTCAAGGATCTCGTGCGCGATCCGGGTCAGCGCGCGCCTGATGTCGGGTCCCTCCAGAACGGCCTTGGGCCGGGGGTCACCGTCCGCCACGCGCGCCCCCGCAGGCCGTTCCGGCCTGGAGGCAGCATTCACCACCGAAACCTCCTTTCCCGCCTCACTGGACGGGCCTTAAAGGACGCCTTGTCTCCCCCACGTTAGCAGCAGGCCGAAACCGCCCCGCACCCGGACCGCTCCATGTCTTCGCAGGTGAGAGGCGTCACATTCGAGCGGCCGCCGGGCCGCGGATCGGCCGCGCGACCAGCCGTGCACGCCCTGCCCGCCGGGGTTGCGGACGATCCGGACCGTCCGGATCGAGTCCGGCTGATTCGACCGCTTTTTTCCAATCAGCTTGACCTAGGGCCTTCTCCGTTTTACCGTCACTGTCCGTAACCATCCCTGGGGACAGGCTCCTGTGGCGTAAGGGTCCCGCAGATCTGTCCCCCTCCGGCGACCGCCGGAGTCCGACGACGACGAAAGTGAGCCTGGGGGCCGCAAAATGCCGTCTGAATACGCTAAGGCTCTCGGCGCGCGACTGCGCGCCATCCGCACCCAGCAGGGCCTGTCCCTGCACGGTGTGGAAGAGAAGTCACGTGGCCGCTGGAAGGCCGTCGTCGTGGGTTCGTACGAGCGGGGCGACCGCGCCGTCACCGTTCAGAAGCTGGCCGAGCTCGCCGATTTCTATGGCGTGCCGGTTTCCGAGTTGCTGCCCGGCGGAGCCGCGCCGAGCCCGCTCGGGCCTACACCCAAGCTCGTGATCGATCTAGAGCGGTTGCAGCAGCTTCCGAAAGACAAGGCCGGTCCCCTCGCCCGTTACGCCGCGACGATTCAAAGCCAGCGGGGCGACTACAACGGAAAGGTCCTGTCCATCCGCCAGGAAGACCTGCGTTCACTCGCGGTCATCTATGACAAGTCCCCGACGGAGCTGACCGAAGAGCTCATCGGCTGGGGCGTCCTCGACCCGGAGGCGCGCCGCGCCGTCGAGTCGTTCTGATAGAACCCGCACCACCGCGACGGGGCCCGGCACCATACCGGGCCCCGTTCCGCGTCCCGGCGCGGGCGGCGGTGAGGGCGGCCGCGCCTCGCTATCCCTCCGCTCGGGACATCATGAGCGCGGAGCGCGGGTCGTCCGCGCAACGCGGGGCCGCGCGGTTTCGGCGCCCTCGCCGGGGGACGAGGAGGGCGAGGGGAATCACCAGGGCCATGACGGCGGCGCTCATGGCGAATCCCGTGGTGTAGCCGCCTTCACCGGGGACCGCCACGAGGATGACCGCGCTGATCTGGGGCCCGAGGGAGGCGCCGACCGTCCGGATGAGGGTGTTGACGCCGGTGGCGACGCCGGTCTCGCTCGCAGGGACGGCGGCGACGACGAGGTTCGCGACGGCGGCGTAGGCGAAGCCCAGGCCGATCCCCCGGGCCACGCCGCCGGCGTACAGCTGCCACATGACTTCATGCTGGACGGCCACGAAGGCGTAGCCGAGACCCGTCATCAGCGCGCCGCCCAGAAGGACGGTGCGGGACCCGATCCGCCGGTCGAGGAGGCCCGCCGTCATTCCCGCGACGGTCATGCCGATGGCGGCGGGCAGTTGCAGCATGGCCGCCTGGGTCGCCGTCCCGCCGAAACCGTAGCCGGTGTCCTCTGGCATCTGGACGAGAAGGGGGAACAGGAGCCCGCCCGCCATCAGCGCGTAGCCGGACAGCAGCGACGCGGCGTGCGCCGTCCAGACGCCGCGTGCCCGCATCTGCCGCAGGTCGATCAGGGGTTCGGAGACGCGGCCCTCCACCCACAGCCAGGCGCAGGCCGTCACGAGCGACACGGCGAGCAAGCCGAGGACGCCCTGGGACGTCCATCCCCATTCCATGCCTTGGGTGAGGGCGCTGAGGGCGGCGACCAGCCAGGCGGCGAAGAGGACGGCGCCCCACCAGTCGATCTCGGCGGCCTCCCGGGGCTCAGCGCGTGGAACGATCCACCAGGCGAGGACGAGCCCGGGCACCAGGCCGGCGACCGGCACCCAGAGCAGCCACCTCCAGCCCAGCAGGTCGATGATCGGCCCGGCCAGGCACCAGGAGACGGCGCCGCCGAGGCCCAGCATGGACGACATCAGCCCGACCGCCGAGGCCCGCCGTGCGGGCGGGATGACCTCCCGGATGATCGTGTAGGCCAGCGGGAACACGCCGCTGCCGACGCCGCCGAGGGCGCGCCCCGCCAGCATGACCTGCACGGTCGGCGCCACGGCGGCGATGACCATTCCCACGGTCGCGATCGCGAGCACGGCGAGCAGGACGCGCCGCGGCCCGTACAGGTCCCCCAGGCGCCCGATCACCGGCGTGGCGACGGCCGCCGAGAGGGTCATCGCGGTGAGCGCCCACGCGGCGCCGGCGGGCGTCGTGTCCAGGCCGTCCTGGATCTGCGGCAGCGCGGGCGTCACGACGGCCATGGAGAGCGAGTAGGCCATCACGCCGAGGAACGCCAGCAGCGGCACCAGCCCCAGCCCGCCCCGCGCCGACACCAGGACCTCCCTTAGTTCGCTAGTCTAACAATCTCATATGTCGACAAAGCGCGACCGACGTGGCCGGGTTCCACAACCGGTCAGTACCTGCACCAGCGCTCACAAGAAGGAGGCGGCACCGTGTTCGACGTCACTGAGGCGTTCCGCGGGTCCCGCGTGGACGCCGTCCCGCCCGTCACAGGAATGATCCACCGCACGGGGGATGCGGCTCGCCCGCCGGCGGGAGGCGCCGGCCGCACCCGGTGGGCATGATCGTGTCCATGACGACCGCAGCCGCCCTTGAGAACGCCTCCGCCGGACTCGGCGCGCCCGTCCGCCGCGCCCCCCGCTGGGCTCACTGGGCCGCGCACGCGATCACGCTGCTCGCGCTGCCGTCCGCTCTGTGGCGGCTCGGCCTCGCCATGGGCTTCCACCTCGGCTATACCGAAAGCGGCTTCCAGGAGGTGCGCCCGCCCGGGTTCTCGGGACCCTTCTACCTGATCATGCTCTCCGTGCTCACCGAGGGCGCCGCGCTGCTGGCGCTCGGCCTGGTCCAGCGGTGGGGCGAGGTGGTCCCCCGCCGGGTTCCGTTCATCGGCGGCGGGAACATCCCGCCTCGGGCGGTCCTGATACCCGCCTGGCTGGGCGTCGCCGTCCTCGCCTTCCTGTGGACGCCGCTACTGGCCTGGTGGGCGATGCCCCATGACGGCATGACGCCGACCGGCCACACGCTCGTCGGCGTCCTCTACCTTCCCATGGTGGCCTGGGCGCCCCTCCTCGCCGCCCTGGCGGTCTCCTACCGGCGCCGCCGCCGCCGACCCGCCGGGTCCCGGCGTCCGGTCACGATTCGCCGGCGATGCGGCGGGTGCGCAGGGCCTTCACTCGGTCCGGGGAAAGGGACAGGACGTTCCGGAGGACCTCGTCCGTGTGCTCGCCCAGGGTCGGGGCCGGGGCGGGGGGCGTGGACGTCTCACCGAGGCGCAGTGGGGAGCCCGGGGCCAGGTGGGGGCCAATGCCCGGCTGGTCCAGTGGGGCCATGAGGGGTTCGGCGTCGAGGTCGGCGGTCAGCTCTGTGAAGTCGCGGTAGCGGGACCACAGGACGGACGTGCCCTTCAGGGCGTCCTCGACCTGGTCGCAAGTGCGGGACGCGAACCAGGGCGCGAGGACGCCGGCGAGGGTTTCGCGATAGGCGTAGCGGTCCCCTGCCCGGCGGAAGTCGGCGTCGAGGGCGCGTTCGAGGGCGGCGATGACCTCGCCGAGCCCGGTCGCCTTCACCAGGTCGCGCCAGTGACGGGGGGTGAGGGTCACGACCATGACCCGGCCGTCGGCGGTGGCGAAGTCGCGGCCGAAGTCACCGAAGAGGTTGTTGCCCAGGCGGGGGCGGACCCCGCCGAGCTGGGCCTCGGCGAGGTAGCCGAGGTTCCCTGCCGTGGCCAGGGCGACATCCTGCAGCGCGACGCGCAGGCTTTGGCCTTCACCCGTGCGCAGGCGGTGCCGTTCGGCCGCGAGCAACCCGATCGTCAGGTAGAGGCCGCACGCGATGTCCCAGGCGGGAAGTGCGTGGTTGACCGGCGTCGTCTGGTCGGACGGGCCCGTGATGGACGGGAAGCCCATGGCGGCGTTCACCGTGTAGTCGACGGCGTTGCCCCCGTCCCGGCGGCCCTGAAGCTGGACGTGGATCAGGTCGGGACGTGTCTCCCGCAACGCCTCGTAGGTGAGTCCTTCGCGCGGCGGCGCGTTGGTCAGGACGAAGCCGCTCTCCGCGACGAGACCCGCGACCAGTTCGCGGCCCTCGGGGGAACGCAGATCGACGGTGACAGACCGCTTTCCCTTGTTGAGCCCGGCCCAGTACAAACTGCGACCGGACGGGGCGAGGGGCCGGCGGTCGATGTCCGGGCCGCCGCCGACCTGGTCGACGCGGATCACGTCCGCGCCGAGCTGGGCGAGGGTCATCCCGCCCAGCGGCACGGCGACGAAGCTGGACAGCTCGATCACGCGCATCCCGGCGAGCGGAAGCGGTGTGGCCATCCCTGCTCCCTGTAGGGGGACGGCCGGGGGGACGCCCCCGGCCCCCCGGACCGCTTCGCTCATTTTGCGAATTCGATGAGGGACCGGACGCCGTGCCCGGCGCGCATCCGGTCGAACGCGGCCGCGACGCCGTCCAGCCCGATGCGGTGAGTGACCAGGGTGGACAGATCGAGCCGTCCCGCCTCGATCTCCTCGACCAGCAGCGGGACGTCCCGGTCGGGGTCGGACGACCCGTAGACGGAACTGGTCAGCCGCCGGTTGAAGTGGAACAGCTCCAAGGCGTTGAAGGTGGTGGCGTCGCCGCGGGCCCCGACGCCGACGACCGTGCACTGCCCGCCGCGGCGCACCGACTGCCAGGCCGTCCGGATCAGATCCGCCTTGCCCACGCATTCGAAGGCGTGGTCGGCCCCGCGTCCTTCCGTCAGGGCGCGGACCTGCTTGGCCAGCTTGGGGCCGCCCTCCAGGTAGTGCGTCGCGCCCGCCGCCTTGGCGAGCTCCTCCTTCTCGGTGCCCCGGTCCACGGCGATGATGGTTCCGGCGCCGGCGAGGCGTGCGCCCATGACGGTCGACAGCCCGATACCGCCGAGACCGATGACGAGCACCGACTGCCCTTCACGGACCTGCGCGGTATTGCGGACGGCGCCGATTCCCGTCAGCACGGCGCATCCCAGCAGCGCGCCCAGGTCGAGTGGGGCGGACGCGGGCAGCGGCACCACGGAGCGTTCCGGCGCGACCAGCTCTTCGGCGAACCCGCCGACGCCCATGCACGCGTAGACCTCGGCGCCGTCCAGCCTGGCACCGGACGCCGGGCTCACGGCGCCTTCCACGGCGCTGCACAGCCACGGCTCGCCCTCGCCGCAGAACCAGCACTCGCCGCAGGCGGCGGCCCAGTTCAGCACGACGTGGTCACCGGGCCGCACCTTCGTCACGTCCGCGCCCACCTCGGCGACCGTCCCCGCGGCCTCGTGGCCGAGGACGAGCGGGAACTTCGGCGCGAGCGTGCCGTTGACCATCGACAGGTCGGAGTGGCACACCCCGGCCGCCGCCACCCGGACCCGCACGTCCCCGGGGCCGACAGGGGGCAGTTCGATGTCGCGGACCTGCAACGGACCATCCGGCTCGGTGGCGACGACGGCCTTGACCATGGGTTCTCCTCGGATGGGGGCTCAGAGCTGGATGGACTTGGTCTCGGTGAACTCGTCGAGGCCGAAGCGGCCCATCTCACGGCCGAGGCCGGACTGCTTGTACCCGCCGAACGGGGCCATCGGGTTGAAGGCACCGCCGTTGACATCGATGGAGCCCGTCTTCACCTGGCGGGCGAACGCGACAGCGCGGTCCTGGTCGGCCGCCCACACACCCCCTGCGAGACCGTAACGGGAGTTGTTCGCGATCTGGAGCGCCTCGTCCTCGTCCCGGAACGGGATGACGGACAGCACCGGGCCGAAGATCTCCTCCTGCGCGACGGTCGCGTCCTGGTCGACATCGGCCAGGACGGTGGCCGAGATGTAGTGGCCGCGGTCGAACCCGTCCGGCGTGGCGGTCCCGCCGGCCACGACACGCGCGCCCTCGGAGACGCCGGTGTCGATGAAGCCGCGCACCCGGTCGAGCTGAGCCTTGGACACCATCGGGCCCAGCTTCGTGGACGGGTCGAGCGGATCCCCCGGCGCGAAGCCCTCCGCGAAGCCCTTGGCCAGATCGAGGGCCTGGTCGTAGAGGTCCTGATGGACGAGCATCCGCGTCCAGGCCGTGCACGTCTGGCCGCCGTTGAGGAACGCGTTGGAGACGCCGACCTTCACGGCGGTCTTGACGTCGGCGTCGTCCAGGATGACGTTCGCGGACTTGCCGCCCAGCTCCAGCGCGACCTTCTTGATCGTCCCGGCGGCCAGCTCGGCGACCCGGGAGCCCGCCCGCACCGACCCCGTGAACGACACCATGTCGACCTCGGGGTGGGTGGCGAGGGCCTCGCCGACGACCGGGCCGTAACCGGGGACGAGGTTGACGACGCCCGCGGGCAGCCCGGCCTCGTGCACGGCGTCCAGCAGCTCGTAGGCGACCAGCGGGGCGACCTCGCTCGGCTTGATCACGATCGTGCAGCCGGCCGCGAGCGCGGGGGCGAGCTTGCAGGTGATCTGGTGCAGCGGGTAGTTCCACGGCGTGATCGCGGCGACGACGCCGGCCGGTTCACGGACGACCAGGGAGTTGCCGACGCGCTCGTCCGGCATTCCCCCGGCGATCAGCTCGGCGTACCCGGCCACCACCGTCTGCGGCAGCCTGGCCTGGATGCGGGTCGCGATGCGCATCGGCGTGCCGACCTCGCTCGCGATCGTCCGCGCGATGGCCTCCTCGCGGCTCGCGAGCGCGTCGTGGAGGCGGCCGAGGAACTCCGAGCGCTCCTTGAAGGACGTCGCCGACCACGCGGGCAGCGCGGCGCGGGCGGCGCGGACGGCGCGGTCGACGTCCTCGGCGGTTCCCTCCGGCACGGTGGCGAGGGTCTCCTCGGTGGCGGGGTTCTCGACGGCGATGACCCCGCCGCCCAGCGGGCTGGTCCACGCTCCGTCGATGTAGAGGGCGTCTCGGTCGCGCACAGCGGCTCCTCGCGGTGGATGTCGGCGGATTCTATAGAATATTGCACCGGTCTCCGGGTGGTGTCGCGCGCCCCCGCCCGACACCGCGGGACGCGCGGTCACCCGACGATATGCTCACGTCGTTCCGGCGAGGAGAGCGGGGGAGATCATGCCCGTCGGCCAGGCGTCGAGCGCCGGGCGCCATCCCGTGCTGGACGGCAGGCATCAGCTCAGCGAGATGGTCGCCTCCCACGTCCGCGAGGCCATCATGATCGGCGAGCTGCGCACCCCGGACTACATCCGGACCGAGCACCTGGCCGCCGAGCTGGGCATCAGCGCGACCCCCGTGCGCGAGGCGCTGATGATCCTGCACAGCGAGGGCGCCGTCCGCTGGGAGCCGCGCCGCGGCTTCCGGGTGCTGCCCATCACCGCGCAGGACGTCACCGACCTGTTCGACGTGCAGGCGTACATCGCCGGTGAGCTCGCCGCCCGCGCCGCCCGCGCCCTGGACGACGCCGAGATCGGGCGCCTCCAGCGGATCCAGTCCCGCCTGGAGGCCGCGGCCCGCGAACGCGACGCCGAGCAGGTCGACCGCCTCAACCACGAGATCCACCGGACGATCAACCGCTCGTCGGCCTCCCACCGGATGACGACCCTGCTCAACCTGACCGTCCACTACGTCCCGCTGGGCTTCTTCGGCACCATCGAGGGCTGGGCGGAGGCGTCGGCGCACGACCACTCCGCCATCTTCGACGCCCTCCGCGCCCGCGACGCCGACGCCGCCCGCGACGCCATGGCGTGCCACATCAGGCACATCGGCCGTCTCCTGATCGACCACTTGAAGTCCCACGACGTCCTCAGCACCCCCACCCACGGAGACCGCCCCACCCACCGCCCTTGACCGAAGATCACCGAAAGAGCCGAACACCCCAGACCATCATCCGAGCAGCACGCCGACCCCGAGCCCGCGAAGCGGCACGGCGCAGCACGGCGGCACGATCGCGACGCCGCACTGCGGCACTGCGACGCGATCGCGCGACGCGACGCGACGGGGCGACGCGAGGCCGCGCGATGGTGCGAGGCCGCGCGATGGCGCGCGATGGCGCGCGGCCGCGTGATGGCGCGCGGTGGCACATGGCGGGTGGTTCGCAGGGGTGGGATCGCGCCGGCGGGGCCGGCTCGGGGGGTTGCGGCCGCCGCCGGCGCGATCGCCCGAGGGCCGTCGGAGGCCGGGGCCGCCGCCCTGTGGTGAGGTTGGCGGGACGGTCGCCCCGGCCTCCGGCGGGAGGCCGGTCCCGGGGAGGTGGGACGGCCTCCGGAGGGGCTAGCTGGCTTCGGGGACGGGCAGCGTCGGCTGGCCGACGATGCCGAGGGTGTCCTCGACGAGGGTGACGAAGACCTCCGCGTCGTGCATGAGTTCCTCGGCCTCGCGCGGGGTGACGGCGCGCGGCAGGCCCGCCTCGGCGGCGGCGCGCTTGTCGGCGCCGGCGGCGAAGAAGGCGGCCCACTCGCGCAGTGCGGGTTCGGCCTCGGGCAGCAGCACCCAGACGCTGCGGGGACGGCCGCGGCGGTGGGTCTCCAGGGGTTCCTTGGACGCCAGCACCGCGGCGGCGGCGCGCAGCGCGGCCAGGTGGGCGCAGACGTAGCGGACGGCGGGCGAGGTGGCCTCGGCGGCCTCTGCGAGGCCCATGCGGGCGGCATGCAGCTGGCCGACCGCCGTGTGCGCCGGGCGCGGCGCGGGCAGCGGGCGGTGGCGCGGGCTCGGTGGCGGGACGGACTGGGCGGCGGAGTGGACTCCGCGTGCGGTCATCGTTCCGGACATTTCTGCCTCCTTCCGGGGCTCGGGCCGACCGGGCGGAGAGCTTCCCCTCACTCCGCCCGGCCGTCCGTCCCGCCGAAACACCGCGATCGGCGGGGACGTCGCCCTGGCGCGGGCCGCGAGTCCCGCACCACGTCGAACATAAGTTCGACGCATTGACCAGTAAACCGCCCTGACGGCGATTCGTCAACGTGTTCGAACGAGTGTCGTATCCCGCAGGTCAGCGGGCATGACGGCAGTAGAACAGCGGGGTACGACAGTTCCGCGGCGGGACCCTAGCGAGGCCGCCTGACGTGCACGGGGACGTTCGTTCCGAGCAGGTCCGGGAAGTACTCGGCGATGTGCATCGGCATCCGGACGCAGCCGTGCGAGGCCGGGTTCCTGGGCACGCTCAGGGCGCCGTGGAAGGCGATGCCGCCGTTGAAGTAGACCGGGTTGTAGAGCCGCCCCAGGGGCGAGGTCTCCCAGCCGGAGAAGCGGCGCCCGGTCCGGAAGTCGCCCGTGCTGGTCGTGGCGTAGCGGCACCCGCGGTCCTTGGTGCAGAAGAGCTCGCCCGAGCCCGACGAGATGTGCGTGATGAGGCGCGGCGCGCCGTCCTTGTAGACGACGAGGTACTGGCGTTTCAGGTCCACGTCGACGCGGTCCTTCTCGCGCTTCTTGGCCATCGGGCGCGGTTCCTCGGGGTCGTCCAGGGCCTTCCAGAACGACTTGCCGAGCGTGCCCTTCTGCTTCATGCGGTTGACCGCCTGGAACGCCCAGACGGCCATCTGGGTGGACGGCCCGTACTTCCCGTCGATCTTGCCCGGGTCGTAGTGCAGTTCCTTGAGGCGGCGCTGAAGCTCCTCGACATCGGGGCCCTTCGCGCCCGGCTTCAGCTTGCGGTGCGTGGGTGTGGGCGTCGGTGTGGGCGTCGCCGGTTTCGCGGCCGGCGAGCTCGCCGGCGGCGGGGGCGCCGCCGCCTCGTCCGTCCCGCTGCAGCCCGCCAGGAGGACGGCCGCGGTCAGCAGGACCGCGCACTTCCGCATGCCGATCGGTCTCCCTCGCATGCGCTGAGCTTAAAGTGCTTTCCATGCATCCGAATGCCGAACGCGTCGCGAAGGCCCTGCTCGACCAGGGCGCGACCGGAGTGATCGTCGAGCTGCCCGACTCGGCGCCGACGGCGCGGGCCGCCGCGGAACAGCTGGGCTGCGAGGTGGGGGCCATCGCCAACAGCCTGCTGTTCGACGCCGACGGGGCGCCGCTGCTGGTGATGACGAGCGGCGCGCACCGCGTCGACACGGCGAAGATCGCGTCCCTGGTGGGGGCGGCGAAGGTGCGGCGCGCGTCGCCGGAGTTCGTCCGGGAGGCGACGGGGCAGCCGATCGGGGGCGTCGCGCCGCTGGGCCACCCCGCGCCGATCCGGACGCTCGTGGACGTCTGGCTGGACGAGTACGACCAGGTCTGGGCGGCCGGAGGGCATCCGCACACCGTCTTCCCCACGTCGTACGAGGAACTGCTGAAGATCACCGGGGGCACCCCGGCGGAAGTGGAGTGACGCGAGAATGAGCGACATGGAGCTCTGGCACAACCCGCGCTGTTCGAAGAGCCGCGCCGCGAAGGCGGCGCTGGACGAGGCGGGCGTGGAGTACACAGAGCGCCGTTACCTGGACGAGCCGCCCACGGCGGACGAGCTGGACGCGGTGCTCACCCGGATCGGCGCCGAGCCGTGGGACGTGGCGCGCCTGAACGAGCCGGTCGCCAAGGAACTCGGGCTGAAGGACCTCGAACGCGACCGGGCCCGGTGGATCGAGATCATGGTGGCGAACCCGGTGCTGCTTCAGCGGCCGATCGTCCTGACCGGTGAGGCCGCCGTCGTGGCCCGTGACGACGAATCGGTGCGCAAGGCTCTCGACAGTCAGTGACACGGGTGTGATTCTGGGGAGTCGAGGCACGTCGAGCGGAGACCTCCCGGAGGGGCGATGACGGCGGGGATGCGCACGGGCCCGGCGGCGCGGGACCCGGAGTTCCGGGGGATCGACCCGCCCGCGCTCAACCAGGTCGTCAAGCAGCTCCAGGACGCGCAGAACGCGATCCAGAGCTGGCTGAACGCGCATCGCCCCCCGCCGGGGGTGCCGGCGGCCGGGTACCGGCAGGCCGACCAGGTGGCGCGGTGGGCCGCCGAACAGGTCGGGATGCTGACACGGCGGTACAACTACGCGGTCACCCATCCGGCCCCCGGCGGCGGGGTGGAAGCGCCGCCGGCGCCCGCGCCCGCTCCGGCACCGGGGAGGCCGGGCGGCGCACCGGTTGGAACGCCCCGACCCGTCACCCCGCCGCCCCGGACGACGGCGCCCCGGAAGACGGCGCCCCCGGAAACGACGCCCCCGAGGACGTCACCGCCCAAGGTGCCGCCGCCGGGGGCATCGCCGGGGCGGCTCACGCCGAGCGGCGCGGGGGACATCGGCAATTTCCCGAACCGGCAGGCCGCGGCCAAGGCCGCCAAGGGCGACGCGCTCGCCGCGGCGGCGTCGATCCAGGACGGCAGGCCCGTCCCCGACTCGGTGTGGAAACACCTGAAGGCCAACGCCGACGACCCTGACTACACCGGCGAGATGTACGAGCGGCTCGGCCCGGCGGGAGCGTCCGGCCTGCTCGAGGCGGCGGACGGGGACGAGGCGAAGCTGACGGTCGTCCGCGAGTCGCTCGGCGTTTCCAGCCACCACCTGACGATGGACGTGAGGTGGCTGCGCGCCTTCCTGGCCGAGGCCGACCGCGCCGGATTGCGTCCCGTCGCCGTCCAGGTGCTCACGGGCGCCGACATGAGCCGGCGCACGCGGGAGGCGATCGGGAAGCTCGACCTGCGCACGCCCGGGGAGAGGGAGTGATGGCCGCTCCACCGCCTCCAGGGAGCCTCCCGCCGCCGCTCACCGGCGCGGCGGCCGCCCGGCTGTCGCCGAACGAGCGGCCCAATCCGGAGTACCGGCGGCTCCATCAGGCGTACGCGGACGCCTACGGCAGCGTCGACCGGCTCCGCCAGGCCCTCGACGCGCCGGTCAAGACGCTGCGCGGGACGGACGCGTGGCTGGGTCCGGAGGCGCGCCAGTGGGGCGGGCGCCTCGACGCCAACCGGGCGGCGCTGAAGAAGGCCGCCGACCGTATCCTCTGGGACATCTACGATCGACTCTCCGCGACACAGCGGACCATCCCCCGGGTCTAGTCTCAGTCGCGTGAGGGACCCGAAGCTGCGCGAGATCGACGAACGCGCCTTCCTGCGCAGGCTCAGCCCCATGCTGGACGTGTACGCGGCCGCGATGGAACCGCCGAACGAGCAGCTCCCCGGCCGTCACACCATCATGGAGCGGCACGCGTCGCATCCCGGGTTCCGGGCGTTCGTGGCGGAGCGGCGTGGTGCGCTGCCCGTGCTGGCGGGCCCCGTCCAGGGGTTCGCGTACGGGTTCCACGGGACGCGCGGCCAGTGGTGGCATGACGTCGTCTTCCAGGCGCTCAGCGACCGGGAGGGCCCCGGGCACGCCCGGGCGTGGATGGACGACGCGTTCGAGGTGGCGGAGCTTCACGTCCACCCGGACTCCCAGGGCAGGGGCCTTGGACGGGGACTGCTCAACGCGCTGTGCGAGGGAAGGCCGGAGCGGACCGTCGTGCTGTCGACGCTCGACAGGCGGCCGGACACGCCGGCCCGCTCCCTCTACCGCTCGGTCGGCATGGTCGATCTGCTGACCGACTTCGAGTTCCCCGGCGGCGGGCCCCGCTACGCGGTCATGGGCGGGGCGCTGCCCTTGACGCCGTACGCGCCGGCGTCCAGCAGCCCGTAGACCTCGCGCGTCGCCGTGGACTTGTTGAACGTGATGAAGTGGATGCCGGGGGCGTCCTGGTCGAGCAGTTCGCGGCACAGCTCGGCGGCGTGTTCGATGCCGAGGCGCCGCACCGCCTCCGGGTCGTCCGCGACGGCCTCGAAGCGGGCCCTGACCTCGGGCGGGAACGGCGCGCCCGACAGCTGCTCGGACCGCTCGATCGTGCTCATCTGGGTGACCGGCATGATGCCGGGCAGGATCGGCACGTCGCAGCCGGCGGCGTCGACGCGGTCGCGCAGCCGGAAGTAGTCCTCGGCGCGGAAGAACATCTGCGTGATCGCGTAGTCGGCGCCGGAGCGGCACTTCTCGATGAAGTACCGGGTGTCGCTCTCGATGTCGGATGAGCGCGGGTGCTTGTAGGGGAACGCGGCCACGCCGACGCAGAAGTCGCCGTAGGAGCGGATCATCCGGACGAGGTCGGCGGCGTACTCGACGCCGTCGGGGTGCTTGACCCACTCCCCCGTCGGGTCGCCGGGCGGGTCGCCGCGCACGGCGAGGATGTTGCGGACGCCGACGGCGGCGAACCGGCCGATGAGGTTCCGCAGCTCGGCCTGGGAGTGGTTGACGGCCGTGAAGTGGGCGACGGGGGTGAGCGTGGTGTCGGTCGCGATCCGCTCGACGATGTCGACGGTCTTGTCGCGGGTGCCGCCTCCGGCGCCGTAGGTCACGGACACGAAGGTCGGGTGCAGGGACTCCAGTTCCCTGATGGTGCGCCAGAGGTTCCTGGCGCCCTTGTCGGTCTTGGGGGGGAAGAACTCGAACGAGAAGGACCTGCCGCCCGACGCCAGGAGCTCCCGGACGGTGGGGGGACGGTTCGGCCGCAGACGTCGCATCCCCCAAGCCTACAGAAGCCCGGCGCACCCGCCGATCGGAGTGATGCTGGGCACACCGCACCGGCGTTATGTACCCATTTCTGAAGATCTAGTGACTTCTCACGTTTCTGGCGGCGGGTTGAATCCCCCCAGGTGGATACGATCTCGGCATGTCGACCAGCCGCATCCGCAAGGAGGTCGACGAGGCGCTCCTGGCCTTCGTCGACCGGCAGCGCCCGGCCCTGCTGACCATCAGCGACGACCTCACGCCCATGCTGTCCGCACTGGACGCCCTGCTGGGCGGCGGCAAGCGGCTGCGTCCCGCGTTCTGCTACTGGGGGTGGCGCGCCGCGGGAGGCGACGACGTCCCCGGCATCGTGGCCGCCGCGGCGTCCCTGGAGCTGCTGCAGGCGAGCGCGCTGATCCACGACGACGTCATGGACTCCAGCGACACCCGCCGCGGCCAGCCGTCCGTCCACCGGAGGTTCGAGGCGCTGCACCGCGCGCAGTCCTGGCCGGGCGACGCGGAGGCGTTCGGCGGGGGCGCCGCGATCCTGCTCGGCGACCTGTGCCTGGCCTGGTCGGGAGAGATGTTCGAGACGTGCGGGCTGGACGGCGACCGCAGGCGGCGCGGCCGGGACGTCTACGACCTGATGCGCACCGAGGTCATGTGCGGCCAGTACCTCGACATGCTGGAGGGCACGCGCGGCGAGGCGACCGTCGCCACGGCGCTGCGGGTGGTGGAGTACAAGAGCGCCAAGTACACGATCGAGCGTCCCCTGCACCTCGGCGCTGCGCTCGCCGGGGCCCGGCCGGACGTGACCGCCGCCCTCGCGGGCTACGGCCTGCCGCTCGGCATCGCGTTCCAGCTCCGCGACGACGTCCTCGGCGTGTTCGGGGACCCCGCCGAGACCGGCAAGCCCGCCGGCGACGATCTGCGGGAGGGCAAGCGGACCGTGCTGGTCGCCCTGACCCTGGAGCGCGCGTCCGCGGCGCAGGCGGCGGCGGTGCTGCGCCGCCTCGGCGACCCGGACCTGGACCGCGCCGGCGTGGAGGAGCTGCGCGCGATCATCGAGGAGACCGGCGGCCTCACCGCCTGCGAGGAGATGATCGAGCGCTACCTGGCCGAGGCGGAGGCGGCGCTGCGCCTGGCGCCGATCGACGGGGAGTCCCAGGGGGCCCTCTCGGAACTCGCGGTGGCGGCCACCGCACGCAGCACCTGAGCCCTCAAGTGACACAATCCGGTCAAATTTCCCCGGTGGACTAGAACTTTCCCACCGATTGGTGGCAGAAATGTCGCCATGTGCGCCGACACCCCGGGCAACCGCGTCCCGCGCTTCGACCCGCTCCCCGAACGGGAGTGGGACGACGTGCTCAGGGCCGTGGCCGCCAGCACCGGGCCGCTGAACATCTTCACCACGCTGGCCAGGCATCCGGCGCTGTTCCACTCCTGGATCGGGTTCGGCTCGATGCTGCTGAGGAAGGGGACGCTGGGCGCCCGCGACCGCGAGCTGGCGATCCTGCGGACGGCGCACCACCGGTCCTGCGCCTACGAATGGGACCACCACCAGGGGCTCGCGCTGGCCGCCGGGCTCACCGGGGACGAGATCGCCGCGCTCCGGCTGGACCCGGACGAGCACGGCTGGAGCGACGACGACCGCATGGTCCTCACGGCCGCGGACGAACTCCACGCGCGCGGGACGGTGAGCGATGCGACGTGGACCGAGCTGTCCACGCGGTTCGGTGAGCTCGAACTGATCGAGCTGGTGGTCCTGATCGGCCACTACCACATGGTCGCCTTCGCCCTGAACGCCCTGCGCGTGCAGAACGAGGAGCCCGTGCAGAACAAAGAGCCCGTGCGCAACGAGGGGCGCGCGCAGGACGAGGAGGAGCGCTGATGCGGGTGGGGAGATGGCTGCCGGCCGCGGCCGCGCTGGCGTCCGTGCTGGCGCTGGCGGCGGTGGCGGCCCCCGGCGACGCGCGCGCGGACACCGGACGGTGCGGCGACCCGGCGCAGCGGCCGTGGTGCGACACGTCGCTGACGCCGGACCGGCGGACGGACCTGCTGCTGCCGCGGATGACCGCCGACGAGAAGATCGCGCTGCTCGCGTCGGACGACCCGTTCGGCGGCCCGCTCGGCGGGTTCTTCGAGACCGCGCACGCCGACACCAACGACGGGATCGAGCGGCTCGGCATCCCCCCGGTCTACATGGCCGACGGGCCGGCGGGCGTCCGGCAGGGCAAGGCCACGGCGCTGCCCGCACCGATCGCGATGGCGGCGGGCTTCGACCCGGAGACCGCGGAGCTGTACGGCCGGACGGTGGCGTGGGAGGCCAGGCACCGCGGCAACGACGTCGTCTTCGGGCCGACCGTGGACGTCCTGCGCGCCCCCCGCAACGGCCGGACGTTCGAGGGCTTCGGCGAGGACCCGCACCTGTCGGCGACCCTCGGGGTGCCCTGGATCAAGGGCGCGCAGGCCCAGGGCGTCATGACGTCGGTCAAGCACCTGGCCGTCTACTCGCAGGAGACCGACCGGCTGTCGCTGAGCATGAACGTGGATCCGCGCACCCTCCGGGAGATCTACCTCCCGCCGTTCGAGGCCGCCGTGAGGCAGGGCGGCGCCGCGACCGCCATGTGCGGGTTCGGCAAGCTGAACGGCCGGTGGGCCTGCCAGGACGACGCCGTCCTCAACAAGATCCTGCGGTCGGAATGGGGCTTCAAGGGGTTCGTGGCGTCCGACCACACCGCGGCCCAGGACACTGTCGGGGCCGCCAACGGCGGACTCGACATGGAACTGCCGATCGGCATGAAGTACAACGCGTTCCTGCTGAAGATGGCCGTCGCGCAGGGGAAGGTCACGCAGTCGACGATCGACGGGCACGTCCGCAACATCCTGCGGACGATGTTCCAGTTCGGGGTGTTCGACCGGCAGGCGTACCCGAACGACCTCACCCGCATCGACCGGACGGCGAGCGAGACGGCGGCCAGGAAGATCGAGGAAGCCGGGATCACGCTGCTGAAGAACGACGGCGTCCTGCCGCTGGAGGCACCGGAGTCGATCGCGCTGATCGGCCGGGCCGCGCAGGAGAGCCCGAGCGGTTTCGGCTCGGCGAAGGTCGTCCCGTTCACCACGGTCAGCGCGCAGGACGGCATCGCACGCCGCGCGGGGGCCGGAACTCAGATCACGTTCAACAACGGTGACGACCGTGGCGCGGCGGCGGACGCGGCGCGTGCGGCGGACGTGGCGATCGTGTTCGCCACCGACAGCCAGGGCGAGTTCTTCGACAAGTCGTGCCTGACGCTGGAGTGCGGCGAGCCGCTCAGGGGCGACCAGGACGGGCTGATCTCCGAGGTCGCCGGGGCCAACCCGAACACCATCGTCGTGCTCAACACCGGCGGCCCGGTGCTGACACCGTGGGCCGGGCAGGTGAAGGGCATCGTCGAAGCCTGGTATCCCGGTCAGGAGGCCGGGAACGCTCTGGCCCGCGTCCTGTACGGGGACGTGGATCCGGGTGGACGGCTTCCGGTGACGTTCCCCGTCAACGAGAACGACGCGCCGACGTCCGGGAACCCCGCGCAGTACCCCGGTGTCGACAAGACCGTCACGTTCTCCGAGGGCGTCATGGTCGGCTACCGGCACTACGACGCGAAGGGCATCGCGCCGCGGTTCCCGTTCGGGCACGGGCTGTCCTACACGACGTTCCGCTACAGCGGCCTGACCGCGAGCACCGAGTCCGTTCAGGTGACGGTGACGAACACCGGTCAGCGCACCGGCGTCGCCGTCCCGCAGCTGTACATCGGCATGCCGTCGCCCGGCGTGGACGTCCCGCAGCCGCCCAAGCAGCTCAAGGGCTACACGAAGGTCACGCTCGCACCCGGCGAGAGCACGAAGGTGACGTTCCCGCTGTCCTCGCGTTCGTTCGCCTACTGGAACGTGGGCGCGAAGGCGTGGAAGGTCGCGGACGGCTGCTACAGGGTCATGGTCGGCTCCTCGTCACGGGAGATCGCCCAGACGGGGTCGCTCGGGGCGTGCCGCTAAGGGAAAGATCGTGGTTCCTCTGCCGTACACCCCGGTTACGCGGTACAAATGAGGAAATCTTCGTCCGTCCCCGCCGAGTCGGAGTCCCCCCTTTGTCGCACGACACCTCCCGCGGGAGGACGAACCCCCATCCCGCGCGTCCCGCCGCCCGCCCCGCGCGGGCGGGCCAGGCGCACGCCGGTCACTCCGGCCGCCCGGCCAAGACGCGCCCCGCCCGCGCCGTGGACGGGGCACGGCGCGGCGGCGCGTCCAGGCCGCCGCACGGGCCGGACAGGCCGCCCGAGACGCCGCTGGGACCCGACGACCCCCGCGGTCTCGGCGGCTACACGCTGCTCGGGCGGCTCGGCGAGGGCGGCCAGGGCGTGGTCTACCTCGGGCGGGACGGCGACGGCGAGCTCGTCACCGTCAAGCTGCTGCGGGGCGGGACGGCGGCCGGGGATCGGGCGCGCAGCCGCTTCGTCAAGGAGGCGGACGCGGCCCTGCAGGTGTCCGGGCGGCACACCGCGCGCGTCCTCGACGCGGACATGACCGGCGACCGCCCCTACATCGTCAGCGAGTTCGTCGAGGGGCCGCCGCTCCAGCACGTCGTCGAGGACCGCGGCCCGCTGCCCGCGCCGCGGCTGCGCAAGATCGCGCTCCGGACGGCGGCGGCGCTGGCCGCGATCCACCGCGCCGGGATCGTGCACCGCGACTTCAAGCCCGGCAACGTGCTGCTCGGCCCGGACGGCGCCAAGGTCATCGACTTCGGCATCGCCCGCACCGCCGACGCCGTGCTCGACACGCCGCTGACGACGGGGCCGGTCGGCACGCCCGCGTACATGGCGCCCGAGCAGATCGAGGACGAGCCGGTCGGGCCGCCCGCCGACGTGTTCGCCTGGGGCGCCACGATGGTGTTCGCCGCGACGGGGCGCCCGCCGTTCGGCACCGGGCCGAGCGCGGCCGTGATGCGGCGCGTCACGTCCCGCAGGCCCGACCTCGGCGACATGGAGGGCCCTCTTCGCGACCTCGCGGCCCGCTGCCTGGACAAGAACCCCGCCGCCCGGCCGACCGCGCCGCAGATCGTCCGCGCGCTACGCGAAGGGCAGGGACCGATGACGAAACCGCGGCCGACCAGGATCCCGCGCTACCGGTGGCGGATGATGGTCGCGCTCGCGGCCGTGGTCGTCGCCGGGTTCGTGCTGGGCATGCTCTTCTAGCGGGCGCCCCGCCGGCCGAGCGGATCACCAGTGCGGCGGGCGGTCCTCCAGCAGGCGCGAGTCGTCATCGTCGCCGCCGCGCCACTCGCCCCAGCCGATGTCGGTGTCGTCGGAGGTCTGGTCGGGCAGGATCTCCAGCTCGTCACCGAGATCCACCGGCCGGTCGTCGTCGGGTCCCACGCTCATGGTCCCCATTGTCCGCGATCGGACCCCCGGCCCGCACCGTGATCCGGGTCAAACCCCGACAAGGAGGGGTCAGCCGGCGAGCCGGCGGGCGAACTCCGCCGCGGCGGCGCCCGGATCGCCGGCCTCGGTGATCGCCCGCACCACCACGACCCGGCCCGCGCCCGCCGCCGTCACCGCGCCGAGGTTGCCGAGGTCGATCCCGCCGATCGCGAACCAGGGCCGCGCGACGCGCTGCGCCGCGACGTATTCGAGCAGCTTGGGGCCTGGGGCGGGGCGTCCCGGCTTGGTCGGGGTCGGCCACACCGGACCCGCGCAGAAGTAGTCGACGCCCGGCTCGGCGGCGGCCGCGGACGCCTGCTCGCCCGTGTGCGTGGACCGGCCGATCAGCATGTCTCCACCGACGATCTCGCGTGCGGCGGGCACCGGCAGGTCGTCCTGGCCGAGATGCAGCACGTCGGCGCGGACGGCGTGGGCGACGTCGGCGCGGTCGTTGACCGCGAGCAGCGCCCCGTGCCGGTCGCAGGCCGCCCGGAAGACCTCCAGGTACGCCATCTCCTGCCGGGCCTCCAGGCCCTTCTGGCGGAGCTGGACGAGGTCGACGCCGCCCGCGAGCACGGCGTCGAGGAAGGCGGGCAGGTCCCCCTGGCGCTCTCTCGCGTCCGTGCAGAGGTAGAGGCGGGCCCGGCTGAGCCGGGCGCGCAGCGCGACGGCGCGTTCGGACGGGAGATGCCTGGACACGGCCGGAGGTCGTCCTTTCCCAAGAGAGATCGCGGGGTCGCGCGGCGGTCACGTCCCGTCGCGCACGACCCCGCGATCGTGTCACGTGCGTTGTCCTCCGCCGGCTTTCGGGGCCGGTCCCGGCCGGTGGACGGGCCGGAGGGCGCGGGGGCGCCCTAGAAAGCCAGCGCCTGGGCGCGCCGGCGGACCTCGGTCCCCCGGTTCTCGGTGAGCGCGTCCACGGGCGTCCCCGGCAGCGTGTCGTCGGCGGTGAACAGCCAGCGGATCGTCTCCACGTCGTCGTAGCCCGCGTCCGACAGGAGCGTCAGCGTGCCCGGCAGCCCCTTGATGACCTGACCGTCCTTGATGAAGGCGGCGGGCACCATGGGGTTTCCTTCCCGGCGCACCGCCAGGAGCCTGTGCTCGCTGATGAGCTGCTTGATCCGGTTGGGCTTGATCCCGAGTCGTTCGGCGGCCTCCCGGAGGGAGAGCCACTCGCCCGCGAGGGCGTCGGTCCGGGGGTCGAGTGCGCTGTCAACGGTTGCGTGCATCTGCGTCACGCCCCCTTGCTACCACTCCTTCGGAACCCTCAAACCACCTGCACAGCCGTAACGTCCCGGCGGCGATCGCCATCAGCGAACGGCCTGCCGGACGGGCACGTCGAGGTCGGCGATCGCGTCGGGGTCCACGGGCGTCCCGGCGGCGATGACGCGCCGCGCCTGCACCAGGTCGCGGGGCCGGTCGACGGTGAGGACCGCGTCGAGGCGGTCGCCGGTCAGCCACGCCACCGCCCACTTGCGGCCGGACGGGTCGCCGCGGCGCACGATCCGCTCGGACGCGCCGTGACTGCCCGCGTACTGCACCATGCGGCCGAACTGCTCGGACCAGAAGTACGGGGCGGCGTCGTACACGGCGTCCTCGCCGAGGAGGGTCGCGGCGGCCACCTCGGGGGCGTTGAGGGCGGTGTCCCAGTGCTCGACGAGGAGCCGCCGCCCGTACCGTCCCGACCACCAGGCCGCGCAGTCGCCGACCGCCACGACGTCCGGGCGCGGGGAGCCGGGCTCCTCCTCGCCCTGGTAGGTGCGGAACGAGCCGTCGGTCACGACGCCGCGCTCAAGCAGCAGCCCCGATCCCTCCAGCCAGGACAGGCCGGGCCTGACGCCGATGCCCACGACGACGACGTCCGCCTCGATCCGGGTGCCGCCGGCCAGGAGGAGACCGCCGTCCTGCACGGCCGCGACCTTGACGCCGGTGCGCAGTTCGACGCCCGCCTCGGCGTACCAGGGGGCGGTGAGCGCGCCCACCTCGGGGCCGATCGCGCCCGCGAGCGGGGTGTCGGCGGCCTCGACGACGGTCACGGCGCAGCCCTTCCGGGCGGCGGTGGTCGCGACCTCGGCGCCGATCCAGCCCGCCCCGACGATGACGATCCGCGCGCCCCGGGTGAGCCGGGACCGCAGTTCGCGGGCCTCGTCGACGGTGCGCAGGACGTGCTGGCGCCCGCCGCCCGGAAGCGTGATCGGGACGGCCCCGGTCGCGATGACCAGCCCGTCGAACGGGAGATCGCCCGCGGTGGACGCGACGACGCCGCCGCGCCCCGGGACGTCCAGCCGCAGGCCGGTGGCGCGCACGCCGAGCAGCAGGTCGCAGCGCAGCGCGTCCCAGTCGGCGTCGACCGTCGTGTCGTCGGAGTCGCCCGCGAGGACGGCCTTGGACAGCGGCGGCCGGTCGTAGGGCCGGTGCCGCTCGGCCGAGACGAGGGTCAGCGCGCCCTCGTACCCCTTGTTCCTCAGGACCTCCGCGGCGCGCACGCCGGCCAGCCCTCCGCCCACGACAATGACCCTCTCCATGAGGTCACCCTAACGGGGGCCGGTCGAGGATTGGACGAGTGTCCAGACACCTGCGCACTTTACCGAGGTCGTAGAGTGGAACCGGATAAAACAGCACAGAGCGCGGGAGTCCGGTGCGACCGGGCTGAGAGGGCGGCTGAACGGGCCGCCGACCGCCACGACCTGATCCGGATCATGCCGGCGAAGGGAGCGCGCATGGAGATCGTGATCATAGGCGCCGGGGTCATCGGCCTGGCCACCGCCTGGCGGGCCGCCGCGGCCGGCGCCCGCGTCACCCTGGTCGATCCCGAGCCCGCGAGCGGTGCGTCGTCGGTCGCGGCGGGCATGCTGACGCCGGTCGGCGAGGTGACCTACGGCGAGGAGCCGCTGCTGCGGCTCGGCCTCGCCTCCCGCGACCGCTACGGCGCGTTCGCCGCCGAACTGGAGGAGCTGACCGGCCTGGAGACCGGCTACCGCACCGACGGGATCCTCCAGGTCGCGTTCGACTCCGACGACCTGAAGTACCTGGACGACCTGCGCCGCTTCCAGGAGAGCCTCGGCATCCCCGCCGAGGCGCTGACGGGGCGGGAGTGCCGGAGGCTGGAGCCGATGCTCGCCCCCGGCGTCCGCGGCGGCCTGCACGCCCCCGAGGACGGCTCGATCGACCCGCGCAGGCTGACCGCGGCGCTCCTGGCCGCGGTCGGGAGGACGGGCGTCCGGCTCGTCCGGCGTCGGGCCACCGGCATCGCCGTGGAGAACGACGCGGCGGCCGGGGCACGGCTGGACGACGGGACGGTGATCCCCGCCGACCGGGTTCTGCTGGCCGCCGGCCCGTGGTCGGGCGAACTTGAGGGCCTGCCTCCCGGGACCGTTCCACCCGTCCGCCCGGTGAAGGGCCAGGTGATCCGGCTCCGCGCCCGGACGCCGTTCCTGGGCCGCGCCACGCGGGGGCTGGTGAAGGGCTCGTCGGTCTACCTGGTGCCGCGCGCGGACGGCGAGATCGTCCTCGGCGCCACGCAGGAGGAACTCGGCTTCGACACGCGCGTCACCGCCGGCGGGCTCTGGGAGCTGCTGCGCGACGCCCGGGAGCTGCTGCCCGGAATCACCGAACTCGAGTTCGCCGAGGTCTCCGCCGGGCTGCGTCCCGGCTCTCCCGACAACGCGCCCGTGATGGGCCCGTCCGCCCTTCCCGGCCTCTTCGTCGGCACCGGGCATTTCCGCAACGGCATCCTGCTCACCCCGGTGAGCGCCGACATCCTGGCGGCGATGCTGCTGGACGGGCCCGTCCCCGACGTGGCCGGGCCGTTCTCTCCCGACCGATTCTCCGCCGAGGTGCATCGATGAAGGTCTCCGTCAACGGTGAGCCGCGCGAGCTGCCCGAGGGCGCCAGCGTGGCCGAGGTCGTCGCGTCCGTCACCGCCGCCGGGACCGGCGTGGCCGCCGCGCTGAACGGCGAGGTCGTCCGGCGTTCCGCGTGGGAGTCGACGGCACTGCGCGACGACGACCGGCTGGAAGTGCTGACCGCCGTACAGGGAGGTTGAGGTGGATCCGAACGTGGACGACGACACGCTGGTCATCGCGGGCGAGGAGCTCGGCTCCCGGCTGATCATGGGGACGGGGGGCGCGCCCAGCATGCGGGTGCTGCGGGAGGCGCTCACCGCGTCCGGGACGGTGCTGACCACGGTCGCGATGCGGCGGGTGGACCCGTCGGCGCGCGGCTCGGTGCTGGACGTCCTGACCGAGTGCGGGATCCGGGTGCTGCCGAACACGGCCGGGTGCTTCACCGCGGGCGAGGCGGTCCTCACCGCGAAGCTCGCCCGGGAGGCCCTGGGCACCAACTGGGTCAAGCTGGAGGTCATCGCCGACGAGCACACGCTGCTGCCCGATCCGATCGAGCTGGTCGACGCCGCCGAGCAGCTCGTCGACGACGGTTTCGCCGTGCTGCCGTACACCAACGACGACCCGGTCCTCGCGCGGCGCCTGGAGCAGGCCGGGTGCGCCGCCGTGATGCCGCTCGGCTCCCCGATCGGCTCGGGGCTCGGCATCCGCAACCCGCACAACATCGAGATGATCGTCGAGCGGGCGGGCGTCCCGGTCATCCTGGACGCGGGGCTCGGCACCGCGTCCGACGCCGCCCTCGCCATGGAGCTGGGCTGCGACGCGGTGCTGCTCGCGACCGCCGTCACCCGCGCGCAGCATCCCGGGCGGATGGCCGCCGCGATGCGGCACGCGGTCGAGGGCGGGCGCCTCGCCCGGCTGGCCGGGCGGATTCCCCAGCGACGCTACGCACAGGCGTCGTCGCCGTTCGAGGGCCTGGCAACGTCGTAGCATCACTAAAGACTCGGTTATAGAAATATTCGCTGGACCTGAAATGTCCGCACGGTGAGACTGGGCCGGTACACCGGGCCGTGCGCCGCAACCCGGCACGTCCCTTCGGTGTTCGTGGAAACGTCCCATACCTAAGGTGCGTCACATGCAGCAGGACAGCACGCGGGCGGGCGCGGGCATCGACAGGCTCGCGGTGGCCGCCGCCACGGTCACGGTGGTGCTCTGGGCCTCCGCCTTCGTCTCCATCCGCAGCGCCGGCGCCGAGTACAGCCCCGGCGCCCTCGCCCTCGGCCGCCTCCTCGCCGGGACGGTCGTGCTGGGCGCGCTGTGGGCCATCCGCCGCGAGGGACTCCCGCCCAGGGGCGCCTGGCCCGGCATCGTCGCCGCGGGCGTCCTGTGGTTCGGCGCCTACATGGTCGCGCTGAACTGGGGCGAGCAGCTCGTGGACGCGGGCACCGCCGCCCTGGTCGTCAACATCGGGCCGATCCTCATCGCGCTCCTCGGCGGCTGGCTGCTGAAGGAGGGGCTGCCGCCCCGGCTGATGGCCGGCCTGGCCGTGTCGTTCGCCGGCGCCGCCGTCGTCGGGCTGTCGATGTCCGGCGAGGGCGGCTCGTCCGTCCTCGGCGTCCTGCTCTGCGTGGTCGCCGCCGTCACCTACGCGGCGGGCGTCGTCAGCCAGAAGCCCGCCCTCCGGCACGCCTCGGCGCTGCAGTTCACCACGTTCGCCTGCGCCATCGGCGCGCTGGTGTGCCTGCCGTTCTCCTGGCAGCTCGTCTCCGAGGCCGCCGGCGCCCCCGCCGGCGCGACCCTCAACATGATCTACCTCGGCGTCTTCCCGACCGCCCTCGCGTTCACCACCTGGGGATACGCGCTGGCCCGCACGTCCGCCGGGAAGATGGGCGCCACCACCTACGCCGTCCCGGCCATCGTCGTGCTGATGTCATGGCTGCTCCTCGGCGAGATCCCCGGCCTGATCACCCTCGGCGGCGGCCTGCTGTGCCTCGCCGGAGTGGCCGTCTCGCGCAGCCGCCGCGTCCCGCCGGAACCGGCCGCCCCGGAGGAGACACGCTCCGTGCTCATCGAGGCTCATACTCGGGACTGATGAGATCCGCGGCGATTCGCCCGTAAACTCGCCTCGATGGACACGACGGTTGCTGATCCACTCGTCGGGCAGGTGCTCGACGGGCGCTACCGCATTGAGTCCCGCATCGCGCGCGGCGGCATGGCCACGGTCTACGTCGCGCGCGACATCAGGCTCGACCGCATCGTCGCGATCAAGGTGATGCACGCCGGACTCGCTTCCGACGAGGACTTCGTCGCCCGCTTCATCGGTGAGGCCAAGGCCGCGGCGGCGCTGTCCCACCCGAACGTGGTCGCCGTCTACGACCAGCGCACCGACGGCGAGCACGTCTTCCTGGTGATGGAGTACGTCGCGGGCCGGACCCTGCGCGACGCGCTGACCTCGCTCGGCCGGCTCGGCCCCCGCGCCGCGCTGGAGATCATGCAGCCGGTGCTCGCCGCCCTCGGCGCGGCGCACCGTGCCGGTCTCGTGCACCGCGACGTCAAACCCGAGAACGTGCTGATCACCGAGGACGGCCGGGTCAAGGTCGCCGACTTCGGCCTCGCCCGGGCCGAGACCGCGAGCAAGATGACCAAGACCGGGATGATCATCGGGACGGTCGGCTATCTGGCGCCCGAGCAGGTGCTGGCCGGCAGCGCCGACGTCCGCTCCGACGTGTACGCCGCCGGCGTCATGCTGTTCGAGCTGATCACCGGGCACCTCCCGCACCGGGGCGACACCCCGCTCGCCGTCGCCTACAAGCACGTGAACGAGACCGTCCCGCCGCCGTCCAGCGTCGTGCCCGGCCTCCCGCCGCAGGTGGACGCGCTGGTCACGGATGCGACGAGCCACGACCCGGCGCGCCGCCCGGTGGACGCGAACCAGTACCACGCCGAGGTCGCCGAAGTGTTCGGCGGCCTCCCCCGCGACTTCGACCGGCGCATCGAGGAGGCCTCCCGCAACGCGACGAGCGTTCTGGAGGCCCCCGTCGGCGGACGCACGGCCGTCCTGGACCGCAGCACCCTGCCCGCCGACCACCCGCCCGAGCACATCCCCCGGCGCACCAAGGCCGACCGCGCCATCGGGGCGCTCACCGGCCGCTACGTCCTCGTCGCCATCGGAGCGATAGCGGCGCTCATCCTCGGCTGGGCCGTCTGGTACCAGACGTCGGGGCAGTACGAGCACGTCCCGTCATCGATCATCGGGATGAAGGTCGCCGACGCCCGCGACCAGCTGGAGAGCGCCGGCCTCGACGTGCGGACCGCCGACGCGATCTACGACGGCCGCGTCCACAAGGGCAACGTCGTCAAGTCCGATCCGCCCGCCGGCGCCCGCGTCGCCGAGGGCCAGACCGTCACGCTGACGCCGTCCAAGGGCATCACGCCGCGCGAGGTGCCGGACGTCACGGGCAAGACCCTGCCCGAGGCCAAGCAGACCCTCGAGAACGAAGGCTTCAAGGTCGGCCGGACGAGCACCACGCCCTCCCAGACCGTCGACAAGGACAAGGTCATCGGCACCGATCCCGAGGCCGGTGAGAAGCAGTCCCCCGACGACCCGGTCGCCGTCATCGTCTCCACCGGCATGTCCATGCCCGACCTCATCGGCGAGAACGGCGACGCCGCCGCCAACCAGCTGCGTTCGATGGGCCTCAACGTCAAGGTGGACAAGAGGCAGGTCGACGGCAAGGAACCGAACTCCGTGATCGACCAGGCCCCGTCCGAGGGCACCGGCGTGTCCCGCGGCGACGAGGTCACGATCGTCGTCAACAAGCGCGACTGCCTCGTCGACGCGGGCCCGTTCCAGTTCGGCTGCGACGACGGCAGCGAGAAGAACGTCCCGGTGCCGGACATGACCGGCCGCAGCGTGAGCGACGCCAAGAAGGCCCTGAAGGAGTCCGGCTTCAAGGTCAATGTGACGGGCTTCGGCGGCGACATCGTCCGCTTCCAGTCTCCGAGCAGCGGCGAGGCCCCGCGCGGCTCCACCGTCACCATCGTCAAGGGGCCGTGACCGGATAGGCTGAGCCGGTCATGAACTCACCCCAGAGCCCCGTCGGGGCCCATGTCCCCGTGGCCGGCGGCCTGGCCACCGGCGGCCTGAAGTACGCCGCCGAGATCGGCGCGGAAGCCGTCCAGGTGTTCGTGGCGAACCCGCGCGGCTGGGCCCTTCCCGAGGGCAGGCCCGCCGAGGACGAGAAGCTGCGCGGCTCCGGCGTCCCCGTCTACGTGCACGCCCCGTACCTGGTCAATTTCGGCTCCCCCAGCGAGGAGACCCTGGCGAAGTCGATCGCGACCGTCCGCCACTCCCTCGTCCGCGGCCGGGCCATCGGCGCCCGCGGCGTCGTCGTCCACACCGGCTCCGCCGTGACCCAGACCTACGACGAGGCGATGGCCCAGGTCCACGACCAGGTGCTCCCCCTGCTCGAAGAGATCCCCGACGACGGCCCGGACCTGCTCCTCGAACCCATGGCGGGCCGGGCCGGGATGCTCTGCAGGACGGTCCAGGACCTGGGCCCGTTCTTCGAGCGCCTCGAACACCACCCCAGGCTCGGCGTGTGCTTCGACACCTGCCACGCGTTCGCCGCCGGCCACGACCTGGCCGCCCCCGGCGGCGTCAAGGACACCATCGACGCCCTGGTCGCCACGGTCGGCGAGGGCCGTCTCAAACTCGTCCACGCCAACGACTCCATGGACCCCTGCGGCTCCACCAGGGACCGCCACCAGAACATCGGCGCCGGAATGATCGGCGAGCCGCCTTTCGCCGACCTGTTCCGCCACCCCGCCGTGACCGGCCTCCCCTTCCTGATCGAAACCCCGGGCAGAGCCCCAGAACCCCACGCCAAAGACATAAAAACCCTGAAACGCCTACGCGACACCCCCTAGGCAAGCCCCGCCCTCGTGACAGCGAGAAGCCGGTCGAGCGCCTAAACCGGGTTTCCCAATGCAGGGTCTGGCGACACACCGCGGATGAACGCACCTCACAGCCAGCGACATGTGACGGCACCACCCCGCATTGCTGCACCCACTACTGCGCGGACACCAGCCACAGCCGCAACCACGCAACAACCAAAACCGTCGCGATCGCGTCCGAAGGCAGGTTCGAGCCTGCGAGAACCTGATCTCGCAGCGAGCCGCCAGGCGAGCCGGAGCGATGCAGCGATCGCACGCAGTGCCCGCCGAAGGAGGGCCCCCCGGCCGGGGGCCGATTACACGACGCCAAGGGCACTGCAAACAAGCACGACTCGGGCGCCGCTGAACAACCCCCCGACTGTTCAGCGGCGCCCGAGCCACAGGCCACCGGATCCCACCCCCCCGGTACGGGATCCAGCGGCGCATGATCCGGCGTTCGACTGGCGTGCGCCGGATCTCCGGATTTGCTTTTGTGGGAGGTTCGCGGTGGTGCGCGGCGTGGGCCGCTTTCCGGCCGCCCGCCCTCCGGAGGCGGTGTGGCGTGTGGTGCCACTGAGAACACTAGGGTCCGGGACCGTCGCTCGGGACCAGGAAAACGCGGCTGTCGATAAGCGGTACGTAGTCAGAGATATACGTAGCGTGTTCATGCGGTGAGCGGCCGATGTTCCGGGACGAGCGGCCTGTGGGAACGGTCCACTTCGGGCGGTGAGCGGCCGTCGATGATTCACGGGCGTTCACCGGGCGCGAGCGCGTCCTCGGGGAGGTGCAGTTTCATCAGCGCCCGGTCGGCGCGGCGCGGGACGCGGCGGCGGGTCAGCAGCGACACGGCGACCATGACGGCGAAGACGGCCGGTGCGACGACCAGGGTGGGCTGGGCCAGCACGGCGGCGGGCCAGCCCGTCGAGCAGCCGGAGAACAGCCGGGTGACGCCCGCGGCGGCGGTGAGGCCGCCGCCGGTGAGGAGCCCGGCGCCGGCGCCCGCGGCGGTGAGGCCGCGCCACCAGATGCCGAGGACGAGGAGCGGGCACAGGGAGCAGGCCGACACGTAGAGCGCCATCGTGACGAGGGTCGCCGCGCCCTGTGTCCCGATGGTGGGCAGGACGGCCAGGGGGACGGCCAGCGTGACCAGGACGCCGGCGCGGAACGCGGTGACGCCGCTGGGGCGGCGCGTGCTCTGGGAGAGCGTCCCGGCGAGGGCCACGACGATCCCGCAGGACGTGGAGATGAACGCGGCGAACGCCCCGGCGGTGACCAGGCCGGTGAGCAGCGCTCCGGCGGGCCCGGGGAACATCCGCTGCGGGAGCAGCAGGAGGGTCGCGTCGGTGTCGCCGGTCATCAGCAGTTCGGGGGCGTAGAGGCGTCCGAGCGTCCCGTACAGGATGGGGAACACGGAGAACAGGGCGAGCAGGCAGGGGACGAACGCGGCGGTGCGGCGCGCGGCGCTTCCGCAGGTGTTGGTGTAGAAGCGCATCAGGATGTGGGGCAGACCCATCGTGCCCAGGAGGACGCCGAGCAGCGCCGACAAGGTGCGGAAGAGTCCGTGTTCCTCGCCGCGCCCGAACGGCGTCACCCAGGTGGCGCCGTCCTGGACCGGCAGCCGTTCGGCGTGCGGTACCGCCGCCCCGGCCGGGAAGACGACTTCGGTCCCCCGGCCGATGGTGTGCCGGCCGGGCGCGAGCGGCACCGCGCCGCCGTCGTGGGCGGCGCCGTCGACCCGTCCCCGGGCGGTGACGGTGACGGCCGCCGGCACGGTGACGGTGGCGTCGGTGTGCACCTGCACCCGGGTGGCCCGCTCGAAACGCGGTGCGGCGTCCGTCACGGGGTCGGGGCGGCCGTCGAGGTTCCACAGCGCCAGCAGCGCCACGGCGGGGACGGCCACGGCGACGAGCTTCACCCAGAACTGGACGGCCTGGACGGCGGTGATGCTGCGCATTCCGCCGGAGACGACGGCGGGCAGCACGACGGCGACCACGATGGCCCAGCCCGTCCAGGCGGGCGCGCCGGTCAGCAGGTGCAGCGTCACGCCGGCGCCCTGGAACTGCGGCAGCAGGTAGAACCAGCCGATGAGGCAGACGCAGCCGGTGACGATCCCCCGGACGGTCCGGGAGCCGAGCCGCCATTCGGCGAAGTCGGAGACGGTGTAGGCGCCGGACCGGCGCAGCGGGGCGGTGACGAACGCCAGGAGCAGCACGTACCCGGCCGTCCCGGCTATGGGGAGCCACAGCATGTCGGCCCCGTAGGCGAGCACGAGCCCGGCGGCGCCGAGGTAGGCGGCGGCGGAGAGGTATTCGCCGCTGACCGCGGAGGCGTTCCACCAGGGGGTGACGCCGCGTGAGGCGACGAGGAAGTCGGAGGTGGTCCGGGCGGAGCGGCGGCCGTACAGGCCGAGGACGGCGGTCGTCCCCAGCACCGCCACCAGCGCGATGAGGGCCGCCGCCACGGCCAGCGCGGTCACGGACGGCCCACCGGCCTCGTCAGGTCGCGTTCCGCCCGCTCGGCGCGCCGCAGCTGCCACCGCGAGACGGCGATCCAGAGGGGCTGGACGCCGAGCGCGAGGACGAGCCACCACAGCGGGACGCCGTGCACGCGCGCCCGCGCGATCGCCGGGACGGCGGCCAGCAGCACGGGCAGGCCCGCCACCGTGGCCATGACGATCGCGCAGGTCCCGAGGGCGATGCGCAGCTGGGTGCGGATGAGGGCGCGCGCCTCGGCGGGACCGGGACCGGACGCGGTGGAGGCCGGCGGCCGGGTATCGGGCGGGCCGGATCCGGGCGCCCGGGGGACCGCGACGGGGCGGTCACCGGTCATCGCCGTCGTCTTCCGCGGCGTCGGCGCCGTCCCCGCCCGGCCGGTGGAACTTGCGGACCAGCCGGTCCCGCACCTCGCGGGTGTGGCGGCGGCTGACCTGCAGCAGCTCGTCCCCGATCTGGACGGCCGCGCGGCCGCCGTCGAAGCGCAGCTCGGTGACGTGCGCGGACGCGACCAGGGTGCTGCGGTGGATCCGGATGAACCCGGCCGCCTCCCACCGCTTGGTCAGCGCCGACAGCGGCATCCGGACCAGGTAGCCGCCGTCGGCGGTGTGCAGCCGCACGTAGTCGCCCTGCGCCTCGACGTGGGTGACCGACCGGCGGGAGACGAGCCGGGTGCGCCCGCCGAGCTCGACGGGGATCATCTCGTCGTCGGTGTCGCGGCCGTCCTCGTCCGGCGGCCCGGCCCGCCGGGCGGCCACGGTGACCCGGCGGACCGACTCGGCGAGCCGCTCGGGACGGACGGGCTTCAGCAGGTAGTCGAGGGCGCCGAGCTCGTAGGCGGTGACGGCGCAGTCGTCGTGGGCGGTCACGAAGACGACGGGCGGGGGCGCGGCGAAGCCGGTGAGCAGGCGGGTGAAGTCGAGCCCGTCGAGCCCGGGCATCCGGATGTCGAGGAACACGGCGTCGAGGCGTTCGCCCTCGACGAGCATCCGGCTCAGGTCACGCAGCGCGGACGACGCGTCGCCCGCGCAGCTGACCTGGCCGATGCGTGGATCCCTGCGGAGGAGATAGGTCAGCTCCTCCAGTGCGGGGCGTTCATCGTCGACGGCCAGGACGTGAAGCATGAGGGCGACTTTGCCGCGATTACCGTCTGTCCGCAATCGGTTCCGAAAAGTGAGTGGCGTGTCGCGGGGGCATCGGTCAGTCCGGAAACACCCCCGGACGGTACTTCGGGACGCGCAGATTCACCTTCGTCCCGGCGCCCAGGGCGGTCTCGACGGTCAGCCCGTACTCCTCTCCGTAGACCTGCCGCATCCGCTCGTCGACGTTCGCGAGCCCGATTCCCGCCCCGGACCCGGACCCGGCGCGGTCGCGGTCCCGCCGCGCCCGGGTCGCCACGCTCCCCCAGCCGGTCGGCCCGGGCCGGCCCACCGGGGCGGACAGGATCTCCTGGAGCCGTTCGGGGTCCATGCCGACACCGTCGTCCTCCACGCTGATCGCCGCCTCGGCGCCGGAGTCGCGCGCGACGATCGAGATGTGGAACGCCTCCCCCGCGCCGGCCATGCCGTGCCGGACGGCGTTCTCGACGAGCGGCTGCAGCGCCAGGAACGGCACGGCGACCGGCAGCACCTCGGGCGCGATCTCGACCCGGCATTTCAGCCGCTCGCCGAACCTGGCCCGTTCCAGGAGCAGGTAGCGGTCGATGGAGCGCAGCTCGTCGGCGAGGGTGGTGAAGTCGCGCGCGTTGCGGAAGGAGTAGCGGGCGAAGTCGGCGAAGTCCAGCAGCAGCTCGCGGGCGCGCTCGGGGTCGGTGCGGACGAACGAGGCGATCGTGGTCAGCGAGTTGTAGACGAAATGGGGGGAGATCTGGGCGCGCAGCGCCCGCATCTCGGCCTCGGCGAGCCGGACGCGGGCGGCGTCGAGCCCGGCCAGCTCCAGCTGCCCGGTGACCAGCCGGGCGGCCTCGCCGACCGCCTTGACCCGCGCCGTCGACGGGTGCCGCCAGTACGCGGTCAGCGCCCCCTCGACGCGCCCCTCGACGGTGAGGGGGGCGACCATCGCCACCTGGACGCGGCACAGCGGGTCGCGGCAGCCGAGCGACTCGGGGGTCATCACCCTCGGCCGCCCGGAGGCCAGCACCGGCAGGGCGTGCTGGACGGCCTCGGACGCGTGGGCGCCGCGCCCGGCGCCGTCCCACGCGAGCAGCCGCGGCGCCTCCCGGACGGGCTCGGGCCCGCCGTCGCCGAGGTCGTCACCGTCGCCGGAGTCGTCGTCCGGGGGCAGCACGCCGACCAGCGCGACGGCCTCGGCGCCCAGCAGCGATCTGAGCCGCCGGGCGGCCGTGCGCGCCGACTCCTCGGTGAGCCCGGCACGCAGCGGCGGCGATGCCCGCGCGATGGTGTGCAGGGCCGCGAACGCCGCCTTCTCGGCCGGATCGGCGGGGGCGCGGCGCGGGACGCGGAGCCATCGGCGCGGCAGCCAGGCTCCCGTGGCGGCACCGGCGGCCGTGGCGCACGCCACGACGTCCACGACGGACGGTAGGACCATGGCAACTTACGGTAACGTCTACCTTCCGCGCGGGTCGGTGTGTTGACCATTTACGAACCACTCGGTTGGCCACACACGGCCACACCCGCCCCCGAACGCCCCGAACGCACGGGATCACAGCGGCGGGGCTTCGCCCTCGTCCTCCTGGTAGGAGTACCGCTGCTCCCGCCACGGGTCGGCGACGTTGTGGTAGCCGCGCTCCTCCCAGAAACCGCGGCGGTCCTTCACCAGGTACTCCATGCCCCGCACCCACTTCACGCTCTTCCACGCGTACAGGTGCGGGACCACGATGCGCAGGGGGAAGCCGTGGTCGGGAGTGAGCCGCTCACCGTCGCGGTGGGTGGCGAACACCGTCGCGTCGGCGAGGAAGTCGGTCATCCGGAGGTTGGCGCTGTAGCCGTACTCGGCCCAGACCATCACGTGCGTGACGTCCGGCGCGGGCGGCGCCAGCTCAACGATCGCCGTGCCGGGGACGCCCTCCCACTCGTTGCCGGGGATCGTGAACTTGGTGACGCAGTGGAAGTCGGCGACCGCGGTGACCGTCGGCAGCGCCTCGAACTCGTCCCAGTTCCAGCGATGCTGCTCCCCCGACGCCGTCGCGCCGAAGACCCGGAAATCCCAGTCCTTGGGACGGAACTTCGGCACGGGGCCGTAGTGGAGGACGGGCCAGCCCCGGGGGACGTACTGGCCGGGCGGCAGATCCCGCGGCTGCGGCGCGGGCTGTTCGGGGTGGGACATGACGCGGCCATCCTGCCATCCGGGGTGAGCTGAGCCATATTCGGGGTCGCGTGGGCGCACCGCCGGGAAACTCGGCTACGCTGAGCCCATGCGCAACATCGTCTATTTCTTTTGGTTCGACCAGCCCGGGCGGCTGGTCTGCCAGGCGCTGCGCTGACAGACCACGAGACGAAAGCCCCGGGCCGGCTGGCCCGGGGCTTTCGCCGTTTCGGGGGCGAGCCGCAGGGTCACCGGGATCCGGGGCGTACAGGAGAGGCAGCACATCAATGGTCGTCGTCATGGCCCAGGAGGCCAACGAAGCCGATATCAAGGCCGTCGTCTCACTTGTCGAGACGGCGGGAGGTGACGCCTTCGTCAGCCGCGGCGTGGAACGGACCATCGTCGGGCTCGTCGGCGACGTCCATCAGTTCGGCTCGCTGAACCTGCGCGGGATGCGCGGCGTCACCGACGTCATCCGCATCTCGGCGCCCTACAAGCTCGTGAGCCGCGAGAACCACGGTGAACGCTCCATCGTCCGGGTCGGCGGCGTGCCGGTCGGCCCCGGAACCATGACGCTGATCGCCGGCCCGTGCGCCGTGGAGACCCCGGAGCAGACCCTCGGCGCGGCGCAGATGGCGCAGGCCGCCGGCGCGACGCTGCTGCGCGGCGGCGCGTTCAAGCCGCGCACCTCCCCGTACGCGTTCCAGGGCCTCGGCGAGGCCGGCCTGCGCATCCTCGCGGACGTGCGGGAGGAGACCGGCATGCCGATCGTCACCGAGGTGGTGGACGCCGGCGACGTCGACCTCGTCGCCGGCTACGCGGACATGCTGCAGATCGGCACCCGCAACGCGCAGAACTTCTCCCTCCTGCAGGCCGCCGGAGAGTCCGGCAAGCCGGTCATGCTCAAGCGCGGCATGAACGGGACGATCGAGGAGTGGCTGATGGCCGCCGAGTACGTCGCCCAGCGCGGCAACCTCGACATCGTGCTGTGCGAACGCGGCATCCGCACGTTCGAGAAGGCCACCCGCAACACCCTCGACATCTCCGCGGTGCCGGTGGCGCAGCGCCTGTCCCATCTGCCGGTCATCGTGGACCCGTCGCACTCGGGCGGCAGCCGCGACCTGGTCCTGCCGCTGACCCGCGCCGCGATCGCGGTCGGCGCCGACGGTGTGATCATCGACGTGCACCCGCACCCGGAGACCGCGCTCTGCGACGGACCGCAGGCCCTCGTGGACGGCGACCTGCGCGAGCTCGCCAAGCTCGTCCGCGACCTGCCCCCCATCGTCGGCCGCTCCCTCACGCGGGCGCCCGACAGCGACACCGTCCCCGCCTGACCGGCTATCGTCTGAGCCATGGCGTACTGGACCCCCGACTGCGGCCCGCCGCGCTCCTGACGGGGCGCGGCGACCGCACTCTGCACCTGAGTCCCGACACGGCCCGGCACTGACACGTGCCCAGGGCCGTGCACTCCTGCGCCCCGAATCCGGATCTTCCTCTCCGATTCGAGCCCAGGAGCCTCTCCCGTGTCACAGCACACGTTCATCCGGCGCGCGTCCGGAAAAGACTCGTCCCCCAGCGTCCGGCAGGGCGGCGCCGGCATCCTCGTGGCGGCGTCGCTGTGGGGGACGACGGGGACCGTCCAGGCATTCGCGGACGGGTCGTCCCCCTACTCGATCGCCGCGATCCGCATCATCATCGGCGGCCTGACGCTGCTCGCCTTCGCCGCGGCGGCCCGCCGCGGCGCCGGGCTGCGCCGGCTGGTCGCCGACCGGCGCAACCGGCTGCTCATCGCCCTGGGCGCGGTCGCGATCGCCGTGTACCAGACGGCGTTCTTCGTCGCCGCCGGCCGCACCGGCGTGGCCGTCGGGACCGTCGTCACGATCGGCAGCGCACCCGTGTTCACCGGGCTGATCGGGCTGGCCGCCCGGCGGACCGTCCTCAGCGGACGCTGGGCGCTGGCGACCGCCGGCGCCGTCGCGGGCTGCGCCCTCCTCATCGGGGGCGGGCTCACCGGCGGCGGCCGGGACACGGGCGCGGAGCCCGCCGGCATCGCGCTCGCGCTGCTGTCCGGCCTGTCGTACGCGGTGTACGCGACGACGGCGTCCGTCCTCATCACCCGGGGCGAGGAGGACCGGGCGGTCGCCGGGGCGCTGTTCGGGGCTGCGGCCGTCCTGCTGGTCCCGGTGCTGCTCGCCGGGCCGGCGGGATGGCTGCTCACCGGGTCCGGCGCGCTGATCGCGCTCTATCTCGGTGTGATCACCACGGGCGGCGGCTACCTGCTGTTCGCCCGGGGGCTGCGCACCACGCCCGCCACGACCGCGACGACGCTGACGCTGGCGGAACCGGCGGTGGCCGCGGTGCTCGGCACCGTCCTGCTGGACGAGCATCTGGGCGCGGCGGCGCTGGCCGGGCTGGCGCTGCTCGCGGCGAGCCTGATCGTCCTCATCGCGCCGGCCGGGCCGCGGGCGCCCCGGCGGAACCACGGGCAACGCGAACGGCGCGGTAACAAATTGGTCTGAACCATTGGCCGGAGCGGGCGCGGCGGGGATGATGTCCGGCATGACAACCGGCGATGGTGACGCCGGGGGGCGGCTGTTCCCGGAGGATCTGGACGGCGTCGACCCGGTCGCCGCGGTGATGCTCGCGGACGCGTGCCGCGCCATCTCCGCCTACCCGGAGCTCGTGGTCGTGGGCGCGCTGTTCACGGCCGCCGAGTACGTCCCGGGCGGGTGGCAGATCGTCTGCCCGTGCGACCCGCTGCCGCAGGGCGCGCGTGAGCTCCTCTCCGTCCATCTGGCGGACATGGCGGTGTCCGCGGACCGCGCGGAGGCGCGTGAGCTGCGCGCCGCCGCGCGGACGCTGCAGGACGAACCGACCGACGCGGTGACGGCGGGCGAGCGGCGGTTCCGGATCGTGCGGATCGAACAGCTCGTCCGCACCGGCCCCGACGGGCCCGAACCGCCCCGCCCGACGGATCTGGACCCGCGGCCCCCCGCCCCCCGCACCGGGCACGGCCGCCGCCATGAGCTGCTGCCCGACAACGGCCCCGCGTCCGACCTCGCGACCGCCGAACTGCTGTGCCAGGTGCTGGACGCGGCCGCGGCCACCGGGAACGAACCGTCCGGCGCGTTCCTCACCCCGATCGCGCTGGCGCCCGCGTTCACGGTGGCCGAGCGGAGCGAGCGGCGCTGGCGTCCGGTCGGGCGGCTGCACGACGCCCCGCAGCGGGCCCGCGACTCGCTGGTCACCTACTTCCGGCACGTGGTGCCCGCGGTGGAGAGCCCCGGCGACGCCGACATCGCCCAGTTCGCGGAGGCGGCGGAGCTGATGGAGGACGAGACGCGCCGCAACGGCATCGCCGTCGCGGGACGCCGGTTCCGCATCGTCCGCGTCGAGCGCATCACGCTCATGGGCCCCGACGGTCCCGAGCCGCCGCGCCCCAGCGACTTCGACGCGCGCTGAACATGCCCTACCCGGGGTGCCGGGGAGCCGTCCCCCCGCAGTGAACCGCCGTCAGGAGTCCGTGTCGCCGTAGACGGGACGGTGCTCCTGGACGGAGCCGGCGAGCTGTTCGGCGAGTTCCCCCGCGTCGAGGCGCTTCTCGATCTGCCGCAGGTCGTCGATCCTGGCCTTGGTCTCGGCGCGGCGCGGCGCCAGCACGGTGCAGCAGTCCTCGTCGGGCAGCTCGGAGATCGCCAGGGTGCGGATGCGCCGCGCCTGGTCCATGATCTCGACCTTGTCCATGCCGACGAGGGGCCGCAGGATCGGCAGCTCGACGGCGTCGTCCAGCGCGGTGATGTTGGTCAGAGTCTGGCTGGACACCTGGCCGAGCGCGTCACCGGTGATCAGCGCGCTGCCGCGCAGCCGGCGGGCGAGGATCTCGCCGGTGCGCAGCATCAGCCGGCGCTGCGCGATCACCGCGAGGCGGTCGGCGCCGGACGACTTGATCTGCTGCTGCGCCTTGCCGAACGGGACGACGAACAGCCGGGAGCCGCCCTGGAACCTGTCCAGCTCGCGGACCAGCGCGTACGCCTTGTAGATCGACTCGGGGCCGGTGAACGGCATGCCGGAGAAGTGCAGGTAGTCGACCCGCAGGCCGCGGCGCATCATCCGGTGGGCGGCGACGGGCGAGTCGATGCCCCCCGACATCAGCACGAGGGCGCGGCCGCTCATGCCGACGGGCAGGCCGCCCTGGCCGGGGAGGCCGCCGGAGTACACGAACACCTCGTCGCGGTCGACCTCGATCGACAGCGTGTGCTCGGGGTCCTTGAGCTTGACGGCCTGCCCGTACCGGTGGGCGACGAGCGCGCCGATGTGCCGGTCGAGCTCCATGGACGTCATCGGGAACCGCTTGTCGCGGCGGCGGGACCGTACGGCGAACGTGCCGGTCCGCCCGTCCATCAGCTCCAGCGCGGCGCGTTCGACGCTGGCGACGTCCTTGCCGACGCGCCAGGCGCGGTGCGCCCACACGATGCCCATGACGTCGGCGGCCCGCTGCGCCGCCCGTTCCATGGTGGCCAGATCCGCGTCGTGCTTGCGGATGATGAACACGCCGTGGCGCCGGATGACGTCGACCCGGGCGATCGGCCGGACGGCGGCGCGGACGTTGTCGGCGAGTCGCCGTTCGAACTGCTCGCGGTTCTTGCCCTTGAGGACGACCTCGCCCAGTTTGAGCAGCACGCACGGCTCGCCGTCGACCGGCGACTGCTCCCGGACGACCGCCGGGGCGGGGTCGAGCGTGGTCATGCGTGGTCCTCCTGGCGGGAACAGGTCGAAAGGGAGCTTCCAGTGTGGCTCAGTGGAGCCAACACCGCGACCCGATACCCGTGTTCCCGCCAGGCGGGACGTCAGCCGAAGAAGACCTCGGCCTCGGAGTAGCGCTCGAGCGGGACGGTCTTCAGCTCCTTGGTCGCCTCGCCCAGGCCGACCCGGATGATGTCGGTGCCGTGGAGCGCCACCATCTTGCCGTAGTCGCCGTCGCGGACGGCGTCGATGGCCTGCAGGCCGAAGCGGGTGGCGAGGACGCGGTCGAACGCGGTGGGGGTGCCGCCGCGCTGGATGTGCCCGAGCACGGTGGCGCGGGCCTCCTTGCCGGTGCGCTTCTCGATCTCGTCGGCGAGGGCCTGCCCGATGCCGCCGAGCCGGACGTGCCCGAACGCGTCGCGCTCCCCGGTCTGCAGCTGCATCTGCCCGTCGACCGGGTGCGCGCCCTCGGACACCACGATGATCGGCGCGTAGCGGGTCTTGAACCGGCTCTCCACGTACGCGCAGACCTTGTCGATGTCGAAGGGCCGCTCGGGGATCAGGATGACGTTGGCGCCGGCGGCCATCCCGACGTGCAGCGCGATCCAGCCCGCGTGCCGCCCCATGACCTCGCAGATCAGCGCGCGGTGGTGGCTCTCGGCGGTGGTGTGCAGCCGGTCGACGGCCTCCATGCCGATGTTCACCGCGGTGTCGAAGCCGAAGGTGTAGTCGGTGGCGTTCAGGTCGTTGTCGATCGTCTTCGGGACGCCGACGACCTTCACCCCGTTGTCGTACAGCTCGCGCGCGACGCCGAGGGTGTCCTCGCCGCCGATGGCGATCAGCGCGTCCACGCCGAGGCCGGCCAGGTTGTCCTTGATGCGCTCGACGCCGCCCTCGACCTTGACCGGGTTCGTCCGGGACGAGCCCAGGATCGTCCCGCCGCGCGGCAGGATCCCGCGCACGGCCTGCACGTCGAGGGCCACGGTGTCGCCTTCGAGCGGGCCGCGCCAGCCGGCCCGGAAGCCGACGAACTCGTAGCCGAAGACCTGGACGCCCTTGCGCACGACCGCGCGGATCACCGCGTTCAGCCCGGGGCAGTCACCGCCTCCGGTCAGCACCCCGACGCGCATGCCCTCTCCTTGTCCCGCCACCGGGCTCCTCCCTCGATCCACATGGCCAGAGCCAGACTAGCCGTCCGGACGCGGCCGCACGGGGCATTCACCGGCCGCCCCGGCGTGCCGCCATTGGTCTAGACCATAGCCGCTCGGCGGAGGTCACGCGTCCTGATCGAGACCTTTCTCGATGGCATAGCGGACGAGTTCGACGCGGTTGTGAAGTTGCAGCTTGCCGAGGGTGTTCTGAACGTGGTTCTGCACCGTCCGGTGCGACAGGACGAGCCGCTGCGCGATCTGCTTGTACGTCAGGCCCTTCGCGACGAGCCGCAGGACCTCGGTCTCGCGGTCGGTCAGGCGCGGCGCGTCGTCGTCCGCGCGGGCGGGCGCGGCGGCGAGCCGGCGGTACTCGCCGAGCACCAGCCCGGCGAGGCCGGGGGTGAACACGGCGTCGCCCTCGCCGGTGCGCCGGACCGCGTCCAGGAACTCCTCGCGCGCGGCGGACTTGAGCAGGTAGCCGGTGGCGCCCGCCTTGACCGCCTCCAGCACGTCCTGCTGCTCACCGCTCGCCGACAGCACCAGGACGCGGGCGGGCGGGTCGGCGGCGGCCAGATGGCGGGTCACCTCGACGCCGCTGATGTCGGGGAGCTGGAGGTCGACCACGGCCACCTGCGGGCGCGCGGCGGCGGCGACGCGGATGGCGGCGCGCCCCTCACCGGCGGTCGCGACGACGTCGTGACCGGCCTCGGCGAGGTCGCGGGCGACCGCCTCGCGCCACATCGGATGGTCGTCCACGACCATGACCCTGAGAGGGACGTAGCTCACGCACACACCCTAAGCCGACATCGAAGCCGAACCACCCGCCTCCCCGCCGGCGCTTCGACATGCGGAGGGGCGGGGGACGGTCAGCTCGATCTCTGTGCCCTCATCCTCGACGGAGACGATCGCGGTCTTGCCGCCGAGGTCGGCGACGCGGCCGCGGATGGACTGCGCGACGCCGAGCCGGCCGTCCGCCGCGGCCTCCTCCAGCCGCCCCGCGGGCATGCCGGGGCCGTCGTCGCGGACGCTGACGGTGATCTCGCCGGCGCCGTCCTCCAGCAGCACCCACGCGCGGGCACCGTGGCCGCAGTGCCGCCGGACGTTGTCGAGCGCCGCCGCCACCACCGCCTCGACCTCCCGGGCGGCGTCCCGGGGCAGGAGCACCTCCGTCGCCGGCGTCGAGACCGTGACCGACGCGGACGCGTGGCCGGTCAGCAGCGGCCGGAGATCGACCCCGGCCCCGGCGTCCGGCGAGGGCGCGGGCACGGCCGGGCCGGTGCCGATGAGGGACCGCAGCGCCGCCTCCTGCTCCCCCGCCAGCCGGCCCAGCTCCGCCGCCTCGCCGCCCACCTCGCCGCCGCGCCGCTGCACCATCGCCAGCACCTGCAGCACCGAGTCGTGGATGCGGCGGGCCAGCCGTTCCCGCTCCCGGGTGGCCGACTCCAGCTCCACGGCCCGCGCCAGCCGCGCCTCCGCCTCCAGCGCCAGCCGCACGACGTGCCCGACGACCAGGCCCGCGAGGAACAGCAGGACGATGCCGTTGAACGTCGTCGATCCCATGCCGCCGGTCGTCCCGGCGGCGGCGTGCACCGCCAGGTTCGCGGCGGCGAGCACGAGCGCCGCGGTGACGCCGAGCCGCCGCCCGCCCGCCACCGCCCACGACAGCACCGCAGCCGCCACCCACGACACCGGCAGCGTCGGCCGCCCGGCGGCGATGTTCTCCGCCGTCTCCACCCATGCGGTCGCGAGCACGCATCCGGCCGCGACGGCGAGATCGGCGCCCAGCAGCGCCCGCCCCCGCCGGCGGGGGTCGCCGAACGCCCGCACCGCGTACGCCGTCCAGGCGGCCATGACGCCGAGGACGGCCCACCCGGCCGGCGGGCGGGCGTAGCCGCCGGAGTTCATCGCGATCACGACCGCGGCGTAGACCAGCGCCAGGCCGCGGTAGACCGCCACCGCGCGCCACAGCGCGGCCTCGAGCCCCATCCCGCGGGGCTCGACCCCGCTCATCCGCGCCCGCTCATCCGTGGTCGCTCATCCGTGCCCGCTCATCCGTGCCCGCTCATCCGTGGTCGCTCATCCGTGGTCGCTCAGGCCCCCGTCGTCCTCGACCGGCCGCACCGGCTTGCCGGACATCTCCGCCTTCACCTCGGCGGCGTACCGGTCGACGTACTCCTGCCCGGACAGCTCCCTGATCGTCCTCATGATCTCGTCGGTGATCTCCCGCAGGACCTCCTTGTCGTCCTCGCGGCCGTAGTAGCGGGAGAAGTCCATCGGCTTCCCGAACCGGACGCCGGGCCGGACGCCGAGCCGCGGGTAGACCTGACCGGGCGGCATCAGCTCGAACGTGTTGATCATCGCCATCGGGATCACCGGGACCCGCGACTTCAGCGCCAGCCGCGCGACGCCCGTCTTGCCGCGGTACAGCCGGTTGTCGGGGGCCCGGGTGCCCTCGGGGTAGATGCCGAGCAGCTTGCCCTCCGCGAGGATCCGCAGCCCCGTCTGCAGCGCCGCCTCGGCCGCCGAGCCGCCCGTCCGGTCCACCGGCACCACGCCCACACCGGTCATGAACGCCCGGCTGATCAGCCCTTTGATCCCCTTGCCGGTGAAGTACTCGCCCTTGCCGATGAAGAAGATCGGCCGCATCAGCGGCAGCGGCCCGAAGAAGTGGTCGGCGAACGACAGGTGGTTGCCCACCAGCAGCGCGGGCCCGCGCTTGGGGACGTTCTTCCTCCCCCGGTTCCGCGGCCACCACAGGAGGTACATGACGGGCGAGAGAACGATCCGGAGCAGGATCCAGAACCAGAGCATGCGGGACCTTCCTCGGACCGCGTGCCCTGGATGAGCACGACCGGCCCCTGACCGACGAGAGATGATGGGACATCTTCCCACTCCCCGTCCCAGCGATCTACCGGCCGGTACACCACCGGTTCCGGACGTCCCGCACGGTCGCGTGCCGAAGCGATGCGGCGAGGGGCGGCCGATGAACGTAGGCTCTGATTCGTAAATCTCAATCGGGTGCGCCCTGGGGCTTGTCCCGGGCGGCGCAGCGAATACCGTGGGACACACGTTTCAGGGTGTCCGGAAGTGCCGCCGCGAGCCGGGGGCGCCACCGGGCACATGTCGTTGGGGGATCGGAGGCCGTCATGCCGGTGCTGCCGGTCACGCCGGAGTCGAAGGAGCCGGCCCCGTGAATCGCCGTGGCAATGGACTGTCGGCCGACACCTACGCCCCGCTGGTCGACCTCGCCCCGCATCTCGCCGACGCGATGCTGGCGGCGCTCGGCGAGGCGGGCGTGGCGGCGTACGCGGCCTCGCCGTCCGACCTCGCCGACCTGTCCGACCCGCCCGGCGAACCCGTCGCCGGCGACGTCCTCGACCGGCTGTACGTCGACGTCGACATGAAACCCACCGCCGAGGGCATCCTGCGGGCCCACCTCGCCCGTCTGCGCGACACGTCCGCCCGCGGCCCGGACGCCGAACGCCCCGAGACCGACCTCGCCGACCCCCGCGACACCGCCGAGAACCGCGACATCGGCGAGAACCCCGCCCTCGCCAAGGCCGGGGACGCCGACCTCCCCGGCGAACGCGACGAGGACGCCATCTGGGCCGAGATCGTCGCCGGGTACGACTCCGTCCCCGAGGGCGACGACGTCCCCTGGCCCGACGAGGAGAACATCCGCGAGCCCGCCGACCCCCCGCGGGAAGGCGACGACCGCACCGGACGACTCCCCCGCGCCCGCGTCATCGAGCCCGTCGAGACCCCGGACGTCCCCCCGGAGGAGGACGCGGACGGCCACTACATCCCGCCCCCTCCCCCGCCGCTGCCCACCGCCGACCCCCTCACCAAGAGCGCCTGGGTCGCGCTGATCGGCGGCCCCGTCTACCTGCTCGTCACCGTCATCCTCGACTGGGAGGTCCCCGGCTGGGCCGCCTTCCTGGCCGTCGCCGCCTTCATCGGCGGCTTCGTCACCCTCGTCCTCCGCATGGGCGACGAGCCCCGCGACCCCGACGACGGCGCGGTCGTCTAACGCAGTTCCAGGTCGGCCGCCACAGGCCGGTGGTCCGTGGCCTTCGGGTAGTCGGCCGCGGGTGCCGTGTCCGCGGCGGGGACGCCGCAGGCGGTTATGCCGACCGAGGGGTCGGCGAAGACCGCGTCTATGCGTCTGCGGGGGTTGCGGGCCGGGAAGGTGAGTTCGCCGCCCGCGGGGGCGGCCGCGTAGGCGTCCTGGAAGTGCTCGGTGAGGAGTGTCCAGGATGGGCCACCGGGGTCCTCGTTGAAGTCGCCGGCGAGGACGACCGGGGCCCGGTAGCGGTCGCGGGCCCGGTCCAGGTGGGCGACGATCTCGTGGACGTGGCGCAGGCGCGGCCCGTCCGACAGGTCCAGGTGGGTGCACGCGGCGATGAGGCGGGTTCCGCCGGTCTCCAGGACCGCGATCGCCAGGGCGCGGCGGTGCAGGCCCGGGTCGGGGGTGAGCGGATGGAACTCGCGGGCCACCCGGTGGACGTGCGGCGCGGTGAGGACGGCGAGCCCGCAGGCCCGCCGTCCCGCCGCGACCCGCAGCCCGCACGCTCGCGCCAGGCGGCGGCGCCTGAGCCGCCAGGCCCAGAAGCGCGGTACCTCCTGCAGGCACGTCACGTCCGGGGCGATGGCGCGGACGACCCGGGCCACGGCGGCCGGGTCGTCGCGCAGCGACCGGATGTTGTAGCTCAGCAGGCGGACGGACGCCATGTTCGGAGGACGCCGCGGCCTAGACGATGACGTCCTGGAGGGGGCGGACACGGGCCAGGTCCGCCGCGCCGACGATGCCCGCCGCCGAGCCCAGCTCGGCGATGCGGATGTCGGGCAGGGGGCGGTGGCCGCGGCCGGTCAGGGCGTCCTCGAACGCCGCGCGGACCGGGTCGAGCAGCAGGTCGCCGGCGTCCGACAGGCCCCCGCCGATGATGAACGCGCCCGGGTCGAGGATCGCGCTGAGGTCGGCCAGGCCCTGGCCCGCCCAGTGCGCGATGGTCCGGAAGCACTCCAGGGCGGCCTTGTCGCCCTCGCGGGCCGCCTGCGACACCTCCGGGCCGCTGATGCCCTCGGGGCGGCCGTCGCCGAGCTCCAGCAGGCGTCCCGCCATCGCGGGCGCCACCCGGGCCAGGTCGCGGGCCTCGTGGACGAGGGCGTTGCCGCTGGCGTACTGCTCCCAGCAGCCGCGGTTGCCGCAGCCGCAGCGGCGGCCGTCCGGGACCACCCGGAAATGTCCCATCTCGGCGCCGATGCCGAAACGGCCCCGGTACAGCTCGCCGTTGATGATGATGCCGCCGCCGATGCCGGTGCCGAGGGCCACCAGGACGAGGAAGTTCTCGCCGCGGCCGGCGCCGAAGCGGGCCTCGCCCCAGGCGGTGGCGTTGCCGTCGTTCTCCACCACGACCGGCAGGCCGACGAGGCTCTCCACCTTCTCCTTGATCGGCTCCTCCCGCCAGGCCAGGTTCGGCGCGAACAGCACGGTGGAGCGGGTCTCGTCGACGAAGCCCGCGGTGCCGAGGCCGACCGCCGACACTTCCTCGAACTTGCCCGCCAGGAGGTCGACGACCTCGGCGATGGTCTCGGCGGTCTCCTTGGGGTTGGTCGATGGAGTCGGCCTGCGTACCTTCTCCAGAATCGTCCCCCGGTCGTCGACGACCCCCGCGGCGACCTTCGTGCCGCCCACATCCACGCCGATGGTCAGGGCCATGTACCCTTCCTCCTCCTCGCGCGCCCCGGCTGGAGCCTGTACCGCACTACCCGATGTCGGTGGGGCCGCCGCCCGTGGCGGCCGACCACGCATCACCCGTCTCCGGACGGTCCGACCGCTCGGACCTACCCGCCCGCGGGCTCTTCGACGCCTCCGGCGGCCGGTTCCGGCGCGCCCGCTCGGAACGCGCGCGGTCGAACACTGCCACCACGTCCAGTGCGGCGGCGAGCAGCGACCGGCCGGCGTCGTGCAGATGCCGGCCGACGTCGCCGCCCGCCTCGCGCTTCATCGCGATCGCCCGGCAGATCGGGCAGTCGCGGCATTCCGGGGCACCGGTGGCGATGTGCGGCTCCTCGGCGGTGGCACGGCCCCACACGTCCTCGTCCTCGTGCGCGGCCCGGTCCCGGCCGCCTCCGCCTCCGCTCACCCGCTTGATCAGCGTGTCGAAAAGCTTGGCCGCCTCGTCCAGGGCATCGCCCGGCTGCTCGCTCATGGGTCCATCTTCCGTCGGTCGTCGGCGTGCACGGTATCGCTTCGGCGTGGTGTTCAGCTCTCCATGTGGCGCTTGAGGCCCTTGAGGGCGGAGTCGATGATCCGCTTCTCGCCCTTGCGCTTCACCATGCCGATCAGCGGTATCCGGACGTCCACGGCGAGCTCGTAGGTCACCTCGGTGGAGCCGTCCCGCTCGTCCAGGCTGTAGGAGCCGTGCAGGCCGGTGACGACCGAGCCCTCCTCCACCAGCTTCCACGTCACCCGGTCGTCGCCCTCCCAGGTGTAGGCGAGGCCGACGGTGTCGCTGAACGGGCCGCCGTCGAACGTCAGCCTGGCGCGGGACGCCCGGCCGTCCTCGCCCGCCTCCTGGACGGTGAACCCGCGGATGCCGCTCGCCCACCCCGGGTACGCCTCAAGGTCGGCGATCACCGCCATGATCTCGGCCTTCCCGGCCTTGACCGTGATGGTGGAACTCGTGCGGTCCGCCATCTGCGTCTCCCTCCGGCTCTCGGTGAGCCCGCGCGCGGGCCCGCTGTCCTAGAGAAAGTATCTTTCACACCGTCAGTACGTACGGCACGCCACGGGCCCGGAAGTGGCCCACGTTCACGCATTCGGTGCGGCCGATGCGCATCCGGCTCGCGAGCGGCTGATGGACGTGCCCGAACAACACGTACTTCGGCTGGGTGCGGTGGACGGCGTCCAGGATCGCCCTGCTCCCGCGTTCGAACCGGCGCGCCACCGTGTCGTACAGCAGTTCGGGGACGTCGGGCGGGATGTGGCAGCACAGCACGTCGACCTCGCCGACGGCCTCGACCTTGGCGGCGTACGCGTCGTCGTCCAGTTCGTAGGGGGTGCGGTACTCGGTGCGGAGGCCGCCGCCGACGAACCCGAACCGGAGCCCGCCGATCTCGGTGGTCTCGCCGTCCAGGACGTGGTGGCCTTCCCGCAGGTGCGCCCCCCACATGCGCGGGACGTCCACGTTGCCGTACGTCAGGTACGCGGGGGTCGGCATGGCCGCGAACAGCTCGGCGTACTGCCGGTCGACCGCGCGTTCGATGTGCGGCCACGCGTCGCCGTCGAGGGACGCCCACAACCCCCGGGAGAACTCGCGGGCCTCGTCGAAGCGCTTCTCGGTGCGCAGCGCGATGAAGCGGTCGGCGTTCTCCTGCCCGAACAGGTCGGCGAAGATCCCCTGCGCGTGGTCGTCGTAGTCGATGAACAGGATCAGGTCGCCCAGGCAGATGAGCACGTCCGCGCCGTCCGCCGCGCTCGCCAGCGCATCCGCGCGGCCATGGACGTCGCTCACCACGTGGATCCTCATGAACCGACTCTAATAGGGCACACCGCCCGAGAGAACGGCCGGGTTCCGCGTCGATCGGACGGAACGCCGGGCGTCGCCGCCGGTCAGCCGGTCGCCGCGGACACCAGGGAGCGCCACTCGCCCACCAGGGCGGCGTCCACCGGGGCGTCCCAGGCGCCGTCCGGGCGGACGGCGGTGCCCACGTGGAACGCGGTGACGCCCGCGGCGGCGAGGACCGCGACGTGCTTGCGGCGCAGCCCGCCCCCGGCCATGATCATCTTGGCGGAGCCCGGGTCCTCGGCGGCGCGCCGGGCGAGGACCTCCACCCCGGCGTCCACGCCCCGCGCGGAGCCGGCCGTGAGGACCGTGTCGAGCCCGCCGCCGAGGTGCCGGACGACGTCCCACGCCCGGCCGGGCTCGGCGGCGTGGTCGACCGCGCGGTGGAACGTCCAGGGCAGCGGGGCGGCGTCGGCGGCGAGCTTGCCGGTCGCGGCCGTGTCGACCTGGCCGAACGAGTCGAGGAAGCCGAAGACGAACCCGTCCGCGCCCGCCTCGGCGAGGCCCGCGGCCGCGCGCCGGAGCCGGTCGAGCTCGAACCCCGTCGTGCGGAACCCGGCGTTGGCCCGCAGCATCACCCGCATCGGCAGGGTGGTGACCTTCCGCACCGCCTCGACGACGTCGGGATCGGGGGTGAGGCCGTCGGCGGCCATGTCCGCGACGACCTCGATCCGGTCGGCGCCGCCGTCCTGCGCCGCCCGCGCGTCCTCGGCCGTCAGCGCGATCACTTCGAGCAGCATGGCGTCCCCCGGAACCCCGTTCGTGTGCGACCGGCTCAAGCGTAGGCGACCACGCGGCGGACGCCGCCGACGACGGCCGGTCTTTGCCGTGCCGTTAACAGGGGGCCGCCGACGGACGGAGATAACCTGGCCTCCAGGGAAAAATCCCTACTCATGGGTATCATTCGTCTTCGGAGAAGCCTCCGGGGGACTTCCCCGCCGACCTCGAAGATCGACTACAGGAGCAGGCCGTGCGCGAGTTCAGCGTTCCCGTGATGGTGGAGGTCCCCGACACCGCCACCCTGACCGATGCGCCCTTCAGCCGGGCGGCGGAGGATCCCGGCACGATCGTGGCGCGCCGCAAGAACGGCGACGCCTGGAGCGCCGTCACCGCGGCCGAGTTCGCGGCCGAGGTGGCCGCCGTCGCCAAGGGCCTCATCGCCGCCGGGATCGAGTCCGGCGACCGGGTGTGCCTGCTGTCGCGGACCCGCTACGAATGGACCGTTCTCGACTACGCGATCTGGACCGCCGGCGCGGTCTCGGTCCCCATCTACGAGACGTCCTCCCCCGAGCAGATCGAGTGGATCGTCGGCGACTCCGCCGCGAAGGCCGTGTTCGCCGAGACGGACGAGCACACGGCCTCGGTCGAGGAGGTCCGGGAACGGCTCCCCGGCCTCGCGCACGTCTGGGGCATCGACGCGGGCGGCGTCGACCAGGTCCGCAAGCTCGGCGCCGACACCGGCGACGACGTCGTCGAGGAGCGCCGCCGGTCCCGCGCCGCCGCCGACATCGCCACGCTCGTCTACACCTCCGGCACCACCGGGCGCCCCAAGGGCTGCGAGATCACCCACGGGAACCTGGTGGCGACGTCCCGCAACGCCGTCCAGGGCGCGATCGCCGAGGTCGCCGTCGAGGGCAGCTCCACGCTGCTGTTCCTGCCGCTGGCGCACGTGTTCGCCCGGCTGATCCAGGTCGCCACGATCGAGGGCGGCATCGTCCTCGGGCACAGCGACATCGCGAACCTGCTGCCCGACCTCGCCTCCTTCCAGCCGACCTTCCTGCTGGCCGTACCGCGCGTCTTCGAGAAGGTCTACAACGGCGCCGAGCAGAAGGCCGCGGCCGACGGCAAGGGCAAGATCTTCAAGGCGGCCGCCGAGACCGCGATCGCCTACAGCCGGGCGTTGGACGACGGCCGGCCGGGCCTCGGCCTCAAGGCGAAGCACAAGGTCTTCGACGTGCTGGTGTACGGCAAGCTGCGCGCGGCGGTCGGCGGCAAGGTGCAGTACGCGGTGTCCGGCGGGGCCGCGCTCGGCGAGCGCCTCGGGCACTTCTTCCGCGGCGTCGGCATCACGATCCTGGAGGGCTACGGCCTCACCGAGACGACCGCCCCCGCCAGCGTCAACCGCCCCACCGCCATCAAGATCGGCACCGTGGGGCAGCCGATCCCGGGCGTGGACGTCCGCATCGCCGAGGACGGCGAGGTCCTCGTCCGCGGCATCAACATCCTGCGCGGCTACTGGAACAACGAGGCCGCCACCAAGGAGGCCCTGGAGGACGGCTGGCTCCACACCGGCGACCTCGGCTCCCTCGACGACGACGGGTTCCTGCGGATCACCGGCCGGAAGAAGGAGATCCTCGTCACCGCGGCGGGCAAGAACGTCGCGCCCGCCCCGCTGGAGGACAGGCTCCGCGCGCACCCGCTGATCAGCCAGTGCCTGGTCGTCGGCGACGGCCGCAAGTTCATCAGCGCCCTCGTCACGCTGGACGAGGAGGCGCTCGGCCCGTGGAAGGCCCGGCACGGCAAGGCCGAGACGATGACGGTGGACGAGCTGCGCCGCGACCCCGACGTCATCGCCGAGATCGAGGCCGCGGTCGACGAGGCCAACAAGTCGGTCAGCCACGCCGAGGCGATCAAGAGGCACGTCATCCTCGGCGTCGACTTCACCGAGGAGGCCGGCCACATGACGCCGAGCCTGAAGGTCAAGCGCAACGTCGTGATGAAGGACTTCGCCGACGAGATCGAGGCGCTCTACACCACCTGACCGGGGGCCCGTCCCCCTGGTGGGTCAGCGCAGCGCGGTGACGGCGTCCGCGATCGGGGTGCCGCCGTTGAGGAGGTCGAGCGTGCGGCGGCGGACGTCACGGGCGTCGAGAAGCGCGACGATGACCGCCGCGACGTCGCCGCGGGTGACCGCGTCGTGCCCGATGGGCGGCTCGGCGAGGGTCACCATGCCGGTGGGCGGGTCGTCGGTGAGGCGGCCCGGCCGGAGGATCAGCCAGTCGAGGGCGTCCCGGCGGCGCAGGTCGTCCTCCGCCTCGCCCTTGGCCCTGATGTAGGCCTCCCACACCTCGCCGCGGCCCGGCGGGGGCGGCTCGCCCGCGCCCATCGCGGAGATCTGCACGAAGCCGCGGACGCCCGCGCGCTCCGCCGCGTCCGCCGTCAGCACCGCCGCGGCCCGGTCGACGGTGTCCTTGCGCGCCGCGCCGCTGCCGGGCCCCGCCCCGGCGGCGAACACGACCGCGTCCGCCCCGGTCAGATGGCCGGCGACCTCGCCGGCGTCCGCCGACTCCAGGTCGCACTCCACCGGCTCGGCGCCGGTGTCCCGCACGTCGCCCGCGTGGCCGGGATTGCGGATCAGGCTCAGCACGGTGTCCCCCCGCGCGGCCAGCAGCCGCGACAGCCGCAGTGCGATCTTCCCGTGCCCGCCCGCGATCACGATGTCCATGCGGCGATCGTACGGACCCGGCGGCCCGAAGTCGCGGCGGCACACGCGAGCGCGGCCGGTGAGGCGCCGCCGAAGGTCGAAGACGGCATCCCCACCGGCCGCGCGTCCGGGTCGCCCCGGGGCGGTCCGGATCACCCGGACGTCCGGTGGATCAGTAGTGATGCTTGGTCCGGGTCCCGTTCTCGTTGCCCTGGCCCTGGCCGTCACCCTGGTCGCCCTGACCATTGCCCTGGCCCTGGCCCTGGCCGTCGCCCTGGTCACCCTGACCATTGCCCTGGCCCTGGCCCTGGCCGTCGCCCTGGTCACCCTGACCATTGCCCTGGCCCTGGCCCTGGCCGTCGCCCTGGTCGCCCTGACCATTGCCCGGCTGGCCGTTGATGGTGTTGACCACCTGCTGCATCAGCTCTTCACCCATCACGTTGATGAAGTCGCCGTGGTCGGTCACCGGGTCGTGGCCTGATTCGGGGAAGCTGTCCAGCGCGAACGCCAGCGGCTCCGCCGGCACGTCGTAGGTCAGCGTCATCCGCAGCTGCGGCACGGCCTGCGTGCCCTCCGGGCAGGCGCCCGTCCGCTCGTCGGGGAAGGCGACGTGGTCGCGGTGGTTGGCGCTGTCGGTGTTCTCCCCGTCCCAGCAGCTCGCGAAGTTCAGCACGCGCGTGACCAGGCTGCCCTCGGGGCAGAGGGGGTACTTGTCGGTGAACGCCTGCTCCTCGAAGCCGGTGCAGGTCCACTGCGCCTTCGCGTTCTGCAGGCCGTTCGTGATGGCCTTGGCGTCACCGGTGGCCATCCGGAGGAACTGCGGCATCGCGGTCACCTGGCTGCGCGGGTTGCCCAGGAACTCCAGGCGCGCCGCCGCCGGCTCGACGATGCTGCCGATGTTGCCGTCGATCTTGTTCTGCTCGGCCCGCTCGGAGGCGTCCTCGCCCGCACGGAGCCGCAGCACCGGCCAGTAGTAGGCCGACTTGTCGCCGTTCTCGCAGGTCGTCCCCGCCGCGGCGAGGGTCTCGTCGGTCGAGAAGGCGTCGGTGTCGAGGTTGCCGACATAGTCGTGGATGTGGTGGGCGCCGTTCACGACGCCGGGCGCCGCGACCACGTTGTCGGGGTTGCTGTGCGCCTGCCCCTCGTTCGTGCCGCAGTCGACGCTGAACACGCCGGTGGACGCCTGCCCGGAGTTGCGCGGCTGCCGCACGCGCGGCGCCTGCTGGATCGGGACGAACTGGTCCGCCCTCAGCTCCGGGATCTCGACTTCCTGGTCGTCGCCCTGGCCCTGGCCGTCACCTTGGTCGTTGCCCTGGCCCTGGTCGTTGCCCTGACCGTCGCCCTGGTCATTGCCCTGGCCCTGGTCATTGCCCTGGCCCTGATCGTTGCCCTGGCCCTGGTCATTGCCCTGACCGTCACCTTGGTCGTTGCCCTGGCCCTGGCCGTCGCCCTGGTCGTTGCCCTGGCCCTGGCCGTCGCCCTGGTCGTTGCCCTGGCCCTGGCCGTCACCTTGGTCGTTGCCCTGGCCGTCGCCTGGCTGGCCGTCACCGTCACCCGGGTCCTGCTGACCGCCGCCGGGCTGCTGACCGCCGCCGGGCTGCTGGCCGCCGCCGTTCGGGTAGCCGGTCGGTGCTCCTGTGGGGGCGCCCGGGTTGTCGACATCGTTGAGATTCCCGCCGCCTTCGAGGTCGGAGCCGTCCGCGGCGGCCGGCGTGCTGGCGCCGGGTTGCGGGGCCGCGGTCCCACCGGGCGTCGTCTGACAAGCCGATGCGACAAGGGCGAGCGCCGGAATCATCACGGCGAAGGCTTTTTTCTTGCTTCCCATGGAAAGGTACTCCCTTTTGCGGGGTGGGATGTACGTCATTTCAGGGCACGCCTGGGTACCAGGCCCGTGCTCTCCAGCAGCGAGATGTGCGTGTTGACGAACTTCATGGAGCGTTCTGCGAACGCACGGACCTCGGTGTTCTCGGACTGTGCCCGCACCTTGGCGATGACGACGAAGACCGCCCCGTGCGCGGCGCGCAGCCGGTGCACCCAGATCTTGTCGTAATCAGCGCCGAATTTGCCCGACATCTCTCTCAGCCAGGCCTTCTGGCTCCCGTTGGGCTCGTTGGGCAGGAGCACGCCGAGCCGCTCCGCGGTCGCGCGGGCGTCCGCGTCCAGCTGCACGTGCTGCTGCCAGATGATCTCGGCGACCTCCCTCACCCGAGGGTTGGTGGCACGCTGCTGTGCCTGCTGACCTGCGGGAATCTCCCACAGGCCGGCTTGCCGCACCGCGACGAGCAGCTTTCTGTCCAGAGTGCTCAGACGTCCCCAGCGAGTGTTCACGGTGCCACCGAGGTTCGCCGCGCCGCTGGCGGGAACGCCGACCGGGTTCATGACGACCACGAAGGCGGCCCCCACGGCCGCCACGGCCGCCAGAATCAGCAGTGTGCGGCCCAGGCGAAGGCGTGACAGCCTGCGCATTTCAGCGATTCCGTAAGATTTCCTCAAGGGAACTTCTTCCTCCTTCCGGGAATCTCTCGACGGACCCGGCGCGGGTTCTGTGGGAGGTACGCACCACGCCGGGCATGGGGTTCAAGAGCATTCATCTGTTTTCCTTCTTGCGCACGCCCGAAATGGCCGCCGGGCCGGCCGTCAACGTCTGGACGGGATGTCGGGGACGCCGTCGACGACACGCAGCGCCAATGCGGGGCACATCGCGACCGCCTTCTGCACGTCCTTTTCCATCCAGGAGGGAATGTCGGTGCCGAGCACCACCGGGAAGCCGTACCGGTCGAGCTGGATCAGCTCGGGGACGATGTAGGCGCACAGGCCGTGCCCGTCGCAGCGGCTCCAGTCGATCGCCACCCGGCCCTCCGAGCCGTCGGGCACCGGCAGCGGCAGGACCCCGTAGGTCGACAGGCCGCAGCCGCCGCCCCACCGGTGGGCGTCGATGTCGGCGGCGAACGCCTCCATCGCCGAAAGGACGAACCTGGCCGTCCCGTCCGGATGGGTGCAGGCGCCCCGGCCCCGGCCGACCCCGGCGGCGCGGCGGACGTCCTCCACCGTCCCCGCCCCCTCGGTGAGGGAGTTGAGGGACCGCACGACGTCGGGCAGCCCGAGCCGGCACGGCCCGCACTGCCCGGCCGACTGCGCGGCCAGGTAGGAGGCGATCCGGGTGATCTCGCCGAGCGGGCAGGTGCCCTGGCTGAGCGGCAGGATGATCCCGGCGCCCACCGTCCCGCCGACCCGGCGCATCCCGGCGCGCGACAGCACGGCCCGCGAGACCGCGGCCGAGCCGAGCCACATCCCGTGGTAGCCGCCGACGAGCACGCCCGGGGACGGCGGCACCTGGCCGTGGTCGAGGACGGCCTGCAGGGGCGTGCCGAGCGGCACCTCCACGACCTGGGTACCGCCGATGGTGAGCAGCGTGGTGCCCGGCTCGTCCTCCGTGCCGGCCGACGCGTACAGGTCGGGGCCGAGGGAGACGAGCACGGCGAGCTGCGCGAACGTCTCGGTGTTGGACAGCAGCGTCGGGTAGCCGTCGACGCCGGAGTCGGACGCGCGGACCTTGACGCCCGGCGGGATGGGCGTCTCCCCGTTGATCGCCTGGACGACCGCGCCGCTCTCCCCGGAGATGAACCGGTCGGTCAGCCGGACGACCCGCGCGGGCATCCGCCGCTCGCTGATCGCGGCGCGGACCGAGCGCGCGGCCTCGTCGTCCTCGACGGCCACGACGATCCGCTGGGTGCCGAGCGCGGACGCCGCGATCTGGGCGCCGTCGAGGACGAGGTGCGGCGCCCGGCCGAGCAGGACCTTGTCCTTGGCACTGCCGGGCTCCCCCTCGGCCGCGTTCACGACGATGACGACGTCCTCGCTGGAGCCGCGCTCATTGCCCTTCTCGCCGGGCAGCAGCGCGGTCTGGTCGGCGGTCGGGTAGTTCACCCGCGCCGCCACGGCCATCAGCTTGCGGGCGAACGGGAAGCCCGCGCCGCCCCGTCCCCTCAGGTCGACCTGCTCGCACATGCGGACGATGTCGTCCAGTTCCGGCGCGCGGAGCCTGCCGTGCACGGCCAGGTGCCGGTCGAGGTCGAGCCGGTCGAACCGGTCGAACCCGAGCGTCAGCCGGGGACCGCCGATGCCGGAGACGGTGACGGTCGATGTCATCGGTAGACCTCGGTGTCATTTCCGCCGCCGTACACGGGCATGCCGCGCGGGTCCTGGACGGTGCCGCGCGGGTCGTCGAGGCCGTCCAGGAGATCGGCCTCCCTGGCGCGGGCCGCCGCGGCGGCGCGGGCCTCCTCGTGCTCCATCGCCGCCATCGCACGCCGGTCGCGGCGGCGTCCGGCGCCGTCCGGCCTGGAGAACGGGTCGATCTCGTCGCCGGCCCGGTTCAGCTCCCGCGGCTTGACCACCACGATCAGGCGGGTCATCAGGGCGAGCACGACCAGCACCACGCTCATGACGTAGGAGAGGACGACCCAGTTCGCCGCGGCCCGCCCGGTGATCAGTCCGTGCACGATCGCGAACGGCCAGGCGACGTAGGCGAGGGCGTGGACCGACCGCCACACCCACGCCTTGCCGCGGAGCGCGAACCGCGACCGCAGCATCCCGGTGACGATGATGACGAGCATCAGGTCGAACGCGACCGTGCCGAGGCCGACCGCCCCGCCCGTCGGGACGATGATGTTGATGGGCAGCGCGAGGCCGGCCATCACCTTCACCGACACGTGCGCGAACAGCATCGCCACCGCCACGATCGAGGAGGCGCGGTGCAGGGCCTGCGCGAGCACCCGGTGCCGGATCTTCAGGATCAGGCGATCGGTGGCCAGCAGGCCGCTCATCACCGCGATGGTCAGCGCCACGAGGGCGAAGACGCCGGCGAAGAAGTTGAGGAAGTACTGCACGTTCGCGACCGCGACGGCGCCCTGCGGGGTCGCCGCGCCGACGAGCACGAGCACCGCGCCGACGAGCACGAGGCGCAGCGCCCAGGTGGGGACCATGGGATCATCACTGTTGCGAATTCGCACCGCTCGGACTCCTCTTCTGGGTTGCGCCCTCCGCCGGAGCGGGGGACGATCCTGCGCCGTCCTCCGACGCGGCGCCGGGGGACGGCGGTGACGACGGAGAGTCGTCCGCCTGCGGGGCCAGGCCGAGGTTGGCCATCAGCCCGCCGGGAAGCACCTGGAGAACACCGCGTTCGGCGAAGCCGAGGAGGGGGTTGGCCCGCTCCCGGAACGTCCAGCCGCCGATCTGCGCGCCGTCGAGCGGGATCTGCCCGCCGCCGCGGCGCAGCCCGAACCCGACCTCGGCGCGCGGTGAGGCCGCGCCGCCGCAGGGGCGTTCGGTACCGGTGCGGCCGAGCGGGGCGCCCTGCTCGACGACGCCGCCGTCGCGTACCCGCGGCACGCCGCGGAGCCGGTAGTAGGTGGTGGCGACGCCGCTCCGGTGGATCAGCATGACCATCGCGTTGCCCGCGTCGGCGCAGAAGCGGTAGAGGCGGCCGTCGCCGGCCGCGAGGACACGGCCGTCGCCGCCGGAGAACGCCAGCGAGCCCAGCGGGCGGGGGGAGCCGTCCGACGTCGTCATCGACCAGACCTCGCCGGTCTTCCACGGCAGCATCAGGCCGTCGCCGGCCCGCGAGCCGTTGACGAGGGCGGTGGCCTGCGCGGCGGTGACCGCCCCGTACCGGCGCAGGGCGCGCACCTCCGCCGCCGGCATGACGTCCGCGGGGACGGCGCCGAGCAGCGCGTTGAACTCGGTCCCGCCGGAGAGCCCGACCTGCCACTCCTCGCCCGTCCACCGCGCCGCGTAGAACGCCACTTCGGGCGTCGCGGCGCTGCCGGTGGGGACGGGGAGCGCGGTGGTGCCGAGCACCCAGCTCTTGTCGGCGCTCGTCCGGATCGTGTCCACGATCGGCCGGCCCGCCGGCGCCGCGCCGTAGGCCTGCCGGGCGGCCGCACCGCGCTCGTCGATGGTCAGCTCGCGCACCTGCCCGGCGAGCACCCCGAGGTTCGGCGGGGACGGCGCCGCGGGCGCTCCGCTCTGGCCGGGCTGCTGCGGCTGCCCGGGCCGCGGCTGCTGTGCCGGGTCGCCGCCGGGCTTCGGCGGCGTGATCGCGCGCTGCGAGCCGGCGGGGTCGGACGTGCCGCCGATGGGCCCGCCCTCCAGCAGCGCCCGCTCGGCGATGCCCAGCAGCGACAGCCCGACGGCGGTGGACAGCACGATCGCGCCGATGCTCATCCGGTCGGCCGGGCGCCGCCCGCGCCGCGGCTTGGCCTTCGGCCCGGGCCGCGGCGTCGCCGGGCGCCGCGCCTGCGGGCCGGCAGGCTGCCGAGACCGGGGGGGCCGCTGCTGGGGACGTTCCGCTGCGCGCTGCTGCGAACGTGACCGCTCGGCGCGCCGTGTCCGCCCGCCGCGCGGCTGGAACTCGCGAGACCGGTCCCGGCCCGGCCCGAAACCCTCCGTCCGGGCGTCGAACCGTTCCGTCCGGGCGTCGAACTGACGGGTCCGCGCATCGGGCGGGTCTTCCCGGGGACCGAACTGCCGGCCCCGGGCATCGGACTGGCCGGTGCGCGCGTCGAACTGACGGGTCCGCGCATCAGGCGGGTCTTCCCGGGGACCGAACTGCCGGCCCCGGGCATCGGACTGGCCGGTGCGCGCGTCGAACTGACGGGTCCGCGCATCGGGCGGGTCGTTGCGGGGGCCGAACTGCCCCGTCCGGGCGTCGGGCCGGCCGTTCCGCGCGTCGAACTGACGGGTCCGCCCGCCGGACCGGCGGGTACCCGGCTCGTCGCGGTCGTCCCGGTCCTTGGGTGGCCTGTTCCGCTCGCCGAACTGGTCCTCGGTGCGGCGGCGGGACCGCTTGGCGCGGGCCTCGTGCCGCTTCATCTCGCGCCGGCTCGGCCCGCGGCGGGACGATCGCCGCCCCCGCTCGGTGCCGTCCGGCTGCTCCGACCACCAGGACCCTTCGGGCCACTGCGGCCGCGGCTGCGGCTCGTCGGACCACGTCCCCCGAGGGGGCTCAGGTCTCGACGAGGGACGCGCGGGCGTCTCGGCCCACGGTGAAGCATGCGTGTTGTTCCGGGACGCATGCCCGATATCGCGTCGCGCCATGCCCTCTCCTGTGGAGGAGACGGAGGGCTCGGCGAACGCCGGTCGGCTCCGGACCGCCCGGCTCATCACCCGGCGGCCTTCCCGCTGAGACATCGGGGATCGCGGTGCGGGAGCCCGCTCGCTCCCACCGCGTTCCCCGAACGGATTCTTGACGAACCCGCTCGATCACTCCGGGAGCATACGCCCCATGAGTCACTCAGTTGCGCGTTGGTGCCAAAAAATCCGTACGGGCCCTATCCCGCGGCCCTTCTGCTCTCCCCTGGAGTACGCGCGGACGCCGCGGCGCGTTCAGGCCGGGGCCCACCTTTTCCGGACGTCCGCCGCGACGCCGGGCGGCCCCAGGGCACCGGTCAGCCGGCGGCCTTCAGGAAGCGGGCGGCGAGCGGCGCCGCGACCTTCGGCCCCGAGCCCCCGGCCTCGACGAAGACCGAGAAGGCGAGATCGTCGCGGTATCCGATGAACCACGCGTGCGACCCGCCGCCGAACTCGGCCGTGCCCGTCTTGCCCGCCGTCCCGGGCGGCAGTCCCGCGCCCGCGGCGGTGCCGCCCGTGACGACGGCCCGCATCAGCGCGCCGAGCGCGGAGGTACCGGGCACCCGGCGGGGTTCCGGCGTCGCTCCCCCGCCCTCGCGGATCAGCTTCGGGGCCAGCAGCCGCGGCGCCCGCCACGAGCCGTCCGCAACGGCCGCGGCGGCCGACGCCATCAGCAGCCGCCGCGCCGAGCCGCTCGGCCGCGAGACGCGCGAACGTGGTGTTGCAGGACGCGGCGAACGCGTCCCGCAGCGTCGTCCGGCCGAGCGCGTGGTCCTCGTCGTTGTGGATCGTGCGCTGCGCGGTGACCACCGAGGCGGGGCAGTCGACGCCGGTCCCGGCGCCGGCCCGTCCGCGATCAGCGCGCCCGCGGTCATCACCTTGAACGTCGAGCCGGGCGGGTAGAGGCCGGCGAACGCGCCGGTCCAGCGTCGTGCGGATCTTCTCGCCGTTCTCCACCCCGAACAGCTTCACACGCCGCGGCGGCCCGCCGTCGTCGCGCAGACCCGCGCATCTCGTCCAGGTCCCCCTCGCTCCAGGCCGCGAAGTACCCGGCTGCGATCTCCTCGGGACCGCCGCCCCGCCGGTTCCGCAGTGCCCAGCCCGCCGTGAGCCCCGCCACCAGGACGGCCGCCAGGACTCCCGCCGGCACCGCAAGGCCCTTCGATCGCACGCGACCTCCTCCGCCCGCCAGAGGATGATCATCTCAATGTCCGGTAGTGCCGTACATGCTGAAGAACGCGAACTTTCTGGCCGAATGTGGTGAGGCTTAGCGATGACTGATCCGCCCCTTAAGCGCGCTTTAACGGTGATGCCGGAACGGCGGGCGGTCCCTACCTTCGGAAATGTCCACGACCGCGGACACATGCGGCAGGAGGTGCCCCGGATGAATCGATCACCGCGACAGGGATCGTCCCAGGGGGCGCCCACCCCTCCTGCCCGTCCGCGGACGGGCACCGTCGCGGGGCCGGGCCCCACGGTGCCGGATGCCGGGGTCGTGCCCCGCCCTCCCGTCCACGCGAACTCGATCCGGCCCGCGGGCCGGCCCGAACGGCGCGCCCGTCTCCAGGTATTCCCCCACGAGGGCGCCGGGCCGGCCACGCCGGATCACCACCCAACCCCACCTCGGCAGGGGTGTTCGCGTGGAACTGGTCTCCGGAGGCGGAGCACGGCCCCAACCGGACGCCGGTCCCGGGAAAGGACCCCGCCTACGGCGCGGGGGCGGGGTCCTCTCCCGGGCGCCGGTCCGGTCAGCGCGTCCAGGGAAGGCGGACGGCCTCCAGGCCCGGGTCGGTCAGGACGGCGTCGATGAGCGCGGTGGGGCCGACGACCTTCGTCCCCCACAGGTCCCAGTCGCAGTAGACGACCCAGGAGCGGTCCTCCGCCCACAGGTCGGACGGGCAGCTGGACGTCGCCGGATGGTCGTACAGCGCGGCCGCGTCGCCCAGCCGTCCCGCGAAGACCGTCTCGTCGTCCCAGTCCGCGGTGACGAGCGGGCAGTAGTACGCCAGGCAGCGGGTAGCCGAGCCGGACGGGCTGTGCCGCAGCAGCACCCCGACCAGCCGGTGCCAGCTCTCCCGGTCGAGACAGCCCTCCGCGGGCGGCTGGATGGCCGCCGACCAGCTCCCGGCGTGGTGCCCCTGCCGCAGGCAGCGGTTGCCCGGCAGCTCCCCCTCCGGGACGGCCTGCTCGCCGAAGCCGCGCGCGAGCTCCCTCCAGCGCAGCCTCCGCCATCCCGCGCCCGGATCGCCGCTGCGGCCGAGGCCGGTGCCGGTGACGATCGCGCCCTCCAGCAGGTCGCCCACATCGCCGGGCACGTCACCGGCCGAATCGGTCAGGCCCGCCGCCGCCACGGACTGGTGGACATCGTCGTGGGTCGTGGTGACCAGCCCCTCCTCCCACGCGTACATCGCGTGCAGGAGCCAGACGGAGTCGGGGCGGCGCGGAGGCTCGAACCCCGAATAGCAGTGGTCGGGATCCAGATCGTGCAGCCACCGGGCGGCCTCCCCGGGAACGCGGGCCCATGCGTCCTCGATGTCCATAGCGGCATCCTGCCATCTCAGGACGCGAGCAGGCCGCCGAGGCGGGCGGCCTGGATCTCCCAGCGCCACTCGCGCTCCACCCAGGTGCGGCCCTTCTCGCCCATCGCGCGTGCACGGCCGCGGTCCGTGAGAAGCCCGGTGAGCGCCTCGGCGACGCGGGCGACCGAACGGCCGGGCACGACGACCCCCGTCTCGCCGTCCAGCACGGCGTCGGGCGCGCCGCCGGAATCGCCCGCCACCACCGGCAGCCCCGCCGCCGACGCCTCCAGATAGACGATGCCGAGCCCTTCCACGTCCAGGCCGCGGCGGCGGGTCCGGCACGGCATCGCGAACACGTCTCCCGCGTCGTAGTGGGCGGGCAACTCCTCCCACGGGACGCCGCCAGCGAACACGACGGAACCGCCCACCCCGAGCGACGCGGCGAGGCGCTCCAGATCGGCCCGGTACGGGCCGCCGCCGACGAGCAGCAGCACGGCGTCCGGCACCGACCGCAGGACGTGCCGCCAGGCGTGGATGAGGGCGTCCTGCCCCTTGCGCGGCACCAGCCGGGAGACGCAGACCACCACGGGACGGTCCGCCAGGCGATGCCGTGCCCGGATCTCCTCGCCGCCGGCGCCCGCGCGGAAGACCTTCTCGTCGACACCGGGCGCGAGCCGCGCCATCCGGGCCGCGGCGTCCGGCGACAGCGCCCGCGCCATCCGGGACCGCGTGTACTCGCCCAGGTAGGTCAGCACGTCCACGTCGTCCCCGATGCGCCCGAGAAGGCTCCGCGCCACCGGCAGCGACGCCCAGCCCGCCTCGTGCCCGTGGGTCATGCCGACGAGCCGCCCGGCGCCGCGCCGCCGCAGCGCCGGGGCCAGCAGGCCGAGCGGCGCCGCCGCGCCGAACACCACCGAGTCGCAGCCCTCCGCACGCAGCACGTCTCCGGCCCGGCGCAGCACGCCCGGCTCCGGCAGCATCAGCGAACCCGGATGCCGGACGACCGGGAACGGCTGCGCAGCGTCGAACTCCGCGGCGCCCTTCCAGGCCGGGGCGTAGACGACCACCGAGCCGGGCGGGCGCCGCACCGCGAGACCGTGCACGAACGCCTGGATGCCGCCCGGACGGGGCGGGAAGTCATTGGTGACGAACAGCGTCTTGGTCATCGCCGGCCAGCATACGGATCGGGCGGGCACGGGAAGGGCCCGGCACCGCCGTGACGGTGCCGGGCCCCTCGGAGGACGGGGCGGCGGATCAGCGCTTGACCTGCTCCGACCCCTCGCCGCTCTCGATCGCCTCGTGCCCGCCGTGCTCGTGCTCCTCGACCGGAACGTCGTCGAAGGTCCACGCGCGGTTCAGCCGCGAGCGCAGGTGCCCGATCGGGCCCTTGGCGGCGGGAATGCCCTGGGCGTCCCGCTCGGGCGCCTCGGGCCGGGCGTTCTCCTTGGACAGCAGGACGGCCCTCTCCTCCTCGCGCGCCGGCTCGTGCCGCTCGGAGAACTTGCCGTCCGGCGACATGAGGATCACGCCGCTCTCCACGCCGTGCCCGACGATGCCGGCGTCCTTGCGCTGCAGGCCGAGGCAGATCCGCTTGGTGATGATGAACGCCAGGACCGGGCCGACGAAGAAGGTGACCCGGAAGAACCAGGTCGTCGCGAACAGGGAGATGTGGAACCGCTCGGCGAGGATGTCGTTCGCGCCGCCGAGCCACAGCAGCCCGTAGAACGTCACCGCGGCCATCCCGGTCGCCGTGCGGACCGGGGCGTTGCGCGGCCGGTCGTTGACATGGTGCTGCCGCTTGTCGCCGGTCACCCACGCCTCGACGAACGGCCACAGCGCCGCGCCGGTCATGATGATGCCGAGCGGCACCAGCGCCGGGATCAGCACGTTCAGGCTGACCGTGTGGCCCCAGGCGGTGATCTCCCAGCCGGGCATGATCCGCAACGCGCCTTCGAGGAAGCCCATGTACCAGTCCGGCTGGGAGCCGGACGAGATGGCGCCGGGATCGTACGGGCCGTACAGCCAGACCGGGTTGATCTGCACGAACGCGCCGAACAGGGCCGTGACGCCGAAGGTGAACAGGAAGTAGGCGCCCGTCTTGGCCATGAACACCGGGTAGAACGGGTAGCCGTACACCTGCTTCTCGGTCTGGTGCTTGACCGGCATCGCGGTGTGCTTCTGATGCCACATGATCATCATGTGCGCGGTGATCAGGCCGAGCAGCAGCCCCGGGATCAGCAGGATGTGCAGCATGTACAGCCGCGGAATGATGTCCTGGCCGGGGAACTCTCCGCCGAACAGGAACATGTAGATGTAGGTCCCGACGACGGGGATCGACTCCGCCACGCCCTGGGTGATCCGCAGTCCGGTGCCGGAGAGCAGGTCGTCCGGCAGCGAATAGCCGAACAGGCCCTCCAGGATGCCGAGTGTGAACATGCCGAGGCCGATGAGCCAGTTCAGCTCGCGCGGCTTGCGGTAGGCGCCCGTGAAGAACACCCGCAGCATGTGCGCCAGGATCGACGCCATGAACAGGATCGCGGCCCAGTGGTGGATCTGCCGCATCAGCAGGCCGCCGCGGACGTCGAAGCTGATGTGCAGCGTCGAGGCGTACGCCTCGGACATCGTCACGCCCTGCAGGTTCGTGTACGAACCGTCGTACACGACCTCCACCATGCTCGGCTTGAACCAGAGCGTCAGGAACGTCCCGGTCAGCAGCAGGATGACGAAGGAGTACAGGGCGATCTCGCCCAGCATGAACGACCAGTGGTCCGGAAAGACCTTCTTGACGTTCCGCCTGAAGAAGGTGGTGGACCCGAGGCGTTCGTCGATGAAGCCGAGCGTGCCCTCGACGGCCTTCGGAGCCGTGGTGTCGCTCATCCGCGCTCCCAGAAGCTCGGTCCGACGGGCTCGTGATAGTCGCTCGTCGCGATGAGGTACCCGTCCTCCACGCCCAGCGGCAGCTGCGGCAGCGGCCGCGCCGCGGGACCGAAGATGACCTTCGCCGCGTCCGTGGCGTCGAACGTGGACTGGTGGCACGGGCACAGGATGTGGTGCGTGGTCTGCTCGTACAGGGCCGCGGGGCAGCCGACGTGCGTGCAGACCTTCGAGTACGCCACGACCCCGTTGACGTGCCAGTTGCCGCGGCCCTCGGCGGGCTTGAACAGGGCCTCCGGGACGTTGATCAGGATCGTGACCGCCTTGGCGACCTCCGTCAGCACCTGGTCGTGGGGAACGTGCTCCTCAAGACCCTCGGGCAGGACGGTGATCATGCTGCCGGGCTCGGCGAAGTCGCTGACCCGCAGCGGCTTGTGGGTGCCGTCCACCACCAGGCGGACGCCCTGCTTGCCCTCGCTCTTCGCCCGCTCGACGGCGTCGGCCCAGTAGGTGGTGCGGAGCTTCTTCTCCGGCAGCGGGCCGAGGTCGCGCAGCAGCACCAGCGGGGCCAGGCCGAGCGGCGCGGCGGCCAGCAGCAGCGTGCGGCGCAGCAGCGGCCGCTTGGTGATGCCGCTGTCCTCGGCGCCCTCCAGGAAGTCACTGGCGAAGGCGGCCCGGCTCTCCTCGTCGGAGGCCAGCTCGTGACGCTCCTGGACGATCGGCTTGCTGGTCATCAGCCGCCGCACCCAGATGGTCACGCCGATGGCCATCGCGAGGAACGCCACCGCCATCGTCCCGCCGAGCCAGAAGTTGGACTCGCGGGCGTCCAGGACGCCGTGCATGCCGCCGTCGCGGCCGCTCCAGCCGATGAAGTACGCGATGAACGTCACGCTGGCGGCGAACGCGAGCAGGAAGAACCCCGCGACGATCCGCTCGGCCCGCTTGGCCGACGCCTCGTCGAGCTGCTCCCCCACGCCCGCGGGCGCCGAGATGTCGTCCTCGGCGAGGAGGGCCTTCTCCCTCGCCGGGGACGGCGTGCCGATCACGCGCTCGCGCCGGCCGCCCTCCTCGCGCGGGTCCGTCGAGCCCGCGGTCTCCTTGTTGTCGTCGCTCATGACTTCTTCAGCTTCTTCGGCTTCTTCGCGGTGATCCACATGGCGGCCAGCACGAGCAGCCCGAGCCCGACCAGCCAGCCGGCCAGGCCCTCGCTCACCGGGCCGATCCGGCCGAGGCCGTTACCGCCCGGGTTCGGCTCGTTGCGCACATCGACCAGGTAGGCGATGATCGCCCGCTTGTCCTCCGGCGTGAGCGTGGTGTCGTTGAACACCGGCATCGCCTGCGGCCCGGTCAGCATCGCCTCGTACATCTGGGTGGGCGTGACGTCCCCCGTCAGCGGGGGCGCGTACTTGCCGCCGGTCAGCGCGCCGCCCTGGCCGGTGAAGTTGTGGCACTGGGCGCAGTTGGTGCGGAACAGCTTGCCGCCGAGCGCGACGTCACCGCCCTCGGGGTCGACGGCCGAAGCCGACGGAACCTCCGGGCCGCCGCCCAGCGACTGGATGTAGGCGCGCAGGTCGGCGACGTTCTTCTGCGCCTGGGCGACCTGCTCCTCGGCGTGCCGCCGCTTCTCCGGTTCCTCGTAGTCGGTCTTGATCGAGGTGTTGAAGGCGGGGATCGGCTCCTTGCGCGGCACCTGCGCGCCGGGGTTCATCGCGGGCATGCGGCCCGTGGTGACCTGGAAGTCGACGGAGGCCGCGCCCACGCCGATCAGGCTGGGCGCGATCGGGTTGCCATCGGCGTCCTCGGTGCCCTGGGCGTTCTGCCCGTGGCAGCTCGCGCAGTTCTTGTTGAACAGCGCCTGGCCGTTCTTCAGATCCTGCGCGGCCTGGGCGCTGCTCTGCGCCTCGGCGCGGTCGGTCTTCGGCGAGAAGCCGGCGTAGATGACGCCGATCGCCGCCAGGGCCGCCAGCACGACGGCGTAGCCAGCCCACGGGCGCCGTCGCCATGCGGTGATCCTTTTCACGGAAATCCCCGTTCGGGTCATGTCTTCTGGTGGGTCAGGGTCGTCGGGCCGGTCAGACGTCGAGCAGGTAGACGACCGAGAACAGGCCGATCCACACCACGTCGACGAAATGCCAGTAGTAGGACACGACGATCGCGCTCGTCGCCTGCTCGTGCGTCCACCGCTTCGCGGCGTAGGTCCGCCCGAGGATGAACAGGAACGCGATGAGGCCGCCGATGACGTGCAGGCCGTGGAAGCCGGTCGCCAGGTAGAAGACCGACCCGTAGGCCGAGGACGAGAAGGTCAGCCCGTCGTGGGTGACCAGGTTGTAGTACTCGTACGCCTGGCCGGCCACGAAGTAGCCGCCCATGAGGAACGTGAGCACGTACCACTCGCGCAGTCCCCAGCGCCGGAAGTTCAGCAGGCCGCCGTCACGGCCCACCTTGCCGGCCTCGGCCTTGAACACCCCGATCTGGCACGTCACCGAGGACAGCACGAGGATGGTGGTGTTGAAAGCCGACAGCGGCAGGTCCAGGGGGGCGCCCGGCCAGGCGTCTGGCCCGGACTGGCCGATCGTCACGGAGCGGATCGTGAAGAACATCGCGAACAGCGCCGCGAAGAACATCAGCTCGGACGACAGCCAAACGATCGTCCCCACGCTGACGAGATTGGGACGGTTCGCCCGTGCGTGAGGTGTTGTCTCTATCGCGGAAGCTGTCACGGGCGACATTATTGCGCCCCCATCCCGTGGGTGGCGCATGACCCCCCTTCTAGGGTTCCCGAGCGTGTCCCCGGCGCCTCCGACCCGGTAGCCTTCACGTCCATGAGCACCGTCCCGGAGAGCCCGATGAAGGTTCTCGTCTACAGCGACGACGCGAACACCCGCGCACAGATCCGGATGGCGATCGGGCGCCGCCCTGCCGCCGGCCTCCCGAAGGTCGAGTTCGTCGAGCGGGCGACGCAGCCCGCCCTCGTCGAGCGGCTCGACGAGGGCGACATCGACGTCCTCATCGTGGACGGCGAGGCGCAGCCCGCCGGCGGCCTCGGCGTCTGCCGGCAGGCCAAGGACGAGGTGTACGACTGCCCGCCCGTCCTGGCCGTCATCGGCCGCCGCGACGACGGCTGGCTCGCGACCTGGTCGCGCGCCGACGCCGTCGTGAGCCTGCCGCTCGACCCGATCGCCGTCGCGAACGCGCTCGCCGGCCTGATGCGCAAGCGCATCGAGACCCGCCTGCCGGTCCTCTAGCCCGCCGACCCGTCTAGCCCGTCAACCGATCGACGCTGTAGGGGACATGGACGCGCGCACCACCTGGCCCGCACTCCTCAACGCCCTGCTCTCGGGCGACTCGCTGTCCAGCGAGGAGACCTCCTGGGCCATGAACAGCATCATGGCCGGGGAGGCCACCGACGTGCAGATCGCGGGCTTCGCGGTCGCGCTGCGCGCCAAGGGCGAGACGGTCGAGGAGGTCACCGGCCTCGCCGAAGGCATGATGGACAACGCCACGCCCGTGGACGTGCCGGGCCGCATCGCCGACCTCGTCGGGACGGGCGGCGACCGGGCGCACACGGTCAACGTCTCCACGATGGCGGCCGTGGTCGCCGCCGCCTCGGGCGTCCGGGTCGTCAAGCACGGCAACCGGGCGGCGTCGTCGTCGTGCGGCGCCGCGGACCTGCTGGAGCACCTCGGCGTCGCCATCGACCTGTCCCCCGAGGCCACCGCGCGGGTCGCCGGGGACATCGGCATCACCTTCTGCTTCGCGCCGCTGTACCACCCGGCGCTCAAGCACGCGGCGCGGACGCGCAGCGAACTCGGCACGCCGACGGTGTTCAACTTCCTCGGCCCGCTGACGAACCCGGCCCGGCCGACCTCCCAGGCGGTCGGGGTGTTCCACCCGCGGATGGCGGGCGTGGTCGCCGGAGTGTTCGCCGCCCGCGGCTGCTCGTCGCTGGTGTTCCGCGGCGACGACGGACTGGACGAGCTGACGACCACCGGGACCTCGACGGTGTGGGTCGTCCGCGACGGGACGGCGACGGAGACGACGTTCGACCCGTCCGATCTCGGCATCCCGCCGGCCGAGCCGGAGGACCTGCGCGGCGCCGACGCGGCGTTCAACGGGCGGGTGGCCCGCGAGACGTTCGGCGGGCGGCAGGGGCCGGTCCGCGACATGGTGCTGCTGAACGCCGCCGCGCTCATCACCGCCTACGACGGCGCGCCGTCCGCAGACGGGCTCACCGGGGCACTGCGGGACGGCTACGAGCGCGCCGCCGTCGCCGTCGACTCCGGCGCCGCGAGCACGCTCCTGGACCGCTGGATCGACCTCTCCCAGAGCCTCCGCGTCGCTTCCGGGGGCGGTCCCCAGGCTTCTGGAAAGGCTTAGTCGGTCGGTTGGCTCAGTCAGTCGGCGTCGGGGAGGCCCAGGGCGAACGCCTGCTCCAGGTCGTGCTGGGAGTAGGTGCGGAACGCGATGTGGGTCTCGGTGTCGACGATTCCGGGGACCTTGTTCAGGCGGCCCGGGATGACGTCGTTCAGCTCCTCGTGGCCGCCCACCCTGACCATCGCCATCAGGTCGTGCTCCCCGGTGATGGAGTAGACCTCGCTGACGCCGTCCAGGGCGGCGATCGTCTCGGCCACCTCGTGGATGCGCGCGACGTCGGCCTTGACGAACACGATCGCAGTGACCACTTCACCCTCCCCTGAGATTGCGACGCTCCGACCCTACCGGCACCGGTCAGCCGCGGCTCAGGGCGGCGAGGCGGCCGGCCGCGCCGGCCCGGCGCGCGAGAAGCGCGAACACCACCCCGGCGACGAATCCGTAGATGTGCGCCGTGTAGGCCACGTTGCTCTTCTCGTCGCCCAGCGACAGCCACTGCAGGACGAACCAGTACCCGAGCACCACCCACACGGGCAGCCGGATCACGATGATCGGCGGCACGAAGCTGACGACGCGGCCGCGGGGGTTGAGGATCACGTAGGCGCCCATCACCCCCGCGATGGCGCCGGACGCGCCGATGAGCGGGACGATGGAGTCCGGCGAGGTCCAGGCGAAGCCGTAGACGGCCGCGAGCCCGAAGACGAGATAGCTGAACAGGTAGCGCCATCGTCCGAGCCGGTCCTCGACGCCCATCCCGACGACGAACAGCGCGACGAGGTTGCCGAGCAGGTGCAGCGCCCCCGAGTGCAGGAACATCGAGGTGAACGCCGACGTCCAGGGCGCCTTGTCGAAGCTCGCGGGCCCGCAGCTGCGGACGATCTCGGCCGGCATCCGCTGCTGGTCGCCGGTCGTCAGCTCCTTGGGGACGGCGCCGTACTCGTAGGTGAAGTGGGCCGCCTTGCACTCGCGGACCCGGTCCTCGCCGTACCAGGTGGCGAAGTTCGACATCGGGGTGAGCAGGAACACCACCACGTTGGCGGCCACCAGCAGGTACGTCACCCACGGGACGCGCCGGGCCGGCTGGCTGTCGTAGAGAGGCAGGGCCATGCGTGGGGTCGTCCTCTCCGAGCGCCGAGCTTCCCCGATCACCTTAGCGGGCGGCCGGGCCTGGAATGGGACCGCTCGCGGCGCTCGTACGTCCTGTCGTAGGCGCGGTCGATGAGCCCGCGCAGGCCCTCGGCGCCGTGCGCGGGACACGTCCAGGCTCCGTCGACCTCGACCAGGCGGACACCGGGCAGATCGAGCCACCGCAGCACGCACTCCATCTCCTCGGCCGTGGCGCCCGCCGAGGGCGGCTCGCCGAGCGCGACGCCGCCGGGCGCCTCGCCCGCGGGCGGGAAGACGGTCTCGGCGGTGGCGATGAGCGCGTCGACGTACGGGCGGGGGTGGGCGCGGGGCGGGACGGTGCCGGCGGCGGCGAGGCGTCCGTAACGCACGACCGACAGCTCCCATCCGCCGTCGAAGCCGGGGCGGGCGGCCACCAGCTCGGGGAGCCGGGACAGCGCGGCGAGCCGCTGCCCGCGCGCGGCGGCGCGGACGAACGCGGCGAGCCGGTCGCGCTGGGCGCCGGCCTCCTCGTAGCGCAGTTCGGAGGCGAGCCGGTCGATGCGCACCTGGGCGGCGGCCACGACGGGACGCACGTCGCCCTCCATGACCGAGTGCGCCGTCCCGACGTGGACGGCGTAGGCGTCGGGGGACTCGCGGCCGTCGCAGGGCGCGCCGCAGCGGCCGATGTCGGCGAGCGCGCACGCGCTGGCCCGGCCGCGCTCGATCAGCCGGAGCGTCAGCCGCTGGGTGCACTGGCGCAGCGGGACGGCCTCGTGCATCGCGGCGCGCGCCTCTTCGGCCTGCCGGCGGGAGGAGATCGGCCCGAGGTAGCGGGCGCCGTCGGTGCGGCACTCGCGGACGATGGACAGCCGCGGGAACGGCTCCACGGTCAGCTTCAGCCAGATCGCCCGCTCGGGGAACTTGGAGCGGCGGTTGTAGCGGGGCTTGTGCTCGGCGATCAGCCGCAGCTCGCGGACCTCGGCCTCCAGCCCGGTGGCGCACTCGATCGTCCGGACCTTCTCTGCGAGGCCGACCATCTCCCGGACGCGCCACCGCGTCTCCGAGCCGGTGAAGTAGCTGCGCACCCGCGAGCGCAGGTCGCCGCTCTTGCCGACGTAGAGCACCTCGCCGGAGGCGTCCTCGAACAGGTAGACGCCGGGCGCGCTCGGGACGTCGTCGGCGAGGTGGCGTTTGCGGCGCTGCTCGGGCGTGGGGGCCTTGGCGAAACCGCGCATCTCCTCCAGCGAGGTGACGCCGAACGAGCCGAGCCGCTCGATCAGGCCGTGCAGGACCTCCACGGTGGCGCGGGCGTCGGCGAGCGCCCGGTGCGTCGGCTCGGTGGAGGTGCGGAAGAAGCGGGCCAGCGTGCCGAGCTTGCAGTTGGGCACCTCGTCCTTGGACAGGACGCGGCGGGCGAGGTCGACGGTGTCGACGACGGGGAAGGTGGGCCAGGCGTAGCCGTGCTCGGCGCAGGCGGCCTTGAGGAAGCCGATGTCGAAAGAGGCGTTGTGCGCCACGAGCACGCAGCCGCGGGCGAACTCCAGGAACGCGGGCAGCACCGACTCGATGCGCGGCGCGGCCGTCACCATCGCCGTGGTGATGCCGGTCAGCGCGGTGATGAACGGCGGGACGGGCCCGCCGGGGTCGACCAGCGTGCCGAGCTCGCCGAGGTCCTCACCGCCGCGGACCTTGACCGCGCCGATCTCGGTGATGGCCGAGTCGGCGGCCGAGCCGCCGGTGGTCTCCAGGTCGACCACCACGAAGGTGACGTCGGACAATGGCGTGCCAAGGTCGTCCAAGGTTCCCTGGACACCGGCCCCCTGGACACCGTGCGCAGCCGTCATGTGCGCGACCGTAGAGGACGCCACCGACAGAAGCCGGGCCCGCTAGGGTTGAGGGGCGCCGGCACGTCCCGCCTGGCGGGGGTCGCGGGACGGCTCGGGGGAGGCCGGCGCGATCCGTCCGATCACACGTTCGTGCTGGTTAAGGCACGGGCGGCTCGGGAAGACACAGCCCACCGGCGGCGAAGCCCGGAAGGAGCGGGATCATCGACAGCGGCCCCGAAGCGACCCCCGGTGGTGAAGAATCCGCAGAGAGGCCGCGTCAGTCTGCGGAGACCGACCCCCGGACCCGCCGGGAAGGGCGTCTGAGCAGGCCGCTCCCCGAGGCCGTGCGGCAGAGCGTCGTCGAGGTCGCCGCCGAGCTGATCGGGGCGCTGCCCCACGACGAGGTCCCCGCCCCGCTGCGCCGGTTCGCGCGGTTCGAGCGCCGCAAGCGCGCCAAGCTCGCCGGGCAGCACATCGCGGCGGTGCTGGAGAAGGACGCCGGTTTCCGGCGGCGCGTCGCCGAACCGCTGCGCGAGGCGCAGGCCGACCTGGTCGAGGTGGTCGAGGGCGGGGACGTGCCGCCGGCCGCCGATCCGGTGCGGGTCGCGGTGCTGGCCTACCTGCTGCGCCCGGAGGGCTGGACCGACCTCGTCGAGTCCGCCCGCGAGGAGCTGGACCGCTCCGCGACCGCCTCGGAGGAGGAGGCCGCCGAGCGCCGCGTCGCCGCGCTCAAAGAGGAGCTGGCCGCCGCCCGCGGCGCCCGCGGCGCCGAGGTGGACCGGCTGCGCGCCGAGCTGCGCGAGACCAAGGCCGAGGTGGCGGAGCTGCGCCGCAAGCTGCACGAGGCGCGCGTCAGGTTCCGGGCAGCGGAGGAGCGCGCCGGCGCGGTCGCGGCGGAGGCGGAGCGCGAGCAGGCGGCCGCGCGCGAGTCGACGGCCGCGTCCGAGAAGGAGCTGCGCAGGCTGCGCGCCCGCGCCGCGCAGGCCGAGGCCGCCGCGGAGGCCGCCAAGCGGGCCGCGCGGGAGGGACGCAACGTCGACGACGTCCGGCTGCGGATGCTGCTGGACACGCTCCTCGACGCGGCGCAGGGCGTCCGCCGGGAGCTGGCGCTGCCCTCCACCATCGGCCGTCCCGCGGACGCGGTCGGCGGCCTGGAGCCCGACCGGCAGGCGCACCGCGCGCTGCCCGGCCGGGCCCTGTCCGACAGTGACCCGCAGCTGCTCGACCGGCTGCTGACCCTGCCGCGGGTGCACCTCATCGTGGACGGCTACAACGTCACCAAGACCGGGTACGGGGAGCTGCCGCTGGCGGACCAGCGCAGCCGGCTGCTGTCGGGGCTCGGCGGGCTGGCGGCGCAGACCCGCGCGGAGGTGACGTGCGTGTTCGACGGCGCGGAGCTGGACGCGCCGGTGGCCATCGCGGCGCCGCGCGGCGTCCGGGTGCTGTTCAGCCGTCCCGGTCAGACCGCCGACGAGCTGATCGGCGAGCTGGTCCGGGCGGAGCCGCAGGGCCGCGCGGTGGTGGTGGTCTCGTCCGACCGTGAGGTGGCCGACGCGGCGCGGCGCGCCAACGCCCGGCCCTGCCCGTCCACGCTGCTGCTGCGCCGCCTCGGCCGTTCCTAGCCCGGCTGCGCGGCGGCCGCGGTCGGGCCGCCGTCAGGCCGCGGTCTCAAGGCCGCCATGAGGCACGCCTCGCGCTCCGTGATCTTACCGACACGGATAGCGCATCATTTCGATTGAAGGCGACTAAAGAGTGATGAACCGGTTGTGACGGTTGTTGCGTATCGCTAATGTCATCCGCTGACGTCGTGGACGAGAGGGGCGAAACCGACCGTGGCCAATGATCTCATCGGGGAAGCAGCGCATGAGCGCGACCGGCGAGGAGGTTCGGCCAAGAGAGGCGCCTCCCGTCGCCTGGCGGCCGTCGCGTGCCTCACGCTGACGGTCTCCCTCGCGTCTCCTCCGGTGGTGGCGCACGCCGACCCTCAGCCGACCAGAGCACAGGTCCAGAAGAAACTCGACAAGCTCGCCGAGGAAATGGGCCAGAAGGTCGAGAAGTTCAACCAGCTCAACGAGAAGCTCAAGATCGCCAAGAAGAAGTACACGATCGCGAGCAAGTCGAGCAAGGAGGAGCAGGCGGCCTTCGAGGAGCAGCGCTCCAAGATCGCCCAGATGGCGGCCGCCGCCTACAAGAACGGCGACACGAACAACGTCACCGGCTTCGTCGGCACCAACGACCCGCAGGCGATCCTGGACCAGGCGGCCGTCTTCTCGCACCTGTCGCAGGAGCGCAGCTCCCAGCTGACCCAGTTCCTGGCGACCGCCCAGCGGCTCCGCCGCGAGGAGGCGCAGGCCAAGGCCTCCTACGAGGACGTGCAGGCCAAGACCAAGGAGCTGCGGGAGCAGAAGAAGAAGCTCGACAAGGAGGTCGCCAAGCAGAAGGCCCTGCTGCGGCGGCTCGGCGGCGGAACCTCGTCGGGCGGCTCGGGCAGCGTCGGCGGCACCTACAACGGCCCGGCCAGCGGCTCGGCCCGCACCGCGCTCAACTTCGCCTACGCCCAGCTCGGCAAGCCGTACCAGTACGGCGCCGAAGGCCCGAACTCCTACGACTGCTCCGGCCTGACCATGAAGGCGTGGGCGGCGGCGGGCGTGAGCATCACCCGCACCACCCACTCCCAGTACGCCGCCACCAAGCGGGTGTCCAAGAGCAACCTGCAGCCCGGCGACCTGGTGTTCTTCAGCGGCCTCGGGCACATGGGCATGTACGTGGGCGGCGGCAAGATGATCCACGCCCCGCGCACCGGGAAGAACGTGGAGGTCGTGACCATCACCTCCGGCTACTATCTGAACAACTACTACGGCGCCGGGCGCCCCTGACGCCCCGCCCCGGAGCGCCCGCGACGGGCGTGACGGAGCTCTTTCGACAACGGACCGGGCTTGACCTGGTCCGTTGTTGATTTTGGGGGGGTTTGCCATCTGTTGGGGCTTTGGTACGTTGTCACCACTCACGGCGCCCTCCAGACGCCGTGGTCCCGAGGCGCTCACCAGGCGCCACGGCCCCACGCGGCACATCCAGCTGCCGCGTGACGGCGGCGCGAGCCACGTGCCGCTCCCCCCGGCGGCACGATCCACGCGCCGCCTCCGGCACCCGACGGGTGCCGCAAACGGTCTCCAGCAGACCCGGCCGGCCCCGGCCCCACCGTGCGCACGCCCGCAGCGTGCATGGCGCTGAGAGCGCTGCCACGGCGGATTCCACGGGTCAGGCCCAGGACGGTCCCCGCAAACGGGCCGCCGTCCGCACGCACAACATCAGGCGCCGCTCTTTCGCACGCGGGAGACAGGTCCCGCGCACGGGCCCCATCACGCCCCCAGGATCGCAGCGGCAGCGCCGAATCCGCCGACGCGCGGAACCGGGGACCCACATCCGCCGGAGTCCAGGGACCGTCCCTGGACGGGCATTCCGGCACCCGGGGTGAATCGGTGCGTCTCTCCCCGCCGAACGGTGAGAGCCCGCCGTAGGGCCACTTCCACGCCCGAACCCGTCAGCTAACCCGGTAGGCGTCTGGAAGACGAAGGAGTGAAAACCGCAGCGTTACCTGGGCGTGGCCGCCCTCGTGCGGCCACGCCCGCTTTCCCCCTTCACTCCGTGCGGGCGCCCTCGCCCGGCGGAGCCCCCCATCCGAACCGGCGTGCCCGCCCCCGGGCCGCCACCGCCGAGTCCGTGGTTCACCGCGCCCAGACGCGCGGAGAACGCGGAGCCGGGGACCCACTGTGTCCTTCGGGGTGAATCGGCCCGCCCAGCGGGCCGTAGGGCGGCTTCCACGCCCGAACCCGTCAGCTAACCCGGTAGGCGGCATGGAAGTCAGGAGATCCCCCATGCCAGGCGCGCATCGCAAGAAGTCACCGGGCAAGCACCGCAAACCCGGCACTCTCGCCCTCACGTGGCGGACGACCGGCGGCGTGATCGTCGGCGCCGCCGTTCTCGGCACCGCCGCGGCCACCGCACAGGCGTCGGTCCTGCCGTTCGCCTCCGCTCCCACCCACGCCACCGCGGCCGGTCCGGCCGCCGGCGACGACGCGGGCAAGTCCAAGTCCGGCTCCAAGTCCTCGTCCAAGGACAGGTCCGATTCCAAGGACGAGAACCGGGACGAGCCCGCGGACGGCGGCAAGGAAGCCGAGCGTCCCGAAAGGGACGAGCCGGAGTCCGACGCCCCGAAGCAGCCGTCCGAGGACTCGCGGCCCACCGCCGACGAGGCCATCGAGCTCGCCAGGTCGCAGGTGGGCATCGCGGAGGACGGCAGCGGCGCGACCAAGTTCAACCAGTGGTACGTGGAGAACTCCCGTGCCGACGAGACCGTCGCGCGCGACGGCGGCTCCGTCCAGGCGTACGACGACGCCGCCTGGTGCGACATGTTCATCTCGTGGGTGGGCGACCAGCTCGGGTTCACCGAGCAGATCGGCAGCGACGCCTGGACCATCGCCCACGCCAAATGGTTCCGGGACCAGGGCCGCTGGGGCACCGAGCCGAAGCCGGGCGCGATCGTCTTCTACGCCTGGAACGGCGGCAAGGACATCGACGACATCGTCCACGTCGGCATGGTGACCAAGAAGATCGACGACGGCACCATCGAGGCGGTCGAGGGCAACACCGACAACGCCGTCCGGGTCAGGCAGCGCTCGACCGGCTCCGTCGTCGGCTACGGCTACCCCGAGTACAAGTCCTGACGTCCCTTCCCCCTCCCCCGGCTGCATAGGATCACGCGCATGGAGGACGGTCCCGGTCAGGCCGGACACGGCGGCCCCGTCACGCGCCGCAGGGCACTCGCCCTGGGCGCGGGCGGGGCCGCCGTGCTGCTGGGCACCGGCGCGGGACTCCTCGGCACGCGGTCCGGCGACGACGGGACGCCGCCCGCCCGCGCGACCAAAGCCGCCGGAACGTTCCGGCCCGCGGACGCCGTCACCGTCCTCGCCAACCGCGCGCGGGCGGTGCAGGACGGAGACCGGACGGCCTTCCTCGCGACGGTGGCCTCCGCGCCCGCCGCGTTCCAGGACGCCCAGTCCCGCTTGTACGGCAATCTCCGCGAGCTCCCGCTGGCCGGCTGGGAGGAACGCGCAGTCGTCACCCAGGCGACGGACGACGAGAAGGGTGTCGCGGTCGTCCGCGTGGAAGTGCGCTCCAGGTTGCGGGGCTTCGACCGGGGTGACGTCGTCCGCACCCGCTACCTGACGCTCGCCCCTCGCTCCGGCATCTGGACGATCGTCGGCGACGGGTCGTCGCATGGATTCGCGGACGACGCCGCCATCTGGGACGGCGGCCCCCTGACGGTGGTCAAGGGCCGCGCGAGCCTCGTCATCGGCGACACCGCGGCCACCGGGGCCCTCCGCCTGGAAGAGATCGCGGAACGCCTGGACGCGGCCGTCCCGGTCGTCACCGGCGTCGTCGGCAAGGGATGGGCGCGGCGGGTCGTCGCGCTCGTTCCCGCCGACGCGGGCCTCGCCTCCGCCCTCGCCGGTCCGGGGCAGAGCCTCGGCGACATCGCCGCCCTCGCCACCGTCACGCCGTCCGCCGGCGACGGCCGCGGCGAGGACCGCGTCGTCGTCTCCCCCGCCACCTTCGGCCGCCTCAACGACCTCGGACGCGACGTGGTGCTGACCCACGAGCTGACCCATGTCGCCACCGGCGGCGCCCGCGACCGCGCGACCCCGCTGTGGCTGATCGAGGGCTTCGCGGACTACGTCGGCTACCTCCGGACGGAGATCGGCGTCCGGTCCGCGGCCGGCGAGCTGCGCCGCGAGGTGGCCGCGGGACGCGTCCCGTCCGCGCTGCCCGCCGCGGCCGCGTTCTCCGGCGGGTCCGCGCGCCTCTCCCAGTCCTACCAGGAGGCCTGGCTCGCCTGCCGGATGGTCGCCGACCGGTACGGTGAGGCGACGCTCGTGCGGCTCTACCGGGCCGCCGGGCGCGTCCCGGAGGCCGCAGCGCTGAGCGACGTGCTGGGACTCACCCGGGACCGCTTCACCGCCCTGTGGCGCGACTACCTGAAGAGGGAACTCACATGAGCGAGGCCGAGGCGGACGAGAGGCGCGGCGAGCCCGGCGCCCGCCAGGACGGTGACGCCGCCCGCATGCGGCGGCCCCGGATCGCCGCCGCCGTCGCCGCCGCCGCGCTGTTCGCCGCGCTCGGCACCGTCCTCGCCCTGAGCACGCCGTGGAGCCCGCTCCCCGATCGGGTTCCGGGCGGCCATGTGGAGGCCGATCCGGCGCTGGACTTCTCCCCCGCCGAGATCGCCCGCTCCCGGGCGTTCGACTCGGCCATCAACCCGCCCGCCTACGCCGGCCTCCTCGTCGGCCTGGGGCTGATCCTCGCGCTGGGTCTCACACCGCTGGGCGCACGGTTCATCGGCTGGGTCACCGCCCCCCTCCGCCGCCGGCCTCCCCGTTCGAAGGAGGACGACCCCCAGCACCCCCCGAAGCGCCTGCGGCACTGGTCTGTGAGAGTCGTCCTCGGCGCCGTCGCGCTGACGACGCTGCTGCGCGTCGCCGGGCTCCCGTTCGACATCTGGAGCGAGTCGGTGCTGCGCCGGTACGGGCTGTCGACGCAGAGCTGGCCCGCGTGGCTGGTGGACCAGCTCAAGTCCCTCGGCGTCACCTGGGTCATCTACACGGTCGCCCTGCTGCTCCTGTACGCGGTCGTGCGCCGCTTCCCGCGCTACTGGTGGACGGGCGCCGCCGCCGGCGGATTCCTCCTCGTCGTCCTGGTCTCGTTCATCTACCCGATCGCCGTCGAGCCCGTCTTCAACAAGTTCCACTCGCTGGAGCAGGGGCGCCTGCGCAGCGACCTGCTGGCGATGGCCGAACGGGACGGCGTGCCCGTCGAGGACGTCCTCGTCGCCGACGCGTCCCGCAGGACGACGGCGCTCAACGCCTACGTGTCCGGGTTCGGCTCCACGCGCCGCATCGTCCTGTACGACACGCTGCTGAAGTCGCCGCCCGCGCGGATCGAGTCGATCGTCGGGCACGAACTCGGCCACGCCAAGCGCAACGACGTCCTCTGGGGCACGCTGGTCGGCGCGCTCGGCGTCGCCGGGTCCATGTGCGTGCTGCACCTCCTGATGACCTCTCCGCGCCTCCTGCGCCGCGCGGGGGTCGCCGCCGCTCCCGCCGCCTCCACCGCGCCGCCCGGACACCGCCCGGGCGGCCGCGGCGCCGGGGCCGGGGCCGCGGATCCGCGGTCCATCGCGCTCGTCCTCGCGCTCATCACGGCCGGGACGCAGATCGGCGCCCCCGTCCAGAACCTCGTCAGCCGGCAGATCGAGGCCCGCGCGGACGTGCACGCGCTGAACCTCACCCGCGACCCGGCCACGTTCGTGTCGATGCAGCACGAGCTGTCGGTGCGCAACATCTCCGACCTGACCCCGGACGCCCTCGAATACCTGTTGTGGCTGTCCCACCCGCCGGGCCCCGACAGGATCGCCGTGGCCCGCGAGTGGGCGCGCATCAACCACGTCCAGGAGCCGCCGCCGCTGGAGCCAGGGGCGGACTGAGCGGCGAAGGCCGTCAGTCGCCTTCCGCCTGCCGCCCGTCCCGCCCGGTCCCGGACTGGTCGCCCTCCTCGGCGGACACCGTCGCGGCGTCGTCGCGCGGCGCCGTCGTGACCGGCCGCTTCAGGGCGCTGCCCTTCACCCAGTCCTTCCAGCCGAGCTGCCAGTAGCCCCAGCCGTTGTCCGGTTCGAGTTCCCGGTCCGACCCGGTCACCTCCACCGGGTCGCCGCGCTGGGTGAGGTTGAAGAACCACTTCGCGTTGGACGGGCTGATGTTGATGCAGCCGTGGCTGACGTTCTCGCTGCCCTGGCTGCCGACCGACCAGGGCGCGCTGTGGACGTACTCGCCGCTGTCGGAGATCCGCACCGACTTGTACACGGTCAGGCTGTATCCGCCGGGGCTTCCGGGGCTGACCCCCATCCACTCGGACGTCATGATGGTGGGGTCCTCCTTCGACATCGTCAGGTGGACGCCGTTGGTGGTGGTGTACTTGCGGACCCCTCCCTTGCCCATGCTGGTCGGGATGGTGCGGACCTTCTTGCCGTTGACCTTCACGACCATCTCGTGGGTGTCCTCGCCCACCGTGGAGACGTGGGAGTCACCGACCTTGAAGCCGAGGTTGTAGTTCTTCCCGCCGTACACGTCGCCGCCGGTGCGCACACCGCTGAGGTGGGCCGTGAACGACACCTCGGTGTGGGTGGGCCAGTACTCCTTCGTCCGGAACACGACCTCCTGGTCGCCGAACCAGTGCCAGGCGCCCTGGACGGCCTTGTCGGCCCGCACCTCCAGCGCCCGCTCGACGGCCGCCCTGTCCTTCACCGGGCGGTCGAACTGCATGACGATGGGCATCCCGACGCCGACGGTCTCCTCGTCGCGCGGCGCCTCGATCGTCAGGTCGTTGGTCTTCTCGACCTCGGCCGTGGTGAAGCGGCTCGTGACCGTCCGGGTCCTGCCGTCGTCGCCGAGCGCCGTCGCGTCGACCGTGTACGTCGCCCCCGGCGTCAGTGTCCAGCGTGAGCGCCACCGGGTCCTGTCGGTGTTCAGGTCTCCCTCGACCTCGCCGCTCCCGGTGGACACCGTCACGTTCTCGATGGTGCCGCCGCGTGCCTGGACGGCGATCGGACTGTCGGGCCGAAGCGCGTTCCCGCCGCCCACGGGCGACACCGTCAGCCGCACCGCGTCCGCGCCGTCCCGCTCCTCGCTCCCCGAGCATGCCGCGGCCCCCGCCACCATGCTCGCGCCGACGAGCACGGCGGTGGCGCGCCGTCCCCGGTCTCCCGGTCCTGAGCCACTCACCCGCATGTGGTCCCCCCGGTCGTCCCACTGGGCGATCGATCCGCCTGCCCAGCCCGGTCGCTGGAACGGCGCCCAGTATGTGAAAGGGCCGGTACCCGCAAAAATGCGGACACCGGCCCCCGATGGGGTTCTTTTACCGATCAGTGGGCGAAATGACCCCTGTAGTACTCGAAGACCAGCCCGATCGTCGACAGGATCGCGGCGGCCACCCCGAGGATGACCAGCCACCAGCCGAACACGATGCCGAGCGCCACCGCCGCGGCCGACAGCCCGAGGTACAGCGGCCACCAGCTGTGCGGGCTGAAGAAGCCCAGCTCGCCCGCCGCGTCGGCGATCTCACCCTGCGGGTCGTCCTCGTACAGCGGCCCGCCGTTGGCGCGCTCGAGGCGCCGGACCGTGAAGTGGATGTAGAACCCGATGAGCCCGGCGAGGCCGACGGCCAGCCCCAGCGCCGTGGTGCCCGTCCAGTCCTTCGACCAGAGCCAGTACACGACGTCGGTGACGAGGAAGAACAGCGCGGACCCGTAGAACATGAACGCCTGGACGCGCATCGGCTACTCTCCCTTCGCCCCGGCCAGTTCGCGCTGGGCACCCACGTGCGGGTGGTGCAGGTCGAACGCCGGCCGCTCGGAACGGATCTTCGGAATGGAGTTGAAGTTGTGCCGCGGGGGCGGGCAGGACGTCGCCCACTCCAGCGAGCCGCCGTAGCCCCACGGGTCGTCCACCTCGACCCGTTTGCCCCTCTTCCACGTGATGTAGACGTTGTAGAAGAACGGCAGCATCGAGGCGCCGAGCAGGAACGAGAAGATGGTGGAGATCTCGTTCAGCCCGTGGAACTCGGCGGCGTAGTCGGCGTACCGGCGCGGCATGCCCGCGGCGCCCAGCCAGTGCTGGACGAGGAACGTGCCGTGGAAGCCGATGAACAGCATCCAGAAGTGGACGTGGCCGAGCCGGTCGTTCAGCATCTTCCCGGTCCACTTCGGCCACCAGAAGTAGAAGCCCGCGAACATCGCGAACACCACGGTGCCGAAGACGACGTAGTGGAAGTGCGCCACCACGAAGTAGGAGTCCGACAGCTGGAAGTCCATCGGCGGCGACGCGAGGATGACGCCGGTGAGCCCGCCGAACAGGAACGTCACCAGGAAGCCCAGCGACCACAGCATCGGCGACTCGAACGTCAGTTGTCCTCGCCAGATCGTCCCCACCCAGTTGAAGAACTTCACCCCCGTGGGCACGGCGATGAGGAACGACATGAAGGAGAAGAACGGCAGCAGCACCTGGCCGGTCACGAACATGTGGTGCGCCCACACGGTGATGGACAGGCCCGTGATGCTGATGGTCGCGAAGACCAGGCCGATGTAGCCGAAGACCGGTTTGCGGCTGAACACCGGGAGGATCTCCGTCACGATGCCGAAGAAGGGCAACGCGATGATGTAGACCTCCGGGTGCCCGAAGAACCAGAAGAGATGCTGCCAGAGCAGCGCGCCGCCGTGGGAGGCGTCGAAGATGTGCGCGCCCAGCTTGCGGTCGGCCTCGAGCGCCAGCAGCGCCGCCGCCAGGACCGGGAACGCCAGCAGCACCAGGATGGAGGTCAGCAGGGCGTTCCAGGTGAAGATCGGCATCCGGAACATCGTCATGCCCGGCGCGCGCATGCACAGGATCGTGGTGATGAAGTTGACCGCGCCCATGATGGTGCCGAAGCCCGACATCGCCAGGCCCATCACCCACAGGTCGCCGCCGACGCCCGGGGAGCGCACCTCGTCCGACAGCGGGGCGTAGGCGAACCAGCCGAAGCTGGCCGCGCCGTTCGGGGTCAGGAAGCCCGCGATGACGATGAGGCTGCCGAACAGGAACAGCCAGTACGCCAGCATGTTCATCCGCGGGAACGCCACGTCGGGCGCGCCGATCTGCAGCGGCATGATGACGTTCGTGAAGCCGGCGAACAGCGGCGTCGCGAACATCAGCAGCATGATCGTGCCGTGCATCGTGAACAACTGGTTGAACTGCTCGTTGCTGACGACCTGCAGGCCCGGCTCGAACAGCTCGGCGCGCATCACCAGGGCGAGCAGGCCGCCGAACAGGAACATGAAGAACGACGTGATCAGGTACAGGTAGCCGATCACCTTGTGGTCGGTGGACGACAACCAGGAGGCGAGGATGCGCCCCTTGCTCGTCCGCGGCGCGGCGATCGGCGCGCTCGGTGCGTGACTCGTCGCGGTCACTGGGCACCCCCCGCGGCCTGTGCGGCCTTCGAATCGGCGATGAACTTGTCGTACTGCTCGGGCGTCACGACCTTCAGCTGGAACAGCATCCGGCTGTGGTCGACACCGCAGAGTTCGGCGCAGCGGCCCTCGTAGGTGCCGAGCTTGGTCGCCGTGAACTCGAACCTGTTGGTGTAGCCCGGCATGACGTCCTTCTTGTAGATCAGCGCCGGGACCCAGAACGAGTGGATGACGTCATTGGAGTGCAGCCGCACCTGAACCGTCTCGCCCGAGGGGATCGTCATCACCGGCTTGCCGGGGGCGGGGCCGTTCGGCGCCACGGGCTGGCCGATGACGGAGGCGACCGTCTTCTCGTTCCCCGCGGCGTCCTCCTCCTTGTATTCGAACTGCCAGCTCCACTGGAACGCGGTGACGTCGACGACCACCGAGGGGTTGTCGGTGGTCTTCTCGACGAAGTTCTCGTCGCGGGCGGTGAAGTAGAACAGGACCGCGATGATGACGAACGGGACCGCTGTGTAAAGGATCTCGATCGGCATGTTGTAGCGGACCTGCGGCGGCAGGTCGTCGGAGCGCTTGCGATGGAACAGCACCGCCCAGATGATCAGGCCCCAGACGACGGCCCCGACCGCGAACGCCGCGATCCAGGAGCCCTGCCACAGCTGCAGCATGCGTTCGCCCTGGATGCTGATCGGCTCTGGCATGCCAAGGCGGCTGCCGCTGCACGCGGTGGTGGACAGCGCCAGAAGCCCTAGCGCACCGGCGCTTTTCAATGCGCGGCGACTGCGCACAGGCGTACGCCGCTCCCTAGAGCGGGTCGGACTCACGGAATGCCTTCCCCACGGATGAAGCCCGGTCGGCCGGGCGGAGAGATCAGTTGTACACGTGTGGTGGACACCCTAGCGCTAGGGTCGCCCGACCCCCCGATCGGGTGCCCGGTTAGTGTTTGCGCGTGGCCGATCCCAGAGCGCAGGTCGCCTACTTCGACGCCGCGTCCACCGAGCCGCCGCACCCGGCCGCCCGGTCGGCGCTGCTCGAAGCCCTGGACGCCGGCTGGGCCGACCCCGCCCGCCTGTACGGGACGGCTCGAAGCACCCGCGTTCTGCTCGACCGGGCACGCGCGCGCGTGGCCGCGGTCGTGGGCGCCCGCGCCGACGAAGTGTCGTTCACGTCATCGGGAACCCAGGCCGTGCATCTGGCGGTCCTCGGCGGGCTCCGGGCGCGCCGCCGGGTCGGCCGGCATCTGGTGGTCGGCGCCGTGGAGCACTCCAGCGTGCTGCACGCCGCGGAGGCCCATGAGCGCGACGGCGGCGAGGTGACGACCGTCGGCGTCGGCCGGACGGGCCGCGTCGACCCCGGCGAGTTCGCCGCCGCGCTGCGACCGGACACCGCGCTCGCGTGCCTGCAGTCGGCCAACCACGAGGTCGGCACCGTCCAGCCCGTCGCCGAGGCCGCCGCGGCGTGCCGCGCGGCCGGGGTGCCGCTGTTCGTCGACGCCGCGCAGTCCCTCGGACGGGACGACGTCCCGGGCGGCTGGTCGTTCCTCGCCGGCAGCGCCCACAAGTGGGGCGGCCCCGCCGGCGTCGGCGTGTTCGCCGTCCGCAAGGGCACCCGGTGGCGCTCCCCGCTGCCGGACGACGAGCGGGAGCGGCGCCGCGTCCCCGGGTTCGAGAACGTCCCCGGCATCGTGGCGGCGGCCGCCGCGCTGGAGGCGTACCGTGCGGACATGACGGCCGACGCGCCCCGCATGTCCGCGCTCGTGGACCGTATCCGCGCGGAGGTCCCGCGGACCGTCCCCGACGTCGAGGTGGTGGGCGACCCGGTCCGGCGCCTGCCGCACCTGGTGACGTTCTCGTGCCTGTACGTGGAGGGCGAGGCGCTGCTGACCGAACTGGACCGGCTGGGTTTCGCGGTTTCGTCCGGTAGCTCGTGCACGGCGGATACGCTGCGTCCCAGTCACGTGCTGGAGGCGATGGGAGTGATTACCCATGGGAACGTGCGGGTATCGCTGCCGCGTGGCGTCGGCTCGGCGGACGTCGACCGGTTCCTCGCCGAGCTTCCGGGCGCCGTCGCCCGCCTCCGCGAGGCGGCGATGAACACGTTCGAGACAGGGAGGCGGTCGCGCCCATGAGGTTCCGAGGCCGCTCCAAGGGCGGGACTTCCACCGGCGACGCGGCGCCGCCCGCCGAACCGTCCGCCACGGGGCCGGCCGGCCCGCCGCCCGTGCTCGTCATCGACGCGCTCGGCCGCAAATGCCCCATCCCGATCATCATGCTGGCCGAGCGGATCCGGGAGGTCCCCGTCGGGCAGATCGTCGCCGTCCTCGCCGACGACGCCGCCGCCCGCACCGACGTCCCCGCCTGGTGCCGCATGAAGTCCCAGGACTTCGTCTGGGAGGAGACCCTCCAGCAGGGCGGCTGGGGCTTCCACATCCGGCGCACGTACTAGAACGCCCGGAACGCCCGGAACGCCCGGAACGCTAGGACGCCCGGAACGCCGTAACGTCTGGACACGCTGAGGGCCGCGCCGGGGAGCGCGGCCCGTTGACGTGCGGGACTACGGGTTGGGGCAGGTGATGTGGGGGGCGATGTCGTCGGCGGCGGCGGAGCCGTAGGCCGCGGCGAAGCGGTCGAGGAACGCCTGCCGGGCCAGGGTGTACTCCTGCGGACCGGCGGCTTCGAGGGCGTGCGCGGCGATGGCGTTGCCGACCTGCGCGGCGCGTTCGAGCGGGACCCCCCAGGCGGTGGCCGTCAGGAAGCCGGCGCGGAAGGCGTCGCCGACGCCGGTCGGGTCGACGATGTCGTCGACCTGGAGGCAGGGGACGTGCACGCCCTCCTCGCCCTTCCGGTCGATGACGACGCCCTTGGCGCCGAGCGTGGTGACGCGGACGCCGACGCGGGAGAGGATCTCCCCGCCGCTCCAGCCGGTCTTCTCCTCGGCGAGTGCCTTCTCGTACTCGTTGGTGAACAGGTACGCGGCGCCGTCGATGAGGCGGCGGACGTCGGGGCCGTCCATGCGGGCGAGCTGCTGGGACGGGTCGGCGGCGAACGGGATGCCGCGGGTGCGGCACTCGTCGGTGTGCCGGAGCATCGCGTCGGGGTCGTTGGGGCTGATGACCACGAGTTCGAGGCCGCCGACGCGGTCGGCGACCGGCTTGAGCTCAATGGAGCGGGCCTCGCTCATCGCGCCCGCGTAGAACGTGGCGATCTGGTTCTGTTCCTGGTCGGTGGTGCACAGGAACCGGGCGGTGTGGTGGATCTCGGACACGTGCACGGACGCGGTGTCGACCGCGTGCCGTTCGAGCCAGGAGCGGTAGTCGGCGAAGTCGTCGCCGACGGAACCGACGAGGATCGAGTCCTTGCCGAGGCTGCCCATGCCGAAGCAGATGTTGGCGGCGATCCCGCCGCGGCGTATCTCCAGCTCATCCACCAGGAAGGACAGCGACACCCGGGCGAGCTGGTCGGGCAGGAGCTGGTCGGTGAATCTTCCGGGGAAGGTCATCAGATGGTCGGTCGCGATGGAGCCTGTCACGGCGATGCGCACGGAGTCGCTCTCCTCGTCGTGGTCGTCCGGCTGTTCACCGGCTGTTTCGAACCCGGCAAGAGTACTTCCCCCTCGCACGGTAGATCACGACCGGAGGGCGGCGGGCAACCCAAAAGAGACGGCCGGGCAAGGTTTTCCGGCCGCCCCTCGCGGACGCCGGCTCAGTTGAAGGAGTCGCCGCAGGCGCAGGAGCCCGACGCGTTCGGGTTGTCGATCGTGAAGCCCTGCTTCTCGATCGAGTCGACGAAGTCGATGACGGCGCCGGTGAGGTAGGGCGCGCTCATCCGGTCGACGCGCACGGCCAGGCCGCCGAAGTCCTGGATCTGGTCGCCGTCCTGCTCCCGCTCGTCGAAGAAGAGCTGGTAGATCAGGCCGGAGCAGCCGCCCGGCTGCACGGCGACACGCAGCGCAAGGTCGTCGCGGCCCTCCTGCTCGAGCAGGCCCTTGGCCTTCTCGGCGGCGGCGTCGGTGAGAACGACGCCCTGCTGCGTGGTCTCCTGCGTGGTCTCGCCTGAAACCGTCATGTGTTCAGCTCCCGGGTCTCGCTGCGCCGCGCGGGGGCGGCGGACTGTCGCTTGGCCTCGAGGACGTCGTACGCCCCTTCCCGTAGGACAACGTACCTCGCCACATGGCCATTCCGCTCCTCGGCCATGTTTAACGCCAGGGGACGGTGCGGTCTACGTCACATCACGGCCGGGCCCGGGATGTGCCATCATTAGTCGTCAAAGCGACGATAAGTCCTCCGTCGCGAAGGGAGACCGCCGTGACCACCCCGGTAAGCGACCTACCGCTCCTCCTGCTCGGCAGCGGCGCCGACCGCGCCAGCGAACGCGGCGTGGACTGCCCCGGCGAGCTGCCGCCGGCCTCCGACCCGGCGCTGGTCGAGCGCGCCCGCGCCGCCAAGGCCGCCCTCGGCGAGAAGGTGTTCGTGCTCGGCCACCACTACCAGCGCGACGAGGTGATCCAGTTCGCGGACGTCACCGGCGACTCGTTCAAGCTGGCCCAGAAGGCGGCGGCCCGCCCCGAGGCTTCCTACATCGTGTTCTGCGGCGTCCACTTCATGGCGGAGTCGGCCGACATCCTCACCGCCGGCCACCAGCGGGTCATCCTGCCCGACCTCGGCGCGGGCTGCTCGATGGCCGACATGGCCACCTTCGACCAGGTCGAGGAGTGCTGGGACGTCCTGGAGGACGCCGGCGTCGCCGACGACGTGATCCCGGTCACCTACATGAACTCCTCGGCGGACATCAAGGCGTTCGTCGGACGGCACGGCGGCGTGGTGTGCACCTCGTCCAACGCCAAGCGCGCCCTGGACTGGGCTTACGGCAGAGGAAAGAAGGTCCTGTTCCTGCCGGACCAGCACCTCGGCCGCAACACCGCCGTCCTGGACATGGGCTTCTCGCTGGACGACTGCGTCGTCTACAGCCCGCACCGCCGCGAGGGCGGCCTGACCCCGCAGCGGCTCCGCGACGCGAAGATGATCCTCTGGCGCGGCCACTGCTCGGTGCACGGCCGGTTCACCACGGAGGCGGTGGACGATGTCAGGGCGCGCGTCCCCGGCGTGAACGTCCTGGTGCACCCCGAGTGCCGGCACGAGGTCGTCACGGCCGCGGACCAGATCGGCTCGACCGAGTACATCATCAGGACGATCGAGGCGGCCGAGCCCGGCTCGTCCTGGGCCATCGGCACCGAGCTGAACCTCGTCCGGCGGCTGGCGAACGCCCACCCGGACAAGAACGTCATGTTCCTCGACAAGACCGTCTGCTACTGCTCGACGATGAACCGCATCGACCTGCCGCACCTCGTGCTGTCACTGGAGTCGCTGGCCCGCGGCGACGTCGAGAACGTCATCGAGGTGGAGGAGGAGACCGCGCACTACGCCCGCGTCGCCCTCGACCAGATGCTCGCCCTCCCCTGAGGGCCGGCCGTGACCTCGGGTCACAGGCCGGGCGCGTCCCAGACGGGGAACCACCGGCCGGTGTCCGGCTCCATGGTCAGCTCGCCGGCGAGCGCGTCGCGGACGCGCGTCTCCACCGTGTTGTTGCGGCGGCGGCGCGCCCCCGGCTCGCCCGGCGGGCGGGGGGCGAACGGGTAGAACGTCCCGCGGCCGGGCGAATGGACCAGGAGGAGCCGCTGCGGCTCGTCCCCCCTGCGGAAGCCGGCCACCGAGCACAGCAGGTAGGGCCCGTATCCGGCGCCGGTCAGCGTGGAGTTCACCATGTGCAGGTCGGCGATCAGCCGGTCGAACGCGTCCGGCGGGCGGGTGACGTGCGCCCACCCCCAGCCGTGCGGGCCGGCGCTCAGCCCCGTCTCGCGGGTCCCGTCACCGCGCAGCAGCCGGACGACGTCCCGCTGCGCACGGCCGAACGCGCCGAACGGCCCGCCCTCCACGAGACGATGGCAGACGGCGCCGGTGCCGTCCGGGGCGAAGCCCGTCGCGGCCGTGAGCGCGGGCACGGCGGCGGGCAGGTCGAACAGCCGGTCCAAGTCGGGCATGCCGGGCGCGGGACGGCCGAGCAGCCCGTCAAGGATCCCCATGTCAGGCGCCGCCCGTCAGCCGCCAGGAGATGGCCGACAACCGTTCCCTGCGCCGCTCCAGAGTCGGATGGCTGGACAGCAGGCCGTCCACACCGCCGCTTGCGCCGACCACGCACAGGGCGCTCACCGGCCGCAGCGCACGCAGATCGTGCGGGGAGGCGTCCCGCAGCCCGTCACTGATCTTGCCGAGCGCGGACGCGAGGTCGGTGGGACGCCCGGTCATCAGCGCGCCCGTGGAGTCGGCGCACAGCTCCCTGTGCCGCGACAGTGCGAGCCCGACCAGCGTGCCGACGCCGTGCAGCACCGCCGCCGCCACCCCGAGCGGCAGCAGGACGATCCCGCCGGTCACGGCCGCCGCGCGTCCGGCCCCGTGCCTGTCCCGGCCGGTGATGAGGCCCGTCCACCAGCCGAGGAACAGGCCGGCGCACAGGCCGGGGAACGCGGCGATCGCCCCGACGAGCACGTCCCGGTTGGCGACGTGAGCGGTCTCGTGGGCGAGGACGGCGGCGAGTTCGGCCGGTTCGAGGCGGGCGCGCAGCCCGTCGGTGACGCACACCACCGCCGAGCCGGGGCCCGAACCGGCGGCGAACGCGTTGGGCACGTCCAGGGCGGAGACGGCGAGGCGGGGCTTGGGCAGCCCGGACGACATGCACAGCCGGTCCAGGACGGCGTGCAGCTCCGGCTCCTCGTCGGAGGCGACCGGGCGGGCGTCCATCGCGTACAGGGCCAGCCGGTCCGCCGCCCGCGCCGAACCGGCCGCGACGGCCACCGCGACGGCCGCCGCGACCGCGCCCCAGACCGGACCGGCCAGGAACGCGGGCAGCACGGCGGCCGTGTACACGAGCGCGACCAGGACCGTCGTGGCGAGCATCCGCCAGGTCAGCCCGGAGTCGGGTGCGTCACGGGAGGGCGCCATGGCCCGACGCTAGATCGGCCACGGGTGGCGATCAGCGTCTCATGACACAAATCCAGGACACGAGCCGGTCACAACTCGCCGTGGTTCACAGGCCGGGCGCGCCCCAGAGGGGGAACCAGCGGCCGAGGTCGTCCTCGAACGGCAGGTCGGCGCCGATCGCGCCGCGCACCTGGAGCTCCAGCGCGTTGTCGCGCTTGGGGGGCTGTGGGGCGTGGCCATGGGGGTGAGACGCAGCGGCGGCGAGGGGGGCGAACGGATAGAACGTCCCGCGCTTGTAGAGGTACACCAGCGCGAGGCGCTGCCCGTCGGGCCCGCGGAAACCGGCCAGCGAGCAGAGCAGATGCGGGCCGAACCCGCCGGACTCCAGCGTCGCGTTCACCGCGTGGAGGTCGGTGACGAGGTCGGGCAGTTCATCCGGCCGGTGCTCGGCGAGCAGCCACGTGTAGCCGTAGGTGTCGGTGCTGATCTCGACCTCGGGGCCCTCGTCGGCGTCCAGCAGCTCCTGGACGTCGCGCTGCAGCCGCGCGAACGCGCCGCCCTCAGCGGCGCGGAAGCACACCGAGCCGAACCCGGTCGGGGTGAACCCCGTCGCCGCCTCCAGCGTGACGGCGGCCGTCGACAGCCCGAAGAGCCGGTCGAGGTCGGGCTTGACCGGCTTGGACCGGCCGAGCAGCGTGTCCAGGAAACCCACGGATCAGACTCCCCTGCTGAGCTGGTCGGAGATCTTCGAGAGCTGGGCGAGCCGCTTGTCCAGCGTCGGGTGCGTGGAGAACAGCGACGAGACGCTGAAGCCCTTGCCGAGCGCCGGGGTGAAGAAGAACGCGTTGAACGCCTGCGCGGACCGCAGGTCCTTCGTCGGGATCCGCGCGATCTCCCCGTTGACCTTGGTCAGGGCGCTGGCCAGCGCCGAGGGACGGCCGGTCAGCAGCGCGGCGGCCCGGTCGGCCGACAGCTCCCGGTAACGCGACAGCGCCCGGGTGAGCATGAAGCTGACCGCGTAGGCCAGGGCGCTGGCGCCGACCACGGCCAGCAGGATCAGCCCGGTGTTCTGGTCGTTGCTGCGGCGCCCGAAGCCGCCCCACAGGCCGGCGTACAGGCCGAACCGGGTGATCAGGCCCGCGCAGATGCCGAGGAACGAGGCGATCGTCATGACCGCGACGTCCTTGTGGGCGACGTGCGCCATCTCGTGCGCGAGCACGCCCTCCAGTTCGACGGGGTCGAGCCGGCGGAGCAGCCCGGTGGTGACGCAGACGACGGCCTTCTTCTGGTTGCGGCCGGTGGCGAACGCGTTCGGCACGTCGGTGTCGGCGATCGCGACCCGCGGCTTGGGGGCGTCCGACATCGCGCAGATCCGGTCGACCACGCCGTGCAGTTCGGGCGCCTCCTCGGGGGAGACGACCTTGCCGTGCATGGCGAACAGCGTCATCTTGTCGGAGAAGAAGTACTGGGCGATCAGGAACAGGCCCGCTACGGCCAGCGCAACGAAGGCCCATTCAGGCACAAAGACGAAAAAAGCCCCCACGAAGACGACGTAGACCAGCCCCAGCAGGAACATCGTCACGAGCATCCGCGATGTCAGCCCCCGGTCAGAGGCATAACGCGTACTGGCCATGCGGCCACCCCCTGTGGTTCCCCGATTCGTTATTCACTTGTCATAACGCGCGAAACCTAGGTTTTGTGCCTGACTGTCCAATTCGGGGGGGCAGGCCCAGGTCTCGTGCCGTTCAGTCGGGAATCAGTCCCTCGTCCCCCAGCATCGACCGCACCTCGTCGATGTGCGCGTCCGCCGGGGGGAGGATCAGCTCGGACGGCGCCAGGCTGTCCGGCGGAAGAGGCCTGCCCACCTTGCGGACGTTCTCCAGCAGCGCGTGCAACGCGGAGCGGAAGCTCGTCTCGTCACCCGACTCGATCGCCGACTCCAGTTCGGAGTCGAGCGTGTTCAGAGCGGACAGGTCCTCGTCGGCCACGTCCAGCTGACCCTCGCCCATCAAGCGGACGATCACTGGGCACCCCCGGGCTTCTGCGGCCACTGGGCCTCCTGCGGGGCGTCCTGCTGCTGCGGCTGCGCTGTCGGCGTGCCCTCGTTCAGCTCCTTGGGCGCGGGACCCTGGCCGAGTTCGGCCTTGAGCCGCTCCAGCTCCATGTCGACGCCGGGGCCGGAGCCCATCCGGTCGAGCTCGGCCTGGATGTCGTCCTTCGGACCGGAGAAGTCCTCCAGGGCGCCGGAGGCCAGCAGCTCGTCGATCGCGCCGGCACGCGCCTTCATGGTGTCGGTCTTCTCCTCGGCGCGCTGGATCGCCAGACCCACGTCGCCCATCTCCTCGGAGATGCCGGAGAACGCCTCGTTGATCTTGGTCTGCGCCTCGGCGGCGGTGTAGGTCGCCTTGATCGTCTCCTTGCGGGTGCGGAAGGAGTCGACCTTGGCCTGCAGCCGCTGGGAGGCGAGCGTGAGCTTCTCCTCCTCGCCCTGCAGCTGCTGGTACTGGGCGCGCAGGTCGCTCAGCTGGCCCTCCAGCCCGGACCTTCGGGTCAGCGCCTCGCGGGCGAGGTCCTCCCGGCCCACCTGCAGCGCCTTCTTGCCCTGGTCGGTCAGCTTGCCCTGCTGCTGTTCCAGCTGGTTGATCTGCAACTCGAGACGCTTGCGCGAGGTGGCGACGTCGGCGACCCCGCGACGGACCTTCTGCAGCATCTCCAGCTGTCGCTGGTAGGAGTAATCGAGGGTCTCGCGAGGATCCTCCGCCCGGTCAAGGGCCTTGTTGGCCTTGGCCTTGAAGATCATCGACATTCTTTTCATCACGCTCATCGCGCGGCGCCGGTCCCTTCGTGCTGTCGCCTCAGTCGCAAACTGGGCTCAATGACCACTGCTGGGGTTCTTATCACCCTACGCGTTAACGCGCGAGGCAGCCACGATGTTCGCAGCCCGGTAGGCTGATCCCGTGTTCAAGCGTCGTACCCAGGAGGCCCCGGCGAATCCTCCTCAGGTAGTAAAGCCGGGAGGCAAGGGCCGCCCCACGCCCAAGCGCAAGGAGGCCGAGAAGCGCCGTCGGCAGCCGATCACCGCCCCGGCCACCCGCAAGGAGGCCTACAAGAAGCTGCGGGAGAAGCAGGCCGCCGACCGCGCCAAGGCCCGCGCGGGCATGGCCAAGGGCAAGGAGGAGCACCTCCTCAAGCGGGACAAGGGTCCCGTGCGCAGGCTCGCCCGCGACTATGTGGACTCGCGCCGCACGGTCGGCTCCTACCTGATGTACGGCATGTTCGCGATCGTGCTGCTCAGCATGCTCCCGATCCCCGTGGCGCGGCTGCTGGTGCTGTTCGCGCCGCCGGTGCTGCTCTTCGTGGTGTTCGCCGAGGGCATCCTGCTGAGCCGCGGCATCAAGAAGCTGGCCGCCGAGCGCTACCCCGACGAGGACCCCAAGGGCGTCGGGATGTACGCGGCGATGCGCGCCATGCAGATCCGCCGCCTGCGCATCCCGAACCCGCAGGTGCGGGTCGGCGAGAAGGAGAAGGTCTGACCGACGGCCCGCGACGCCGTCCGGAACCGGCCCCGCCGGGTCTGTTCCGCGTCCGGACCGCGCCATGGGGTTCCCGATCACCGGACGGCTAGGGTCGGGGCCATGGAGTTCCGAAACCTGGGCCGGAGCGGTCTGAAGATCAGCGAGATCGCGTACGGCAACTGGCTCACCCACGGCTCCCAGGTCGAGGAGGACGCGGCGCGCGCGTGCGTGCAGGCGGCCCTCGACGAGGGGATCACCACCTTCGACACCGCGGACGTCTACGCCGGCACGCGCGCCGAGGAGGTCCTCGGGCGCGCGCTCAAGGGCCGGCGCCGCGAGGGGCTGGAGATCTTCACCAAGGTCTACTGGCCCACCGGCCCCGGCATGAACGACAGGGGCCTGTCCCGCAAGCACATCATGGAGTCGATCAACGGCTCCCTGCGCCGTCTCGGGACCGACTACGTGGACCTCTACCAGGCCCACCGGTTCGACTACGAGTCGCCGCTGGAGGAGACGCTGCGGGCGTTCGACGACCTCGTCCGGCAGGGCAAGGTCCTCTACGTCGGCGTGTCGGAGTGGCGCGCCGACCAGATCGAGAGCGCCCTCAAGGTCGCCGACGAGATGGGCTTCGACCGGATCGTCTCCAGCCAGCCGCAGTACTCGATGCTGTGGCGGGTCATCGAGGAGGAGATCGTGCCGCTGTGCGAGCGGGAGGGCATCGGCCAGCTCGTCTGGTCGCCGATCGCGCAGGGCGTCCTGACCGGCAAGTACAAGCCGGGCCGGCCGCTGCCCCAGGGGTCGCGCGCCACCGACGACAAGGGCGGCGCGGACATGATCAAGCGCTACCTGAACGACGACCTGCTGACCCGCGTGCAGGACCTTGAGCCGATCGCGGCCGACCTCGGGCTGTCGATGGCGCAGCTCGCCATCGCCTGGACGCTACAGAACCCGAACGTGGCGGCGGCGATCGTGGGCGCGAGCCGCCCGGAACAGGTCGCCGACAACGTGAAGGCCGCCGGGGTGCAGCTGGACGGCGACGTCATGAAGCGGATCGACGACGTCCTCGACCCGGTCGTCATCCGCGACCCCGGCAAGACCGCCAGCCCCCGCCGGCGCCCCTGACCGGCCGCCCGGACACGAACGCGACGGGCCGCGGAGCCTCAGCCCCGCGGCCCGCCGGCGTATCCGGTCTCACTCCGGTTCGTGCAGGCTCATCTCGTAGACCAGAGACTCGCCGTCCAGCAGGGCCACCTTGTCGACCTCGTCGGCGCGCAGCCCCCGCCAGTTCTCCCCCAGCCAGCTCTCCGCGTCCGCCTGGGTCGAGAAGGTCTCCTCCGACATGCCGACCGTGCGCCCGTCGGTCTTCTCCAAACGCCAGCTCCACGCCATCGCGTTCGACCTCCCTCGTCGCGGTGAGACTAGCCGCGCCGTGCCCTCTCAGGGCGACTCCCCCACGAGGACGCGACCCCGGCAACGGCCCCGCCCCGGTGGGGACGACTTCCAACACCCCCGGCAAGAGCCCTGCCTCTGTGGGGGGACGACCCCCCACACCCCCCAACAAGAGCCTTAAGATGCGGCCTCGATGGCGCGGCGCATCGCCTCGGGGCTCTCGGTCTCGCTCTCGCTGAGCGTGCGGCCGTTCACCTGCACGCTGGGCGTGCCCCGAATGCCGGACGATATGTAGCCCTGGCTGACCGTCTTGACGCTCTCGGCGTGGCGCTGCTCCTCGACGCACGACGTGAAGTCGTCTCCGGTGAGCCCGAGTTCCGCCGCGATGGAGATCAGGTCCTCCGTCGCGTAGCCCGGTGTGCTGAGGCTCGCCGGCTGGCGGGCGTACAGGGCGTCCTGGTAGGACAGCCAGCGTGCGCCGTCGCCGACGCAGCGCAGCGCGGCCGCCGCCCGGAGGGAGTTGTCGTGCGCCGGCTGGGAGCTCTCGTTGAAGATGAGCATCGGGCGGAACACGACCCTGGCCCCTCCCGAGACCGCCAGCTCCTTCAGCATGGGGTCGTGCTTGCGGTCGAAGTCGCCGCAGTGCGGGCAGGCGAAGTCCTCGTAGACCTCGACGACCGGTGAGGTGACTCCCGGCCGGGCCATGGCCAGGCCGCCGTCGCGGAGCGGCGTGGCCTCCGCGCCACCGGCGATCTTTCCGACCTTCAGCTGGACGTCGCCGCCACCGCCGCCACCGTCGTCGCCCCGGGTGACCACGAAGAAGACCGCGGCGACGGCCAGTACCAGGACCAGGCCGCCGGCGGCCAGCGCGATCACCAGGCCGGCGCCACCGCCCTTGCCTCCGGGCGGGGGCGGCGGCCCGAACGGGCCGGGCGGGCCGGGCTGCGGGCCGTAGCCTCCCGGCGGCGGGCCGGGGGGCGGCCCGTAGGGCGGTTGCGCTCCCGGGCCCGGCGAGCCCGGCCATGGTCCGTTCGGTGGATTGCCCACGGGGCCTCCTGACGGGGGACGGCGTGATCCTTCCAGGCGAGCGTAATCGTAGAGTTCCGGGCAACATGAACATCGAGCTTCGCGGCATCGCCGCCCCGGAGGGCTGGCCCGCGCCGGGGTGCCGCTGCGCGTCCTGCAACCGGCTGCGCGCCGCCGGCGTCCGACACGAACCGGCCAGCGTCGTCATCGACGGCGTACCGCTGGAGGCCTGTCCCCGGACGGACGTGCCCGGCGGATACGAGGTTCGCGGCCCGAACGGGCACCGGGTGCTGGTGGCGGCGGGACCGGGGGCCAGGCCGGAGCCCGCCGCCGAGGCGGAGTACGACGCCGTCCTGCTGGATCTGGCAGGTTCGCCGGAACACCTGGGCTACTTGCGCCGCACAGCAGCGGCGACGTCCAAGACGGAGGTGGTGGCGATACATGTGAACCACCGCATCTCGTCTCCGGCCGAGCTGGAACGCCGTATGGCCTTCTGGAACCGCCCCCAGCACGGCCCGCACCGGACCCTTCTTCTGGGCGGGTCACGGTCAGGTAAGTCCGCCGAGGCCGAACTGCGTCTGGCCGCCTGCCCAGAGGTCCTCTACGCCGCGACCGGGCCGGTCGACGACGACCCGGAATGGCAGGAACGCGTCACCGCCCACCGGATTCGCCGCCCCGCATGGTGGCGCACTGTCGAAACGACCGACCTGGCGGGCGTCCTGAAGTCCGCGACAGGCGCGGTACTGGTGGATGGCATCGGCACCTGGCTCACCGCGGCCATGGACGAAGCCGCCGCGTGGGACGACCCGGCCCTGGTTCGGCCGCTTTCGGACGACCTGATCTCGGCGTGGCGCGGCACACGAGCGCGCGTCGTCGCCGTGAGCGACGAGGTCGGCCTGTCACCGGTGCCGGCGACGCGGTCCGGACGGGTGTTCCGCGACACGCTCGGGGGGCTCAACCAGCGGCTCGCGGCCGAGTCCGAGGAGACGGCGCTGGTCGTGGCGGGACGCGTCACGGAGCTCGGATGATCGCCGGTCTGCGGCTGGCCGTCACGCTGCTCACGGTCGTCCCGCTCGGGACGGACCGGGTCGACCGGGGCACCGCCCGCACGGCCATGCTGCTCGCCCCCGCGGCCGGCCTCATCACCGGCGGCGCCGCCGCGCTGGTCCTGCTGGCGGGCGGCCTGCTCGGCCTGCGGGGCCTCCTGGCGGCGGCCCTCGCGGTGGCCGCCACGGCGGCGGTCACCCGGGCCCTGCACCTGGACGGCCTGGCCGACCTCGCGGACGGCCTGGGCAGCGGGCGTCCCGCCGGCGAGGCATTGGCGATCATGAAGCGGTCCGACATCGGCCCGTTCGGCGTGGTCACCCTCCTTTTGACCCTGCTGATCCAGGTCACCGCCCTGGCCGCGGCCCCGCATCCCGCCGTCGCGGTGCTCATCGCGGCGGCCGCCGGCCGGCTGGCGCTCCCCTGGGCGTGCCGCACCGGCGTCCCGTCCGCACGCCCCGACGGCCTCGGCGCCCTGGTGGCGGGTACCGTGCCCGTCCGCGCCGCGTCGGCCGTCACGGCCGCCGTCCTGGCAGGCGCCGCGGCCGCCGGGGCGGCCGCCGGGGGGCCCGGCGGCGCGCTCCACGCCGTCGCGGCGGTGGCCGCCGCCCTGGCCGCGGCCCTCCTCGTGCTCCGCCACGCCGTGCGCCGCCTGGGCGGTGTGACCGGCGACGTCCTGGGCGCCCTGGTCGAGATCGCCGGCACGGCCGCCTTGATCGTTCTCGCCGCCGTCCCGCCGGGCGGCTGAGTCCCCGCGCCGGGCAATGCTTGATCCAAAAGGACGAAACCGGTCACCGGGACGACTAACATCGTGCTACGTGACGACCATCAGCCTTGACAGCGCAGCCCTGGCCAGCATCGACGTCGACGCGATCGTGATCGGCGTCGCCCCCGCCGAGGAGGGCCCCGCACTGGCCGCCGGCGCCGAGGACCTCGACCGCGCGCTGGACGGACGGCTCACGGAGGCGCTTGGCGCGCTGGGCGCCACCGGCAAGGCCGGGGAGATCACCAAGGTGCCCGCACTCGGTGCCGTCACCGCCAAGGTCATCGTCGCCGCCGGGCTGGGCGAGACGCCCTCCGCCGAGGACGTGCGCCGCGCCGCGGGCGCCGCCGTCCGCTCCCTCGCCGGCACCGCCAGGGTCGCCGTCGCGCTGCCCGCCCCGTCGGCCGAGGGGTCCGCCGAGGGCGTCGAGGCCGTCGCGCTGGGCGCGCTGCTCGGCGCCTACTCCTTCGACGCCTACCGCACCGGTGACGAGCACAAGAGCCCGGTCGAGGAGATCCGCCTGGTCTCCCCCGCGGCGCCGGACGGCGGCGCGGAGGCGGCCGTGGAGCGCGCGCGGACCCTCGCCGCCTCGGTCAAGCTGGTCCGCGACCTGGTCAACGCCCCGCCGTCCCACCTGTCCCCCGAGGACCTCGCGGGCGAGGCCGAGCGGGTCGCCGGCGAGAGCGGCCTGTCCATCGAGGTGCTGGACGAGAAGGGCCTCGTGGAAGGCGGCTACGGCGGCATCGCGGGCGTCGGGCAGGGCTCGGTCAACCCGCCGCGGCTCGTCCGCCTCTCCTACAGCCACCCGGAGGCGTCCAAGACCCTCGCCCTGGTCGGCAAGGGCATCACGTTCGACTCCGGCGGCCTGTCCCTCAAGCCCGCCGAGGCCATGGACTGGATGAAGTCCGACATGGGCGGCGCGGCGGCGGTGCTCGGCGCCCTGTCGGCCATCGCCGCTCTCGGCCCCGAGGTCAACGTGGTCGGCTACCTGGCCATCGCGGAGAACATGCCGAGCGGCACCGCGCAGCGCCCGTCGGACGTGCTGCGCATCTACGGCGGCAAGACCGTCGAGGTCCTCAACACCGACGCCGAGGGGCGTCTCGTCCTGGCCGACGCCCTCGTGCGCGCGGGCGAGGACTCCCCCGACCTGATCGTGGACGTGGCCACGCTGACCGGCGCGCAACTCGTCGCGCTCGGCACCCGGACCACCGGGGTCATGGCCAACGACGACGACGTCCGTGAGAAGGTGGTCGCGGCGGCCGAGCGCGCCGGGGAACCGTCCTGGGGCATGCCCCTTCCGGCGGAGCTGCGCAAGGGCCTCGACTCGGCGGTCGCCGACATCGCCAACATCAGCGGCGAGCGGTGGGGCGGCATGCTCGTCGCCGGCACGTTCCTCAAGGAGTTCGTGCCGGACGGCGTCAAGTGGGCCCACCTCGACATCGCCGGACCGTCGTTCAACAAGGGCGAGCCCTACGGCTACACCCCGAAGGGCGGCACCGGCGCCGCGGCCCGGACGCTCGTCCAGATCGCCGAGGACGTCGCCGCGGGAATTCTGTAGGGGGCCTGCCCGCTGTCCGGGTGGAGAACAGAATAGATTTTCTCGTGGCGGTGGGGGCCCGGAACCCGGTGTGCCCCCGCCCCGCCCAGGGCGCCCCGGACCACGCGGCGCCACAACCGGGGAAAGGGAGCGACCAGTGGCCAACAGCGGCCCCTTCGACATCGTCGTCCTAGGTGCCGGCAGCGGCGGTTACGCGTGCGCGCTGCGCGCCGCCGAGCTCGGCAAGTCCGTCGCGCTCATCGAGCGGGACGAGTCCCTCGGCGGGACGTGCCTCAACCGCGGCTGCATCCCCACCAAGGCGCTGCTGCACGCGGCCGAGGTGGCGGACCAGTCCCGCGAAGCCGCGACGTTCGGCGTGAAGACCACGTTCGAGGGCATCGACGTCGCCGGCGTGAACGCCTACAAGGACAAGGTCGTCACGACGACCGTGAAGGGCCTCACCGGGCTGATCAAGTCCCGCGGCATCGAGGTCGTGCACGGCTCCGGACGGCTCACCGGCCCGGCGGCGGTCGAGGTCGCCACCGCGGACGGGCAGGTCCGGACGATCGAGGGCCGGCACATCGTGCTCGGCACCGGGTCGGAACCGAAGACGCTGCCCGGCCTGGAGATCGACGGCGAGCGGGTCATCTCCAGCGACCACGCGCTGCGGCTCGACCGCGTCCCGGGTTCGGTCGTCATCCTCGGCGGAGGCGTGATCGGGGTCGAGTTCGCCAGCGTCTGGCGCTCGTTCGGCGCCGAGGTCACCGTCGTCGAGGCCCTCCCGCACCTGCTGCCGCTGGAGGAGGAGTCCAGCTCCAAGCGGCTGGAGCGCGCGTTCCGCAAGCGCGGCATCAAGTTCGAGGTCGGCACCCGCTTCGAGAGCGCCAAGACGACGCAGGGCGGCATCGCCGTCACGCTCGAGGGCGGCAAGACGGTCGACGCGGAGCTGCTGCTGGTGGCGGTGGGACGCGCCCCGGTCTCCGAAGGCATCGGCCTGGCCGAGGCCGGCGTCGAGACCGAGCGCGGTTTCGTGAAGGTCGACGAGTACTGCCGGACGAACGTCCCCACGATCTCTGCGGTCGGGGACCTGATCCCGACGCCGCAGCTCGCCCATGTCGGCTTCGCCGAGGGAATCCTCGTCGCCGAGCGGCTCGCCGGGCTCACCCCGCCGCCGATCGACTACGACGGCGTTCCCCGCATCACCTACTCCGCCCCCGAGGTGGCCTCGGTCGGGATCACCTCCGCCGTGGCCAGGGAACGCGGGTACGAGATCAAGGAGGTCACCCACGACCTCGCGGGCAACCCCAAGAGCAAGATCCTGGGGACGCAGGGCGAGGTGAAGGTGATCGCGGCCGTGGACGGTCCCGTCCTCGGCCTCCACATGGTCGGCGCCCGCGTCGGCGAGCTCATCGCGGAGGGCCAGCTCATCTACAACTGGGAGGCCCTGCCGGGCGAGGTCGCCCAGCTGATCCACCCCCACCCGACCCAGTCCGAGGCGGTCGGCGAGGCACATCTCGCCCTCGCCGGCAAACCACTGCACGTGCACGGCTGAACGCCGCACAAGTATTCCGAAGGAGTCGCTGAGACATGCCGGTCTCCGTCACCATGCCCCAGCTCGGCGAGAGCGTCACCGAGGGCACCGTCACCCGCTGGCTCAAGAAGGAGGGCGAGCGCGTCGAGACCGACGAGCCGCTCCTGGAAGTGTCGACCGACAAGGTCGACACCGAGATCCCCTCGCCCGCCTCGGGCGTCCTGACCAGCATCACCGTCGCCGAGGACGAGACCGTCGAGGTCGGCGCCGAACTGGCCGTCATCGGCGACGAGGGCGAGGCGGCGTCCGGTGGCGAAGCCCCGGCCGCCGGGGAGCAGGAGGCCCCCGAGCCGCAGGCCGAGGAGGCGCCGGCCCCGCAGCCGGAGCCGCAGCAGGCCCCGCCGCCCGCCGCCTGGCCGCCGCCCGCGCAGGAGCAGCCGCCGGCGCCGCCGACGCCCGCGCCCGCCGCGCCGCAGCCCCCGCGGCAGCCGGAGCCGGCCCCGGCGGCGCAGCAGCCGCCCGCGCCCGCCCAGGCCGAGGCGCCGTCCGGTGAGGGGCCGTACGTCACGCCGCTGGTGCGCAAGCTCGCCGCCGAGCACAGCGTGGACCTGTCCACGGTCAAGGGCACCGGCGTCGGCGGCCGCATCCGCAAGCAGGACGTCCTGGAGGCGGCCCGCGCCGCCCAGGAGGCCGCCCGGCAGGCGCCCCCGGCCCCGGCTCCGGCTCCGGCCGCCGCTCCGCAGGCCCCCGCCGGCCGGCACGCCGCCCCGGCGCCCGCCGGCGCCCCCGCCGAGCAGCTCGAGCTGCGCGGCCACACCGAGAAGATGTCGCGCATGCGGCAGACGATCGCCCGCCGCATGGTGGAGTCGCTGCAGGTCTCCGCGCAGCTCACCACCGTCGTCGAGGTGGACATCACCAAGATCGCGCGGCTGCGGGAGCAGGCCAAGGCCGACTTCCAGGCCCGCGAGGGCGTCAAGCTGTCGTTCCTGCCGTTCTTCGCGATGGCGACGGTCGAGGCGCTCAAGGCGCACCCGAAGATGAACGCGGTCATCAACGGCGAGACCAACGAGGTCACCTACCACGAGGTGGAGAACCTCAGCATCGCGGTGGACGTGCCCGAGCGCGGCCTGATGGTCCCGGTCGTGCACAACGCGGGACAGCTCAACCTGGGCGGTCTCGCGCAGCGGATCGCCGACATCGCCGAGCGCACCCGCGCCGGCAAGGTGAGCCCGGACGAGCTGGCCGGCGGCACGTTCACGCTGACCAACACCGGCAGCCGCGGCGCGCTGTTCGACACCCCGATCCTCAACCAGCCGCAGGTCGGCATGCTCGGCACCGGCGCCGTGGTCAAGCGTCCCGCCGTCATCGACGACCCGGACCTGGGCGAGGTCATCGCGGTGCGCTCGATGGTCTACCTGGCGCTGACCTACGACCACCGGCTGATCGACGGCGCGGACGCCGCCCGCTTCCTCGCCACGATCAAGCACCGCCTGGAGGAGGGCAACTTCGAGGCCGACCTCGGCCTCTGACCGTTTCCTGCGGACCGCCGTCCGCCGGACGCCCCGGGACCCCGCCGCGCCACCGGCCGGCGGGGTCCCGCGCGTGGTGATCCGTTCGATCCGTGGAAACCCGGGACCGGCTGAGAATCTCACCGTTCGGTGGCGCCGTCCGCCTAGGGTGGGGGACATGAGGGTCACCGTCACGGGCTCGTCGGGCCTCATCGGCTCGGCGCTGGTGCAGTCGCTGCTGGAGGACGGCCACGAGGTCGTCCGGCTGATACGGCGGGAACCGTCCAGACCCGACGAGGCGCGCTGGTCCCCCGCCGACGGCTGCGTCGAGGCGGCGGCGCTGGACGGCACGGACGCGGTGGTGCACCTCGCGGGCGCCGGGATCGGCGACCGGCCGTGGACGAAGGCGTACAAGCGGAAGATCAGGGACAGCCGGGTGGTCGGCACCCGGACGATCGCGGAGGCGATCGCGGCGGCCGGCCCGCGGCCGCCCGTGCTGGTCTGCGGGTCCGCGATCGGGTTCTACGGCGACACCGGCGGGCGGGAGGTCGACGAGAAGGACCCCGCGGGGCGCGGTTTCCTGGCCGGCCTCGTCCGCGACTGGGAGGCCGCCGCCACGCCCGCGAAGGAGGCGGGCGTCCGGGTCGTCCACCCGCGCACGGGCGTCATCCTCGCCCGCGAAGGCGGGATGCTGGGCCGCACGCTGCCGCTGTTCCGGTTCGGGCTGGGCGGCAGGCTCGGCGACGGCGGGCAGTGGATGAGCTGGATCTCCATGGCCGACCAGATCGCGGCGCTGCGGTTCCTCATCGACCACGAGATCGCCGGGCCGGTCAACCTGACCGCGCCGACCCCGGTGACCAACGAGACCTACACGAGGACGCTCGGCCGTCTTCTGCACCGGCCGACGCGGCTGACCGTCCCGGCGTTCGCGCTGAGGGCGGCGCTGCGCGAGTTCGCCGGCGAGGGACCGCTGGTCAGCCAGCGGGTCCTGCCGCGGCGGCTGGAGCAGGCCGGGTTCCGGTTCGCGCACCAGGACCTCGACTCCGCTCTGCGCGCCGCCCTCTGAGTCCCAAGAATCGTCAAAGTCCCGGCCGATCCCGTTCGGTAGTCATACGGTGACATTGAGACAGCTTGGCCCAAGGGAGGGTGAATGAGCACCGACGGACAGCCGCACATCCTCGCGATCGGCGGGGGCACGTTCGTGCCGGACGGCCGGGAGGGGCTCGAACCGAGCCCGCTGCTGCGCTACGCGTTCGACCTGACCGGCCAGGACCGGCCGAGGGTCTGCTTCATGACCACGGCGATGGGCGACGGCGCCGAGTACATCGCACGCTTCTACACCGCGTTCGCGTCGATGGACGCCGAGGTCAGCCATCTGGCGCTGTTCCCGATGCCGAACGTCGCCGACGTCCGGGCGCACCTGCTCACCCAGGACCTCATCTATGTGGGCGGCGGCAGCGTCGCGAACCTGCTGGCCCTGTGGCGGCTGCACGGCCTCGACGAGATCATGCGGGAGGCGTGGCACGAGGGCGTGGTGCTGTCGGGGCAGAGCGCGGGAGCGCTGTGCTGGCACGTCGGCGGCAACACCGACTCGTTCGGGCCGCAGCTGCGCCCGCTGACCGGCGGCCTGGGCTTCCTGCCGTTCTCGTGCGGCGTGCACTACGACAGCGACCCGCAGCGACGCCCGCTGCTGCAGCAACTCGTCGGCGAGGGGACCCTGCCCGGCGGGTACGCGGCCGACGAGTCCGTGGCGCTGCACTACGTGGGCACCGAGTTCGTCCAGGCCGTCTCGTACCGGCGCGAGGCCGGCGCCTACCGCGTCGAGCCGGACGGGCCGGGGACGGCGAAGGAGCACCGCCTGGAGCCCCGCCTGCTCGCCGCGCTGTGAAGGCATAAGCTTGCTCGTGTGAGCGATGTGGACGTACGCGAGCTGGTGGTGGTGCATGCGGGGTTCGGCACGGCGGCCGTCCCCTACCCGGACGGATGGGAGCTGCAGAAACGCACCCACGCCCTGCGCGTGGACGACACGATCCCCGACACCGTCCTGCTGCTGGAGCATCAGCCGGTCTACACGGCGGGCCGGCGCACCGAGGCGCTCGACCGCCCCTTCGGCGACCCGGGCGCCCCGGTCATCGACGTCGACCGCGGCGGCAAGATCACCTGGCATGGTCCGGGGCAGCTCACCGGCTACCCGATCGTCCGGCTGCCCGACCCGAAGGACGTCGTCGGGTACGTGCGGCAGCTGGAGCGGATGATGATGGACGTCTGCGCCGAACTCGGCCTGCGGACCGTCACCGTCGAGGGGCACAGCGGCCTGTGGGTGCCCGGGACCCCGAACCGCAAGATCGGCTCCATCGGGATCCGGGTGGCGCGGGGCGTGGCGATGCACGGGTTCATGCTCAACTGCGACAACGACATGGGCTGGTTCGACAAGATCGTCCCCTGCGGGATCCGGGACGTCGGGTCGACCAGCCTCAGCCGTGAACTCGGCCGGGACGTCCCGGTCGCCGAGGTCGTCCCCCTGGTCGAGCGGCACCTGTCCGCCGCGCTCGGCGCGGCGGAGACGCTCCACCGCACCACGGCGCAGCTGGGAGCCTGAAGGGGCACCCCCGGGATCAGGCCCCCTGGGGGTCGGCCCTGGGGATCAGCCCTCGGGGGCCATCACCTTGTAGACGGCCTGCCCTTCGGCGGCGGCGGCCGTGAAGAACTCCCCCAGCCCCTTGTAGGCGGGCTTGAGGAGCTTGTCGCGGGCGGCGGCGTTGAGCCTGCCGGCGTCCTGGACCCCGGCCTTGCCCATCGCCGCCGGGTCGTACCGTCCGGCGACCTTCGCGAACGGCGTCGCGGCCAGATGGTCGGCGGTGGGCTTGACCCGGTCAGGAGCCAGGTAGATCACGTCCATGCCCAGTTCGTCGGCGCCGTCCTCGGTGAGCAGCCGCCCGCCGCACACGACGTCGGCCTCGGGCTGCCGCCCGTCCCACGGGTCGCCGGTGACGAGGTAGTGCATCGCCTGCCACGCCCAACCGAGATCGAACAGTTCCGCCGCGCCGCGGCGGCGCCAGTCGGCGGCACCGAAGATGTGGCGGGCGGTCCGGCCGGGATCCGGCTCCCCCTCCAGCACCGGCGGCACCCTGAGGTACGACATTGCCAGACCCACTGCGGTCCTCCTGCTAACGCTGTTGCGTGACGACAGGGAGTCACCCTAGAGAGATCCGCTGTTGGACATGGCGGAAACACGCGAATCCGCGAGGTGAACGGGGTACTGTCATGCGTTCGAGATCGCTCCGATACGCCTTTGAGCCCCGCCACGCCCCGCTACGCCCCGCTACGCCCCGCCGGCCCGGGCCGGGCCGCGGCCGGTGTGCCGCCACCGGAGATCGCGACGTACGCTGGGTCCCGTGACGACGGTGACACCTGACGGACGCAAGCTCCTGCGCATCGAGGCACGCAACAGCGAGACCCCGATCGAGCGCAAGCCCGAATGGATCAAGACCCGGCTGAAGATGGGCCCGCAGTACCGCGAGCTCAGCGGCCTGGTGAAGTCCGAGGGCCTGCACACCGTGTGCCAGGAGGCCGGCTGCCCCAACATCTACGAATGCTGGGAGGACCGGGAGGCGACGTTCCTGATCGGCGGCGACCAGTGCACCCGGCGCTGCGACTTCTGCCAGATCGACACCGGCAGGCCCGCCGAGCTCGACCGGGACGAGCCGCGCCGCGTCGCCGAGTCCGTGGCCACGATGGGCCTGAAGTACGCCACCGTCACCGGCGTCGCCCGCGACGACCTCGACGACGGCGGCGCCTGGCTGTACGCCGAGACCGTCCGGCAGATCCACGCGGCGATCCCCGGCTGCGGCGTCGAACTGCTGATCCCCGACTTCAACGCCGTCCCCGAGCAGCTCGCCGAGGTCTTCTCGTCCCGCCCGGAGGTCCTGGCGCACAACGTGGAGACCGTCCCGCGGATCTTCAAGCGGATCCGGCCCGGGTTCCGCTACGACCGTTCCCTCGACGTCCTCACCATGGCGCGGGAGGACGGCCTGGTCACCAAGTCCAACCTGATCCTGGGCATGGGCGAGACCCGCGAGGAGGTCTCGCAGGCGCTGCGCGACCTGCACGCGGCCGGCTGCGAACTGATCACGATCACCCAGTATCTGCGGCCGAGCGCCCGCCACCACCCCGTGGAGCGGTGGGTGAAGCCCGAGGAGTTCGTCGAGCTGTCGGCCGAGGCCGAGGAGATCGGCTTCGCGGGCGTCATGTCGGGGCCGCTGGTCCGTTCCAGCTACCGCGCGGGCCGTCTGTACAAGCAGGCGATCGAGGCGCGGGAGAGCTGAACGCGCGAACGTCGCGACACCACTATCCTTGGACTTATGTCGAAGAAGCCCACGGACGGGGCCCAGGAGCGTCCGGGCCGCCTCAAGCAGATCCGCATGGTCGCCCAGGTCCTCCGTCAGGCGGACCCGAAGGCCCTCCCGATCGTGTTCGCCTCGGCGATCGGCGCCCTGGTCGTCGTCATCCTCATCGGGTGGATCGTCGGCCAGCTGTGGTTCTTCATCCCGATGGGCGTCATGGCCGGACTGGCCATCGGCATGATCGTCTTCGGTCAGCTGGCGCAGCGAGCCCAGTACAAGGTGATCGCCGGGCAGCCGGGCGCCGCCGCCGCGATCCTGAAGAACATGCGCGGCAAATGGACGGTCACCGAGGCGGTCAGCGGCAACCGCAACCTCGACATGGTGCACCGCGCGGTGGGCCGTCCCGGGGTGGTGCTGGTCTCGGAGGGCCCCCGCAACCGCGTCGGGCCGCTGCTCGGCGCCGAGAAGAAGCGCCTCTCCCGCGCCGCGCAGCAGGTGCCGATCTATGACGTGCAGGTCGGGGACGACGAGGGCCAGATCCCGGTGGACAAGCTGCAGCGCCACCTGATGAAGTTGCCCCGGAACCTGAACAAGGGGCAGGTGGGCGAGCTGAACGACCGGCTCCAGGCACTGCCCCGGTCGATGCAGATGCCGAAGGGCCCGATCCCCAAGGGCGCGAAGATGCCGAAGGGCCCCAAGCCCAAGACGCGCTGAGAAAACGCCCCCGGCGGGGCGTTCTCTCCTTCAACGGCTCAGATGTTGACGACGACCGTGTTGGCGGCACGGTCGTGCAGGCCCCGGTAGTCCCGGTCCCAGATCAGCGCGGGAACGACCAGCAGCAGCAGAAGCGTCCTGGCCAGTGCCCAGCCGAGCCCGACGGGCCGCCCGTCCAGGCGGGCGACGCGGACGCCGCACAGCCGCTTGCCGATCGTCGTGCCGAGGAGGGCCGTCAGCAGCCACACCTGGATCCCGAAGACGACCAGCGTCCACATGCTGCGCTGCGACGGGTCCCACCCGAACGAACGCGCCAGCAGGCTCGCCACCAGCATCGACAGGCCCCAGTCGACGAACAGCGCGACGAGCCGCCGGCCGTAGGACGCGACGGCGCCGCTGCCCTTGTCCGGGAGGCCGAGCCGCGCACCGGGCTCACCGAGATCGGCGCCCGCCGAACGCGCCCCGCCCAGCCACGTCTGCGTCCACCGCGGCCCGCCGGCCTTCGCCTTGCCACTGCTCATGCCCTCTAAGCTATCCCGTCCCCCCGCGGGTTCGGACCCGGCTCCCGCGGGCACAACGTGACGCGTAACACAGCGGAAACATATGAGACACGGCCGGGAAACGGCGCCGCCATAGCCTGCCGGAAGCCAAGAAGCGCCCAAGGAGGCTGGATGTTCAGCAGCGCCGAAGAGGTCCTGAGCTACATCAGGAACGAAGGTGTGCGATTCGTCGACTGCCGGTTCGTGGACCTGCCGGGCAAGATGCAGCACTTCACGTTCCCCGTCGAGAGCTTCGGCGAGAGCGTCTTCACCGAGGGGCTGATGTTCGACGGCTCGTCGGTCCGCGGTTTCCAGGAGATCCACGAGTCGGACATGCTCCTGCTCCCGGACCCGTCCACCGCCGTCGTCGACCCGTTCCGCCGGCACAAGACCCTCAACCTGAACTTCTTCGTCCACGACCCGCTGACCGGCGAGCCCTACAGCCGCGACCCCCGCAACGTGGCCAAGAAGGCGCAGGACTACCTGCGCGGCACCGGCATCGCCGACACCTGCTACTTCGGTCCCGAGGCCGAGTTCTACATCTTCGACGACGTCCGGTTCGAGACGAAGCAGAACGCCGGCTACTACTACCTCGACTCGGTCGAGGGCGCCTGGAACACCGGCCGCGAGGAGCCCGGCGGCAACCTCGGCGCCAAGCCCCCCTACAAGGGCGGCTACTTCCCCGTCCCGCCGATGGACCACTACACCGACCTGCGCTCGGAGATGGTCGCGCAGCTCCTCGACGTCGGCATCCACGTCGAGATGCAGCACCACGAGGTCGGCACCGCCGGCCAGGCCGAGATCGACTTCCGCTTCGACACCCTGCTGAAGACGGCCGACCAGCTCCTCCTCTACAAGTACATCGTCAAGAACGTCGCGCGCGACGCCGGCAAGACCGTGACCTTCATGCCGAAGCCGATCTTCGGTGACAACGGCTCCGGGATGCACTGCCACCAGTCCCTCTGGAAGGACGGCTCGCCGCTGTTCTACGACGAGGTCGGCTACGCGGGCCTGTCCGACAACGCCCGCTACTACATCGGCGGCCTGCTCAAGCACGCCCCGTCCCTGCTGGCCTTCACCAACCCGACGGTCAACAGCTACCACCGCCTCGTCCCCGGCTTCGAGGCCCCGGTCAACCTGGTCTACTCCCAGCGCAACCGCTCCGCCTGCATCCGCATCCCGATCACCGGCTCGAACCCGAAGGCCAAGCGCGTCGAGTTCCGCGTCCCGGACCCGTCCTGCAACCCCTACCTGGCCTTCTCCGCGATGCTGATGGCCGGCCTGGACGGCATCAAGAACAAGATCGAGCCCGCCGAGCCGGTCGACAAGGACCTCTACGAACTCCCGCCCGAGGAGGCCCGCGCCATCCCGCAGGTCCCCGGCTCGTTGCCCGAGGTCCTCGCGGCCCTGGAAGCCGACCACGACTACCTCCTCGAAGGCGGCGTGTTCACCCCGGACCTCATCGAGACCTGGATCACGATGAAGAACGAGTTCGAGATCGACCCGATCCGCCTCCGCCCCCACCCCCACGAATTCGAGCTCTACTACGACATCTGAGTTCGAGACCGAGGGGCCCGGCGGCTCGCCGCCGGGCCCCTCGGCGTCCCCGCCGCTCCGACGCGATCATTGTGCTCATGCTCTACCCGACCCCTGCGCTCACCCCGGAGGACGCGTACGCACTCGGCGAGATAGAGCGGACGCGCAAGGCCTTGCGCCACCAGATGCGCAACGCACCTCCAAAGTGGATCGCGGGCCGCGGCGCGCAGTATGTCCCGGTGCGGTTCCGATCTGTGTTCAGCGTCCGGTGGTGCCGTCGATCAGCTCTCGCAGGATGTCGGCGTGTCCTGCGTGCCGCGCGGTTTCCTCGATCAGGTGGGCCAGTGTCCACCGGCGGGACGGCCCCGGGCGGCCGCGCTTGGCCAGGGCGGGGCCTGGTTCGGTGAGGTCGTCCCAGGAAGCGATCTCCTTGTTCGCTTCGGTGATGGTTTCCCGGTAGGCGGCGAGGATCGTTTCGGTGGTGTCATCTGGGGCGGGGTGGAATGTGGCCTGCCAGTCGGCCACCTCGTGGCCGAGCAGCCATTGCCGTTCCACGTGGGTGAGGTGCTTGATCAACCCCAGCAGGTTCGTCCCGGACGACACGCCGGGGGCGCGGGCCGCGGTTTCGGGTACCCCTTCGGCCTTGGCCGCGACGGCGGCGCGCAGGTAGTCGAGGAAGCCGACGAGCACGTCCCTCTCGCCGGGTCCGGTCGAAGGGGGCCCCGTGTCGCGTTTGCCGAGGCGGCGCGCCTGGACGGATCGCTCGTCCCAGAAGCGGGCGGCTTGGTTGTGAATGCTCATGCTCTCCTCGCAGGACCGGTTGCGCACACTCTGGCGCCGAGCCACCACGACTGGCACGCGAAATTGCCGATATGGCAAGGTCCGGGCGTCATAGCGGAGGAGACGGACCCTTTCGGCGACCTTGTTGGGGAGGAGTGGACTGTCCGTGGCGTCGGCGGCCGGGGACCGCCAGTGGTGCTGATCCGGTCGAGATCCAGGCGGTCTTGAGCACGACGCGACAACGTACCCCACAGCGGCGTCGCCTTCGCCGCCGGCCCTTGAGCCCGTCCTGTACGAATTGATCAGTTGGTTCGTGATCATCCAGCGCGGGCTCGCAGAAGGAGGGTGTGGCTCACTTTCACCGAGACGGCGGTGCGGGTGAACCGCCGAGGCGCACGCGCGTACCTGGTGTCGTCACGTGAAGCGCCAGCGGGTGGGCATGAAGTCGCCCGCCGACGGCAGGGCGAACACCTTGCTCGGCACGATCTGGTAGACGCGGTACGGGGGCCCGCCCGAGGTCGGCGCGCCGTAGTCGGCGTCGAGTTCGGCGCCGGCGATCGTGGTCGGCCACCCGTAAACCCGCTCGAACGCGGCGGACGCGCGCTCGAGCGTCTCCTCATCGAGAACCCGGCTCGCGTCGCCCTCGACGACCAGATGCGCACCTTCCACATCGGCGGACAGGACGCATCGCCCGTCCACGTCGAGGTTCCGGCTCTTGCGCGCGGTGGCCTTGGACACGACGAACAGGACCGACTCCGACCACGCGCCGAAAACCGGCATGACGTGCGGCGCCCCGTCCGGGCGCACCGTCGCCAGCCAGCGCCAGCCGTCCTGGGTGAATCGGCGCTCGACCTCGGACCAGTCCAGGACGCCTGCCCCCGGCGTCACGCCGGTGCCCTTGCCTGTCGGTGTGAGCGCCTCTGCCACCGGTGTCTGCTTTGGCATGATGCCTCCCCGTCGGACGACTACTTACCTTTCGAAAGCAGTTCAAGCCTAGGTAGAGTGCTTTAGAAAAGCAACCAGTGTGGCGAAGGAAGCATGATGGCGTCCATGAACCGTTCGGAATGTCCGGTCAACCTGGCGGTCGAGCTGCTCGGGGACCGCTGGTCGCTGCTGGTGCTCCGCGACGTCATGTTCGCCGGCAAGCGGCACTACCGCGAGCTGCTCGCCTCGGACGAGGGCATCTCGACGAAGGTCCTCGCCGAGCGCCTTCGCAGCCTCACCGACGCCGGGCTGCTCACCAGAAGCGACGACCCCACCCACAAGCAGAAGGCGATCTACAGCCTCACCGAGCGCTCCATCGCACTGGTTCCCGTGCTCGTCCAGCTCGGCATCTGGGGGCACCGCCAGCTGGGCGCCGACGACGGGCTCAGCCGCCACGCCGAGACGCTGGACCGGGGCGGGCGACCGCTGTGCGAGGCTTTCATGGACGACCTCAGAGAGGCCCACCTCGGTGCGCAGGCACGCCGCCTCCCCCGCGGCGACCGGCCGGCACTCGAACTCACCGGCTGAGGATCCCGCACGTGGGCCCCATCCGGAAGCTTCGCAGCGTGAGGAAGGCCGCCTCGCCGTAGGCAGGCCGTTCAACGAAGGTCGGGGAAGCGTTCGCCGGCCTCCGCGGGCCGCCGGGTCGGCGATGAAGCCGGCCACGCGACGTCGTCGATCGCGAGCCACGGTGCGGCGGCCACCGCCGTGGGCGTGAGCCCGGTGAAGGTCTTGACCTCGCGGTGGAGGTGGGACTGGTCGACGTAGCCGCTCCGGGTGGCGACGTCGGCGGCGGGGTGACCCGCCGCGAGAAGGTGGGCGGCGTGGTCGAACCGCACCAGCCGGGCGGCGCGTTTGGGGGTGATGCCGAGCTGGGAGCGGAAGCGTGACCACAGGCGCTTGCGGCTCCAGCCGACCTCGTCCGCCAGGCCGTCGACCCGCATCCGCCCCCGGCTGGTGAGCGTCCGCCGCCAGGTGTGGGCGACCTCCGGATCGACCCGTGGGCGGGCGCTCAGCCGTCGGCCGAGTATTTCCGCCGCGATCGTGAACCGCTCGTCCCACGACGCGGCGGCGCGCAGCCTGTCCTCGGCTCGCCCGGCGTCGCGGCCCCAGACGTCCTCGAGGGATACCACCATCCCGCTGAGCTCGGCCGACGCGCCGAGCACCGCGGCCGCCGCGACCGGCTCCAACCGGATCTGGAGGCACTCGCCCACCCGGCCGCCCGCCCGAAGATCGCCGGGGAGGAGCCCGACGGCGACACTGCCGCGCTCGTGCCGGCCACGGGTGCGGCAGACGATGCCTTCTCCCTCGCTCAGGTCGACGAGCAGGGTGACGGACGGGTGCGCGACCATGGCGATGTCCGCGACCGCGGGGGCACGCGAGCCGAACCCGGCCATGCTGACCCCCGGCAGCTGACCCGAAGGGCGCGGGACCGCGACGTCCACCCAGGCCCAGTCCCAGTCGGGTGGTGTCCCGGTCGACGGCACGCGACCAGTTTAGGCCTCGGGGATCACGGGCGGGGGGCCCACCGCCGTGAAGCCCAGCAGCAGTTTTCCGGTCGCCTCGGGCGCTTCGAGCATCGGTATGTGCCCGACCCGGGGCACCAGCTCGACCCGCGCGTTCGGGACCGCGTCGTACTGGTGCGCCGACGACGGCTCCCAGCGGGGGTCGGCGGCGCCGAAGACCACCAGCACTGGGACCCCGAGGGCGGCGAGACGGTCGGGCACGCTCTGCTCGGTGATGTACGCGGTGTTCCGGCGCGACGCCATCCTGAACGCGCGGTAGGTGGTGCCCCGTACTTCAGCGATCAAGTCGTCCGGGACGTCCACCGGGCGAGCGGCCGTCGCCCTGATCCCACTGCGGATCATCGCGTCCGAACGTCTCCGCCAGAGGAGCGGGCCGACAGGCGGACCCAGCAGGACCCGGAGGAGGAACGGCTGCGGACGCAGCGCGTCGAGACTCGGACCGGTGCTGATCAGCGCGAGCGACCTCACCAGGTCGGGGCGCTGTTCGGCGAGCGCGGTGGCGATGTAGCCGCCGCTGGAGTGCCCGACCGCGGCGACACCGCGAAGGCCGAGGTCGTCGAGCAGCGCCGCCACCCTGCCCGCCTGGTCGGGCACGTCGTAGGACCGCGCGGGCGGGGACTGGCCGCAGCCCGGGAGGTCGACGCGGACGACGTGGTGGTGGCCGGCGAGCGCCGGCACCACCGGGCTCCATGAGCCGCCCGAGGCCCCCGAGCCGTGGATCAGCAACAGCGGCGGCGCCTCCCGCGGGCCGTCGCGGACCACGTGCATCCGGGGCGAGTGCTCAACGTCGTACTGACTCATACCGGGACTATGCACGGGCGGTCGGCCACCGGTCTTGGACAAATGTTCCCGGCGCCGTCACCGGGCACGGGACGATGCCGACGGTCACGTCGCCGCAGGGTTCCGGCGCGGTCGAGCACCTCCGTGATCACCGCATCGGGTCGGCGATCAACGATCCGCACCACCACCTGTGCCTGACGTGCGGTCTCCGGGCTCGGTGGATTCCAGCCAGGGCGGAATCCGCGGCGCGCTGGCATCATGTGCGGGGCGATGTGGCTGAGGAGCGGGATGGCGTACGACCCCAAGGACGTCCTGCGGGACGGGAACTCACTGCTGGGTGCCGCACGTGATCTGCAGGCCGATCACGACCGGGCCCTCGGGGAGGTGCAGAGGGCGCTGGCGCCGCTGCGGGCGGAGGCGGCGCGGGAGCAGCTCGGGTCGATCCCGGTCGAGCGGCTGAAGGACGTCACCGGCGGGCGGCTGCGGGTCGGTGCGCTGGAGAAGGCGGGGTTCGCGACCGTCGCGGACGTCCTGCAGACCACCCCGTACCGGCTGCAGCTCGTGCCGGGGATCGGGCCGCAGACCGCCGGGCAGGTGCACGCGGCGGCGGGCAGCCTGGCGGAGGCGGCGGAACGGTCGGCCGGGATACGGGTCGACCTGCAGCGGCGGGACGAGGTGACGACGCCGCTCGTGATCGCGCTGCACCGGCTGGTGAACGCCGGGCCGGACGTTCCGCGCGCCCGCGCCGCGGCGGAACGGCTGGCGGCGCTGGTCGGCCCGCTGGCGCATGACGCGAGGCCGGCGGGGTCGTGGTGGCGGAGGCTGTTCGCGCGGCCGGCCAAGAGGGAGCGTGCGGAGAAGGCGCTGAGCGAGCTGGCACAGGCCGTGGAGGCGGAGGGTTCGCGGGGCACCGGCCTGCTGATGTCGCAGGCGTCGGTCGATCTGCTGAGGCCCGCCGTCTCGGCGGACGAGGCGTGGATCGACTTCGAGCTCCGCGCGTCCGACTACCAGACCCTTCTGGCGGAGCTGGCGTCCGTGGAGCCCGCACGGGAGGCCGCCGAGGGCTTCGTCCCGAGTGATCTGGCCGCCCGGGTCAAGGCGCAGCCCCTCGATGACACACACCGGCGGGTCTCGCTGCGCGGCTACCAGTCGTTCGGGGCGCGGTTCGCGCTCGTCCAGGAACGGGTGATCATCGGCGACGAGATGGGGCTCGGGAAGACGATCCAGGCGATCGCGGCGATCGCCCATCTGCGGGCCGGGGGCGGGACGCATTTCGTGGTGGCCTGCCCGGCGAGCGTGCTGATCAACTGGGTGCGCGAGATCGAGGCGCGCAGCACGCTTGCGGCGCATCCGCTGCACGGTCCCGGCAAGGACGAGGCGCTGGCCGGTTTCGTCGCCGGCGGCGGCATCGGTGTCACGACGTTCGCCACGCTGCCCACGGTGGACGTCCCGCTGGACCTCGACGTCGCGATGTTCGTGGTGGACGAGGCCCACTACGCCAAGAACCACGAGACCCGTCGCGCCAAGACGGTCGCGTCGTGGTGCCGCCGGGTGGACCGGGTCCTGTTCCTCACCGGCACGCCGATGGAGAACCGCGTCGAGGAGTTCCGCAGCCTGGTCGCGCATCTGCGGCCCGAGCTGGCGAAGGAGGTCAGCCCCGGCGAGGCGGTGCTCGGCCCGCAGGCGTTCCGGTCGGCGGTCGCCCCCGTCTACCTGCGACGCAACCAGAAGGACGTCCTCGTGGAGCTGCCCGAGGTCGTGCAAGTGGACGAGCTGGAGGAGTTCAGCGCGGCGGACGAGGCGGCCTACCGGCGGGCCGTGGCGGACGGCAATTTCATGGCGATGCGCCGCGCCGCGTACGCCGTCCCCGAGAAGTCCGCCAAGCTCGACCGGCTGCGGGAGCTGGTGGAGGAGGCCGAGGCGAACGGGCTGAAGGTCGTGGTGTTCTCCTACTTCCGGGACGTGCTGGCCGCCGTCGAGGACGCGCTCGGCCCGAAGGTGCACGGGCCGATCTCGGGCGGCGTGGCACCGGTGAGACGCCAGGAGGTGGCGGACGAGTTCACCGCCGCACCCGGCCACGCCGTCCTGCTGGCCCAGATCCAGGCGGGCGGGGTGGGGCTCAACCTTCAGGCGGCCTCGGTGGTCATCCTGTGTGAGCCGCAGGTGAAGCCGACCATGGAGACGCAGGCGGTCGCCCGCGCCCACCGGATGGGCCAGGTGCGCACCGTGCAGGTGCACCGGCTGCTGACACCCGACGGCGTGGACGAGCGGATGCTGAAGATCCTGCGCACCAAGACCAGGCTGTTCGACCAGTACGCGCGGCGCAGCGATCTGGCGGAGCAGACGCCGGACGCGACCGACATCTCCGAGCAGGCCCTCGCGCGGCAGATCGTCGAGGAGGAGCAGGAGCGCCTCGGCACGTCCTGAGGCACCGGGAAGAACGCACCCGGGGTCGCTGTTCACGTGGGCGGAGACCAAGACGATCAAAGGGGATGTCATGGCCGAGGTCAGGGTGGAGCGCACCGGGGACGGTTTCCGGGCCGTCAACGACCGCGGCGCGACGGTCGCGATCGGGGACTCCGACGCCGAGGGCGTCTTCACGCCGGTGGAGCTGCTGCTCGCGGCGCTCGGCGGCTGCGAGCTGGTCACCGTGGAGCCGCTCACCGCGCAGCGCGGGCACCGGATGGCGCGCCTCGCCGCGACCGTCCAGGCCGACAAGGTCGCGACCAGCACGCTGGGCACGATCACGGTCACCTATGACGTGGAGTTGCCCGAAGGCGACGGCAAGGCCGAGGACGTGCTGAAGTCCGTGGCCGCGCGGGTGCACGAGAGGTACTGCACGGTCGGCGGCGCCCTCCGGGAGCCGATGAAGGTGGAGCAGGTCGTCCGGCCGGGCGGCGTTCAGTAGCGGAGGCCGTGGCCGTACGGGTAGAGGCCGTTGATCGTGACCGGCAGGCGGCCGCCCGGCTGCTCGCCGAAGACGACGCGGGCCGCCGCCCTGTGCATGGTGAGGTCGATCCGCTGGGTCCGCGCGGTCGTTCCGTAGGTCGCGACGTACGCCTCGACGTCCGGGTAGGAGGCCAGGTCGTAGGGAAGGCCGATCGCGATCGCCGCCACCGGCTTGCCCGTCGCCCGCAGCGCGCGGACGAGTCTCGCCTGGCCTTCGGGCAGCTTGCCGGAAGAGAACGTGGCGACGAGCACCCGGTCGGCGGTGGCGGCCTGCCGGACGGCCTCGGCGATCTCGGCATCGGCCGGGTCGGTCGTGGCGGCCTGCCAGCGCGTCACGGGGCCGCGGGCGACGGCGGCCACCTCGTCGGCGAACGGTTCGGTCTGGACGGCGCCGGCGACCAGCGTCCGGGCTCGTGACTCCGGGTCGAAGGGCAGCACGGCTCCGTCGTTCTTCACCAGGGTCGTGGCGGCTAGGCCCATCCGGAGGGCGCGCCGCTGGAAGATCCGGTTCCCGGAGATCCGCTCGGCGATCCCGGGGCTGACATAGCGGTGGGCGGCCACCCGGTACCCGCACTTGAGCGCGAGGACCCGCCGGACGGACGCGTCGACCCGCGCCTCGGTCAGTTCGCCGTCGCGCACGGCGTCGGCGAGGGCGTCCACCGCCTCGGTGTGCGCCGTGTAGTCGCCGGTCGACATGATGACGTCGGCGCCCGCCCTGACCGCCATCACGGTGGCGTCGCGGGTGCCCCAGTTCTCGTCGATCGCGTCCATGTCCATGGCGTCGGTGACGATGAGCCCGTCGAAGCCCATCTCCTCGCGGAGCAGCCCGGTCAGTACCTTGGGCGACAGCGTGGCGGGCAGTTCCGGGTCGACGGCCCGCACCACCACGTGCGCCGTCATGATCGCGTCGGCGCCGGCGCCGATGGCGCGGCGGAACGGGGGAAGGTGGACGCGTTCGAGGGTCGCGCGGTCGTAGGTGACGGCCGGCAGTTCCAGGTGGCTGTCGAACTCGGTGTCGCCGTGTCCGGGGAAGTGCTTGGGCGTGGCGATCATCCCGGCCCGCCGGTAGGTGCGGACCTGCGTCTCGACGAGCCCGCCGACCAGGTCGGTGCGCTCGCCGAACGACCGGACGCCGATGATGGGGTTGGCGGGGTTGGTGTTGACGTCGGCGACGGGCGCGTAGTTCCAGTGGAAGCCCATGGCGCGGGCCTCCGCGGCGGTGATGACCGCGGCCTCGCGGGCGAGCCGGGGGTCGCGGGCCGCGCCGAGGCCCATCGCGTTGGGCAGCGGCGTGGTGCCCTCCCGGACGTTGTGGGTCGTCCCGAACTCGAAGTCGCCCGAGACCAGCAGCGGCAGGTGCGGCGGGGCGTCCTGCGCCCAGCGCTGCAGCCGGTTGGCGTAGCGGGCGGCGATGCCGGGCGTGCGCGGCTCGGAGGTGATGACCGAGCCGATCTTCAGGTCCTGGACGGCGCGCCGGGTCTCGTCGGACGGCATTCCGTCCGGCCCGTCCGCGGTGACCGCCATCACCATCTGGCCGACCTTCTCTGCGCCGGTCATCCGGGACAGGGCGGCGTCGGGGTCGCAGCCGCGTCCCGGCGGCGTCTGCGCCTGCGCCGGCGGGGACGGTGCCAGCCCGAGGGCCGCGGTCGCGGCGATGGACACGATGGTTCGGCCGCCGTACATCCTCATGCGGTCTAGACCAGTCCATACCGGCGGCGGGATCAAGGGTCAAAAGTTGCCAAGGCCGCTCGCGGTGGACGGCGAGCCGGCGCCCAGCCGCAGGTCGTGCCCGCGGCCGGCACCTGTCCGCGCAGAAGGTAGGCGTTCACGGTCTTGCGGACGCACGGGTCGCCGGTGTCGTAGGCGCCGTGGCCCTCCCCGTCGAGGGTGAGGAGGGTCGCCCGCCCGCCCAGTTCCCTGGTGAGGGCGGGCGCCCACGCGTAGGGGGTGGCCGGGTCGCCGGTGTTGCCGACGACGAGGATCGGCGCGGCGGACGGGGCGGACACCTCGCGGGCCGCGTCGTCGCCCTTCACCGGCCAGCCCGTGCATTGCAGCAGGCCCCACGCCATGGACGTCCCGAAGATCGGTGAGGCGTTGCGGAACTTCGGCAGGAGCCGCCGGACGTCGGACGGGGTGTGCCGGTCGGCGCGGTCCGCGCAGGTGATCGCGGTGTTGGCGGCGGCCAGGTTGGTGTAGGCCCCGTCCTCGTCGCGGCCGTTCTGGACGTCGGCGAGCATGAGCAGCAGGGTGCCGTCGCGGCGCTTGACCGCGTCGACGAGGCCCTGCGCGAGGTACGGCCAGGCGTCGCGGGAGTAGAGCGCGGCGGCCGCACCGGAGGTCCCGAGGCTCTGGGTGAGCTTGCGGCCGCCGGACGTGGGCAGGGGATCGCGGTCGAGGCCGTCCAGGATCCGTCCGATGGATTCCACGACGGACGGGCCGTCGGCGCCCAGCGGGCAGTGCTTCCCGCCGAGCCGTGCGCAGGCGTCGCCGAAGTCGCGGAGGGCGCGCTGGAACGCGGCGGCCTGCTGGAGGGCGAGGTCCACGCTGCCGATCCGGGTGTCGACGGCGGCGTCGAGGACGGCGCGTCCGATCTTGTCCGGGAACCGGTGCGCGTAGGCGCCGCCGAGCCAGGTGCCGTAGGAGATCCCGAAGTAGTGGAGTTTCCCGTCGCCGAGGGCGATCCGGATCAGTTCCATGTCGCGGGCCGCGTTCAGGGTGCCGACATGGGGCAGGAGGTCGCCGGAGCGGGCCGCGCACCCTTTCACGTAGGCGGCGCGCCCGTCGATGTACGCCTTCTCCTCGGCGGCGGTGTCGGGGCTGTCGTCCCGGGCGACGATCTCGTCCATGCGCCGGTCGCCGACGCAGGTCACGGGTGTGCTGCGTCCGACTCCGCGGGGGTCGAACGCGACGAGGTCGTAGCGGGCGCCGAGTTCGGCGTACTGGCCCGCGACCTGGGCGAGCGTGTCGACGCCGTCGCCGCCCGGCCCGCCGAAGTTGAACAGCAGCGAGCCGATGCGGTGCCGCCGGTCGGTGGCCGGGACCTTGATCAGCGCGATGTCGATCTTCTTGCCGGAGGGCCTGGTGTAGTCGAGTGGCACCTTCAGGGTCGCGCAGCGGAACCCGGCCGGCGACCTGTCGGCGCCCGGCGGCGGTTCCGGGAGGCCGGTGCAGCGCTTCCAGTCCGGTGGACGGACCGTCGCGCGGGGCGCGCTCACCGCCGCGGCGGCCGTCGCCTCCGTGCGCTGGACGGGCGTCGCGCCCAGGCAGGAGATCAGTCCGGAAGCGGCCAGCGCACCGGCGCCGACGAGCACGGTGTCAGGTATCGCCCTATGACGGGCCATTCGTCCCCCCGTTCGTTTCACGGGGGGCGGTCGGGATCTACCCAGAGCCTCCTATGCTGACTCCTGATCAACTTCAGCGCCTCCACGCGGGGGAGGAGCGGAGGGGGAGGCAACCCCCGGGTCTCTCCCCCGAAAGTCCGGATACCGCATCAGGGTCGTACTACTCAAGTCTGAGATGAAGACCATTCGCCGCGGTGATCACAGTCAGGGGGCCGTGCGGCAAAGATAGGTACCATGGCTCAAACCGCCCCCCCAGCAGCCCGCCGAGGCCAGGCCGCCGAGGCCAGGCAGGGCGAGCAGCGAAAGCCGGCCGCGGCGATGCGGCGCAGGGTGCCCACCGCACCTCCGGTATGGCGTGAGCTTCTGCTGGTCGTGCTCTTCTATACCGGATATACGCTGACGCGCATCGTCCTGGTTCAAGACGGCACGGAGCCGGCGTTCGCGCACGCCGACCAGATACTGGGCGTGGAGCGCGCCCTGGGGATGGACGTTGAGCTCTACCTCAATGAGACGCTGCTGGCGATCCCCTGGCTGGCGCGCACCGCCAACGTCTTCTACGCCACGATGCACTTCATCGTGACGCTCGCCGTCGTCATCTGGCTGTACCGCTACCGGCCGCAGCACTACCGGTGGCTCCGCACGTCGATCATGGTGGCCACCGGGGTCGCGCTGATCGGGTTCTGGCTGTACCCGCTGGCGCCGCCCAGGTTCCTGCACAGCGAGGGCTTCGTCGACCCGGTGACCGCGCTGCACTCGCTCGGCCTGTACGCCAGCGACGCCTCGGGGACCCTCACCAACCAGTACGCGGCGATGCCGTCGATGCACGCCGGATGGGCCCTCTGGTGCGGGGTCATCCTGGTCAAGCTGGCCACGCAGAAATGGGCCAAAGCACTCGGCGCCCTGTATCCCGCGACGACCGTCGTGGTGATCCTGTCCACCGCCAACCACTACGTCTTGGACGCCGTGGCCGGGATCGCGCTGGTCAGCGGCGCGCTGTGGGTGTCGTGGGTGCTCTACACGCGGTGCCCGAAACCGCTTCTCCTCGCGCGGGCCCGCGCCTCCCACCACCTCTCGCAGCGCACCGGCCGCGGCCCGAGCGGATCCACGGCCGGCTCCGCCGCCACCCGATGCGCCGGACGCACCTGATCCTCGCGTACTCCCCTGGTAGTACACCGGCCGGTCAGTCCGCGCCGTAGAACACACGGTCGACGACCGCGCGGGCGCGGCGGGCGTGGCGGCGGTGGTCCTCCAGGAGGTCGCCCGCCCCCGGGTAGCCGAGGACGCGGGTGACGGCGCTGCGCTCCCTGTGGTGGTCGGTGGGCAGCAGGTCGGACGCGCGGCCGCGCACCAGCATGATCGAGCCCCGGATGCGGGTCGCCAGGCACCACGCCTCTTCGAGGACGCGCGCGTCCTCGGCGTCAAGGAGGCGTGCGCCGACCGCCGCGTCCAGCGCGTCCAGGGTCCGGGTGGTGCGCAGCCCGGGGATCTCGTGCGCGTGCCGGAGCTGGAGGAGCTGCGCGACCCACTCGACGTCGGCGAGGCCGCCGGGGCCGAGCTTGGTGTGCAGCCGCCGTTCGACGCCGCGCGGGAGCCGCTCGGACTCCATCCGGGCCTTCAGTCGCCGGATCTGCCGGACGGCGGCGTCGTCGATGCCGTCCTCCGGCCAGCGGACCGGGTCGATCAGGGCGCGGAACCGGTCGCGCAGCCCCGCGTCGCCGATCAGCGGGTCGGCGCGCAGGAGCGCCTGCGCCTCCCAGGGCTCCGACCAGCGGGCGTAGTAGGCGGCGTAGGACGCCAGCGTGCGGACCAGCGGCCCCTGCCGGCCCTCCGGCCGCAGGTTCGGGTCGATCTCCAGCGGCGGGTCGGGGGCGGGCAGCGCGAGGAGGCGGCGCAGTTCCTCGGCGACGGCGTGGGCGGCGCGCCCGGCGGCCCGCTCGTCCGCGCCGGGCAGCGGGTCGTGGACGAACATCACGTCGGCGTCGCTGCCGTAGCCGAGTTCGTGGCCGCCGAACCGGCCCATCGCGACGACGGCCATCCGGGTCGGCAGCGGCTCCCCCGCCGCCGTCTCGATCTTGTTGACGGCGGCGCGGAGCGCGGCCTCGATGGTGACGGTGGCGATGCCGGTGAGGGCCTCCCCGACCGTCCGGACGTCCGCCATTCCGAGCAGGTCGGCGACGGCGACGCGGAAAAGCTCGCGGCGCCGCAGCCCGCGGACCACCCCGACCGCCTCCTCGGCCGACGCCGTGGCGCGCGCCGCGTTCTGGGGCGACGTCCCGCCAGATCCCTCGGAAACACCCCAGTGCCGGCGGACGGCGGCCAGTGCCTCCGAGCGGAGCGCCTTGAAGGGCCGCGGGGCCAGGTCGGCGTCGCTGCCGAGGATCGCGACGGCCTCCGGGGCGCGCAGCAGCAGGTCGGTGGCGTAGCGGCTGGACCCGAGCAGCCAGGCCATCCGCTCGGCGACCGTCACCTCGTCGCGCAGCAGCCGCAGGTACCAGGGGGTGGTGCCGAGCGCGTCGCTGACCTGCCGGAAGCCGAGCAGGCCCGCGTCCGGGTCGGGCGCGTCGGCGAACCAGCCCAGCATGACCGGCAGCAGCGTCCGCTGGATCGCGGCGCGCCGCGACACCCCGGAGGTCAGCGCCTCGATGTGCCGGAGCGCGCCCGCCGGGTCGGCGTAGCCGAGGGCCTCCAGCCGGGTGCGGGCCGCCTCGGGGGTGAGCCGGGCCTCCTCCCCCGGCAGCCGCGCCACGGCCCGCAGCAGCGGCCGGTAGAACAGCTTCTCGTGGATGCGGCGGACCTCGCGGGCGTGCCGCCGCCACAGCGCGGTGAACTCCCCGACCGGGTCGGTGCGCAGGCCGAGGGCCCGGCCGAGGCGGCGCAGGCCGGCATCGTCGTCCGGGACGAGATGGGTGCGGCGCAGCCGGTGCAGCTGGACGAGGTGCTCCACGCGCCGCAGGAACCGGTACGCCGAGGCCAGCGCCGCCGCGTCGTCGCGCCCGACGTACCCGCCCTGCGACAGGTCGGCGAGGGCGTCCAGCGTGGTCGGGCTGCGGAGCGTCTCGTCGGCGCGGCCGTGGACGAGCTGGAGCAGCTGCACCGAGAACTCGACGTCCCGCAGCCCGCCGGGGCCGAGCTTGAGCTGGCGTTCGGAGTCGGCGGTGCGCCGGCCCAGGTCCGCCTCGACGCGGCGCCGCATGGCCTGGACGTCCTCGACGAAGCTCTCCCCCTCGGCGGCCTTCCACACGATCGGGGTGATGGTGTCCAGGTAGCGGGCGCCGAGGCCCGCGTCGCCGGCGACGGGGCGGGCCTTCAGCAGGGCCTGGAACTCCCATGTCTTGGCCCACCGCTCGTAGTAGGCGCGGTGGCTGGCGAGGGTCCGCACGAGCGGCCCGGCCTTGCCCTCGGGACGCAGCGCCGCGTCCACCTCCCAGAGCGAGCCCTCCTCGGTGCTGGACGAGCAGGCCCGCATCATCGCCGACGCCAGCCGGGACGCGGTGCGCAGCGCGGCGTCCTCGGGCTCGCCCTCATCGTTCTCGCCGGCGCCCCGCGCCTCGGCCACGAAGATCACGTCGACGTCGCTGACGTAGTTCAGCTCGCGTCCCCCGCACTTGCCCATCCCGATGACGGCGAGCCGGCACGTTCGGTGCCCGGGGACCTCGGCGCGGCCGATCGCCAGGCCCGCCTCCAGCGCGGCGGCGGCGAGGTCGGCCAGTTCGGCGGCGACGTCGGCGACGTCCGCCACGCCGATCAGGTCGCGTCCCGCCAGGGCGAGGAGCCGCCTGCGGTACGCGACGCGCAGCGCGACGAGGGTGTCGGGGCCGGATCCGGACGCGACCGGGTCCCCGGCGGCCGGGTCCGCGCCGACGGCCGCCAGCAGGTCGTCGCGGGGACTCCCGGCGGGCGTCCCCTGGCCGTCGCGCAGCATCGCCCAGTGGCCCGGATGGCGGGCCAGATGGTCGCCGAGCGCGGCGCTCACCCCGAGGACGGCGGTGAGCCGCTCTCGCGTGCCGGGCTCTCTGGCGAGGGCCTCCCGCAGCTCGCGGCCGGCCCCCCGCTCGGGGGCGGCGGCGAGGAGGCGGAGCAGCCCGTCCAGCGCGAGGTCGGGGTCGGCGGTGCCGCCGAGGGCGTCCAGCAGGTCGTCGCCGGGCCGGGCGCCGGTGTCCCGCTCGGCCTCCAGCAGGAGCCGTTCGGCGCGGGCCGCGTCGGTGAAGCCGAGCCTCGCCAGGCGTCCGGCGAGGGAGGGACGGCGGTCGGGAGTCCAGGACTCGGTCACAGGTCCACCGTATTCCCGCAGGGCCTCGAGCGGAGCTCGTCCCTTGAATGGCGGTGGGCGGGGGCTGGAGGACGGTCAGAGGACCGCCAACAGCCGCTTGCGCTCGAACTCGGTCACCTGGCGCCGGTAGTCCTCCCATTCCTGGCGCTTGTTGCGCAGGAAGAAGTCGAACACGTGCTCGCCGAGGACGTCGGCCATCAGCTCGCTGCGCTCCATCGCGTGGATGGCGTCGTCCAGGTCCTGCGGGAGCGGCTCGATGCCGAGGGCGCGCCGCTCGGCCACGGTGAGCGCCCACACGTCGTCCTCCGCGCCCGGCGGCAGCTCGTAGCCCTCTTCGATGCCCTTCAGCCCGGCGCCGAGGATCGCCGCGAACGCCAGGTACGGGTTCGCGGCAGTGTCCAGCGACCGGAACTCGATGCGGGTCGAGTGGCCCTTGTGCGGCTTGTACATCGGGACGCGCACGAGCGCGGACCGGTTGTTGTGCCCCCAGCAGATGTAGGACGGGGCCTCTCCGCCCGCGCCGGCGGCGGAGCCGACATTGCCCCACAGCCGCTTGTAGGAGTTGACCCACTGGTTGCACACCGCGGTGATCTCCGCGGAGTGCCGCAGCAGCCCGGCGATGAACGCCCGCCCGACCTTGGACAGCTTGAACTCCGCGCCCGGCTCGTAGAAGGCGTTGCGGTCGCCCTCGAACAGCGACATGTGGGTGTGCATGCCCGAGCCGGGGTGCTCGGTGAACGGCTTCGGCATGAAGGACGCGTGGACGCCCTGCTCCAGCGCGACCTCCTTCATCACCAGCCGGAACGTCATGATGTTGTCGGCGGTGGTCAGCGCGTCGGCGTACCGGAGGTCGATCTCCTGCTGGCCCGGGGCGCCCTCGTGGTGGCTGTACTCCACCGAGATGCCCATCGCCTCCAGCATCATGATCGCGTTGCGGCGGAAGTCGTGCGCGGCGCTGTGCGGCGTGTGGTCGAAGTAGCCGCCGGAGTCCGCGGGCTCGGGCTCGCGGCCGTCCTCCGGCTTGTCGTTGAGGAGGAAGAACTCGATCTCGGGGTGGGTGTAGAAGGTGAACCCGAGGTCGGCGGCCCGCGACAGCGCCCGCTTCAGGACGTAGCGGGGGTCGGCGAAGCTCGGCGTCCCGTCCGGCATGAGGATGTCGCAGAACATCCGGCCGACGCCCGGCGACTCCGACCGCCAGGGCAGCACCTGGAACGTGGACGGGTCCGGCTTGGCGATCATGTCGGCCTCGTACACCCGCGCGAAGCCCTCGATCGCCGACCCGTCGAACCCGATGCCCTCGCCGAAGGCGCCCTCCAGCTCGGCCGGGGCGACGGCCACGGACTTCAGGAACCCGAGAACGTCGGTGAACCACAGCCGGATGAAGCGGATGTCGCGCTCCTCCAGCGTGCGGAGCACGAACTCCTGCTGACGGTCCAAAGCCTTCTCCCTCGGTACGTCCCTGCCGATGACGGGGCCGGGCGACGCATGCCGGCCGCGATAGCCGGTCCGGCTACCTTGAAGTATGCCCGGCCGCTGTTACCGCGACGTTACGCGCCCGGTGCCGCTGAACGGAACATATCCGACCACCCGGCCTCCCCGGTCCCGGACGGCGGGCGGGGCACGCCCATGACGGTCCCGCATATCCGTTTCCCGAAAATTGACGTGGCGATCATGCTCGCCGTACCCAGTGATCATTAGCGTGGACGGGGTCGTGGACATCTCTCTTCTTCTCTCGATGACCGACCGGGTGCCCGCGCTGGCCACCCCGTCGGCCATGCATCCGGAGTCGTGGCAGCTGTGCGCGCAGGTGGAGACCTGGGCACGCGGCCGGGGGCTGGTGCTCGGAGATCCGGACACCTCGCCGCTCGGCCGGGCCCGCTGCGAGCGGCTCGCCGCCCGCGTCTTCCCCACCGCCGACCTGACCGCCGTGGAGCTGTTCGCCCGCTGGCTGACGTGGTCGCTCGCCCTGGACGACACGATGGACCATCCGCCGCTCGCCGACAGCGGCAGCGCCGTCCACGGGCTGTACGACGACCTGCTGCGCGCGATGCGGCGCGGCCACGCCCGGCCGGGGGCGCGGCCGCTGGAGTCGGCGCTGGTGGAGCTGTGGCACGCCACGTCCAAGGGCATGAGCCGCGACTGGCGCCGCCGGTTCATGCTGCAGCTGGAGGCGCACCGGGACGGCTGCGCCGAGGAGTCGGTCAACCGGCGCATCCGGCACGTCCCGACGGAGGCGGAGTACGCGCCGCTTCGCCGCCGGGCGTGCGGGCCGTTCCTGTACGACCTGATCGAGCCCGTCCTCGGCATCGAGCTTCCCGCGCGGCTGCTGCGCACTCCGCGGTGGAAGACGCTCGCCCACAGCGTCGCCGACATCGTGGCCTGGTCCAACGACCTCGCCTCCCATGATCTGGAGTCGGCCCGCGGCGACGTCCACGACCTGGCCGCCGTCCTCACCAGGGCGCACGGACTGGACCCGGCGCAGGCCGCGGCCGCGGTCGCCGACCGGATCGCCGACCGTGTCGAGGACGCCTGGACGGCGGCGCGCCGGCTCCCCGAGATGCTCGACCGGCTGGAGCTCACCGTCGCCCAGCGCGCCGCCGCCGCCCAGGTCGTCAAGGTGCTGCTGGACACGCCGCGCGCCCACGTCGACTGGCTGGCCGAGTCGGGCCGCTACGAGGCGGGCACCGCACCCGGCCCGCTCCGCCTGGACGCCCTCGCCTCGCTGCGCTGACGCCCGGCGAGCGCGTCGCCCGCCGGCGTCCGGACGCTGTGGGCGGGCATGCTGCTCAACCGGCTCGGGACCGCGTTCGTCGCGGCGGCCGCGCGGGCTGGCCTCGGGCCGGCGATCAGGCGGCGGCGAGCGGACGCGCTCGACTCCCCCTTTTCGTCACAGTGACGAAACCGGATCGGAGGACTTATCCTTGGACCGTGGCACAGCTCAGGATCGCGCTCGCGCAGGTGAACTCGACCGTCGGCGACCTCGACGGCAACGCCGACAAGATCGTCGACTGGGTCCGGCGCGCCGCGGGCGCGAACGCGCACCTGGTCGCCTTCCCCGAGATGATGCTGACCGGATACCCGGTGGAGGACCTCGCGCTGCGCGCGTCCTTCGTCGAGGCGTCCCAGCGGGCCCTCGACCGCCTCGCCCGCAGGCTCGCCGACGAGGGCCTCGGCGACGTACCCGTCGTCACCGGCCACCTCGACCGCCGGCCGGTCGGGCTCGTCCGGTCCGGGCAGCCCGCCGGGGCACCGCTCAACGCAGCCGCGTGGCTGCACGGCGGGAAGGTCCTGGCGCGCTCGGCCAAGCACCATCTCCCCAACTACGGCGTGTTCGACGAGTACCGCATCTTCGTGCGCGGCGACCGGCTGCCCGTCGTCCGCGTCCACGGCGTCGACGTCGCCACCGCCGTCTGCGAGGACCTCTGGCAGGACGGCGGCCCCGTCAGCGTAACCTCCGCCTCGGGCGCCGGGCTGCTGCTCGCGATCAACGCCTCGCCGTACGAGCGCGACAAGGACGACGCCCGCCTCGACCTGTGCGCCCGCCGCGCCCGCGAGGCCGGCTGCGCCCTCGCCTACGTCAACATGGTCGGCGGCCAGGACGAGCTGGTCTTCGACGGCGACTCCGTCATCGTCGGCGCCGACGGGTCGCTCCTCGCCCGCGCCCCCCAGTTCGTCGAGCACCTGCTCATCGCCGACCTCGCGCTGCCCGCCGCCACCACCTCCGCCCGGCCGGACCGCACCCCGGTGGACGCCCTGGACGGCACCACGATCACCATCGACCGGCACGTCCTGTCCACCGCCACCCTGCCGGCCTATCCGGTCGAGCCGCAGACCATCGCGGAGCCGCTGGACGACCTCGCCGAGGTGTACGCGGCGCTCGTCCTCGGCACCCGCGACTACGTCCGCAAGAACGGGTTCCGCTCCGTCGTCCTCGGCCTGTCCGGCGGCATCGACTCCGCCCTCGTCGCCACCATCGCCTCGGACGCCATCGGCCCGGAGAACGTGCACGCCATCCTGCTGCCGAGCCGGCACTCCTCCGAGGGTTCGGTCGTCGACGCCGAGGACCTCGTCAAACGGCAGGGCGTCAACTCCCGCATCGTCCCCATCGCCGGCATGGTCGAGGCGTTCGAGGAGCAGCTCGACCTGCACGGCCTCGCCGCCGAGAACCTCCAGGCCCGCATCCGCGCCAACATCTGGATGGGCCTGTCGAACGAGCACGGCCACCTCGTCCTGACCGGCGGCAACAAGAGCGAACTCGCCACCGGGTACTCCACCCTCTACGGCGACTCCGCCGGCGGCTTCGCCCCCATCAAGGACGTCTTCAAGCTCACCGTGTGGGACCTCGCCCGCTGGCGCAACGCGCAGGCCGGAGTCGACCTGCCGTTCCTGCACCCGTTCGCCGACGAGCCCATCCCCGAGGCCGTCATCAAGAAGGAACCGTCCGCCGAACTGCGCCCCGGCCAGCGCGACGTCGACAGCCTCCCCGAGTACACCGCACTCGACCCGGTGCTGACCGACTACGTCGAGCGCGACATGGGACGCGACGCCCTGGTCTCCGCAGGCCACGACCCCGCCCTCGTCGACCGCGTCATCCGCATGGTCGACATCGCCGAGTACAAGCGCCGCCAGTACCCGCCCGGACCCAAGATCACCCCGAAGAATTTCGGCCGCGACCGCCGCCTCCCCATCACCAACCGCTGGCGCGAGCGGTAGCCGCCGCCAAGCCCTGAACCCCGCGCCGCTTCGCAGCCGCCGGAACCTCCATCAGGCGTCCACGTGTTCGCGCGCGGCGTCGATCAGCCGCAGGACCAGCTCGCCCATCGCCCGGTCGTCCCATGGCCGGGACTCCCGCACCATCAACGACTCCAGGCCCCTCCCCGCTCGGGCTGGCGGTCGGGCCGGCGGGCGTCGCGGAGATCGGGCGGGCGCCGGCCGCGCGTTCCGGCGGGCGGCCGATCGGCGACCCCGGCGAGCCCGGCATGTGGTACCCGTTCGGGGACGACGACCCGGACGCCTGGATACGGTTCGGCGACCTGCTGCGCCGCCTGCAGGGGTCGTGACGCCTACTCGCGGTGGTGGTTCTCGCCGGGCCAGGTTTCGCCGGGCCAGCCGGAGACCTGTTCGGAGGCGTCGGGGTCGACGCCGGGGACGATCTGCTCGCACCAGACGACCTTGCCGGCGGCGGTGCGGCGGGTGCCCCAGCGGTGCGCGAGCTGGCTGACGACCAGGAGGCCGCGGCCGTTCTCGTCGTCGTCCTCGGCGCGGCGCAGGCGGGGCAGGGCGGCGGACCGGTCCAGGACCTCGCAGACGAGGGTGCGTTCCAGCAGGAGGCGCAGCTCGATCGGGCCGGGCGCGTACCGCAGCGCGTTGGTGATCAGCTCGGAGGCCAGGAGCTCGGTGGTGTACTCCAGCTCCTCCAGGCCCCACTCCTCCAGGCGGGTGCGGACGAGGCCGCGGGCGCGGCGGACGGCGGCCGGGTCTGCGGGGAGGGTCCAGGAGGCGTGGCGGTCCTCGGGGAGGCGGCGCAGGCGGGCGATGAGGACGGCGATGTCGTCGCGGTGCTGGTCGCCGTAGACGCCGGCGAGGGTGGCCTTGGCGAGGTCCTCCATCGGGCGGTCGACGGAGTCCGGGCCGAAGATCTTCTGGAGGCGGGCGAGGCCGTCGTCGATGTCGCGGCCGCGGTTCTCGACGAGGCCGTCGGTGTAGATGACGAAGAGGCTGCCGTCCTCGACGGTGAACTCGCGGCTCTCGATGGCGGCGCCGCCGGCGACGCCGAGCGGCGGGGCGGGCGGGACCTGCAGGTACTCGTTGTCGCCGGCGGGTCCGGCCAGCAGCGGCGGCAGGTGCCCGGCCGAGGCGATCTCGATGGTGCCGCTGGTCGCGTCGTACACGGCGTACACGCAGGTGGCGAAGTGCGGTTCCTGCTCGCCCAGCTCGATCATCAGCTCGTGCATGACGTGCAGCGCGTCGGCGGGCGGCAGTTCCAGGTTGGCGAGCGTGTGGAGCGCGGTGCGCAGCCGTCCCATGGTGACGGCGGCGCGGACCCCGTGCCCGGCGACGTCGCCGACGATGAGGGCGACGCGGGCGCCGGGCAGCGCGATCGACTCGTACCAGTCGCCGCCGACCTCGACGAGCTTGCTGCCGGGCAGGTAGCGGTGCCTGACCTCGACCGACGACGGCGCCGAGAGCCGGTTCGGCAGCAGGCTGCGCTGGAGCGCGAGCGCGGTGGCGCGTTCGCGGCTGAACAGCCGGGCGTTGTCGATGACGATCGCGGCGCGGGCGGCGAACTCCATGCCGATCTCGACGTCGTAGGCGTCGAACTTGCGGAACCCCGGGACGCGGGTGCAGGCGATGAACCCGAGCAGGGTGTCGCGGGCGATCATCGGCAGCAGCACCATCGACACGTCCGACAGCAGTTCGCCCACCGGGCCGCGCCGCCACAGCCGGGCGATCTCGGACGCGAAGCCCAGGTCGATGTTCGGCAGGTGGACGGGACGGGCCGTCTCCATGACCTGGCGGTACGGGGTGCCCTCGGGGAAGACGAGCACCTCGCCGACCGGGAACGTGGACGTCCACGCCGCGTTGCCGTCGTCGGAGGTGACGGCGATGCGGCGCAGCACGGCGGAGCCGGACTCGCTGTGCACCTCGTCGGCGGCGACCAGGCTCTCCAGCACCAGCACCGAGGCGACGTTGCAGTAGTGCGGGACGACGACCTCGACGAGGCCGCGGGCGGACTGGTCGAGGTCGAGGGACGCGCCGAACCGGGTGACCTGGTCGTCCATCAGCGCGCGGCGCATGAGGGCCGGGTCCTGGTAGCGCTCGCTCGGCGGCAGCGCGACCCGGACGTACAGCAGCGCGGAGGGCGCCGAGCCCGCGTCGCCGATCATCGGCTGCGCGGTCACCACGGCGTCGGCGGACGTGCCGTCGCCGCGCAGCACGGTCATCACGCCGTTGCGTTCCTGGCCGACGTCGTTGGCTTCGAGCAGGGCCTCCAGCTCGGCCTTCGCCTCGTCTCCCACCAGGTCGGTGGCGGGACGGCCGATCAGGTCCTCGGGGGCGCGGCCGAGGACGGCCCGGGCGTTCGGCCCGCACTGCACGATCCGCCGGGAACCGTCGATGCCCAGGACAAGGGTCCGGGACGCGGAATCGGTGGCGGGCGCATCGCCTCGCGGCGCCATCACTGATCTCACCTGACGCGCTCCAGACAGCCGGTCGTCTTCGCACTACCCAGCGACAGTATGGGGCATGACACCGTTTCGAGGGGAGAAGATCACGCTTACCACGCTGAAAACCATTCGGCATTTGCCCCCATATCAGTCCCGGACGGCCCCGATCCCCTTCAAGAGGGTGTCGACGACGGCGTCGGCGTAGCCGTCCGGGACCGGCTCCCGCAGCCTCCTGGGCGTCAGGGAGCCGACGAGCATCGACATCGCGACCTCCACGTCGAGGTCGGCGCGCAGTTCCCCTTCGGCGACGCCGCGCCGCAGCACTTCGCGGACGATCGCGCGCCGCGGCTCGATGATGGTCTGCTTGTAGCGGGCGTACAGCTCGGGGTGTTTCTCCGCGCCGCCGACGACGTTCCAGAAGCACCGGGAGTGCCGGCGTCCCCGTTCGGCGGCGAGCGCTCGGGCGATCTCGGTGAGGTCCTCCCGGACGGACGCGCCGGACGGCTCGGGCAGCGGGGCCTTCGCCGAGCCCAGCGCGTCCACGATCAGCGCCTCCTTGCTGGGCCAGCGCCGGTAGATGGTGGTCTTGCCGACGCCGGCGCGGGCGGCGACCGCCTCGATGGACACGCCCGCCACCCCCGACTCCCTGGCGAGCAGGTCGAGGGTCGCCTCGATGATGGCCTTCTCGGCCCGTTCGCTGCGGGGCCGTCCCGGCGCCCGGGTGCCCTTGGTCATGGCCGTCACACGCCGGCCTTCTCCGGCCGCCGCGGCGCGTCCGGCTCCGCGGCGGGCGCGGGGGGCGCGGGCGCGGGGGCGGCCGCGGCACGTCCCGGCATCCACTTGTAGACGACGAGGGCGCCGAGGAAGGCGATGACGGCGGCGGCGGCGGACGCGGTGTGCATGGCGTGCACGAACGCGGCGTTGGCGGGTTCGACGAGGCCCTGCCCGGCGGCGCCCATCTGGGCGGCGACGCCGTGCGCCCCCTCGATGGACTCGGCGGCGGCCTCCCGCACGCCGGCGGGCAGCGCGGCGAGGTCGCCGTGCAGGTCGCGGCGGTAGACGGACGCGACGACGGAGCCGAGCACCGCGACGCCCATCGCGACCGCGACCTGCCGGGCGACGTTGTTGATGGCCGATCCGGCGCCCGCCTTCTCGCGGGGCAGCGCGGACATGACCGACTCGGTCGCGGGCGCCATCACGTTGGCCATCCCGGCGCCCTGCACGAAGAAGATCACGCCGAGGATCCACATGGGGGTGTCGGTGCCGATGAACCGGTAGCTCGCCAGCGCGGAGGCGACCAGCAGCATCCCGGTCGTGCAGACGGCCTTGGCGCCGAAGCGGCGGACCATGAGGGCGCTGCGCGCGGAGAAGATGAGCTGGGCCGCCGCGAACGGCAGCAGCATCGCGCCCGCCGCCAGCGGCGCCATGCCGCGCACCGACTGCATGTAGAAGTTGGCGAAGAAGAACACGCCGGACGCCGCGAAGAAGCACAGCGCGATGGACGCGACGGCGGCCGACAGCCGCGGGTCCTTGAACAGCCGGACGTCGAAGGCCGGGGAGTCGCTGCGGGCCTCGTGCACGACGAACAGCGCGAGGACGGCGAAGCCCGCGAGGATCGGGCCGAGCACGGGCGGCCCCAGCCAGTCCCCCGTCTCGCCGCCGCGGATGATGCCGTAGGAAAGGACGACCAGGCCGACGACCGACAGCAGCACGCCGAGCGGGTCGAGCCGGCCGGGCTTCGGGTTGCGCGAGTCGGGCACCAGGAAGACCATCAGCGCGATGCCGGCCGCGATGACCGGCACGTTGACGAGGAAGACCGAGCCCCACCAGAAGTGGGCGAGCAGCAGGCCGCCGGTGAGCGGGCCGATGGCGATGGCGAGGCCGACTGCGCCGGCCCAGATGCCGATGGCGCGGGCGCGCTCGTGCGGCTCGAAGACGTTGGTGATGATCGACAGCGTCTGCGGCATGATCGCGGCCCCGCCGAGGCCCATCAGCGCACGGGCGTAGATGAGCTGGTCCGGGGTCTGCGCGTACGCCGACACCAGTGAGGCGAGCGCGAACACCGCCATCCCGCCGATCAGCACCCGCTTGCGGCCGAGCCGGTCGCCGATGACGCCGAAGGTGAACAGGAGGCCCGCGAACACCAGCGTGTAGGAGTTGATGGACCATTCGAGCTCGCTCTGCGTCGCGCCGAGGCCCTTGACGGGGTCGGCGATGGTCTTCAGCGCGACGTTGAGGATGGTGTTGTCGAGCACCACCACCAGCAGGCTCATGGTCAGCACGCCGAGGATGGACCAGCGGCGCCGCTGGATCGTGGGGGAGTCCATGTAGATACGCAACGGCACCGTTTCGGAATTCATTCCCGGGCGGGGGACGTGTGGGGGACGTCACGAATCGGGAATGGCGGGGACTACCCGAATCGTTTTCGAAGTGGCACGATCGGTTCCGTCTGGGTACGCCACCGTGGCGCCTCAAGACCGGAGGTTCTCGCATGTCTTCTTCTGTCGCACCCCCAGCGCAGCCGGCCGCACTCTACGGCGGCACGAGCGGGCGGAGGGTCACCGTACGCGACATCGCGGCCGCCAAGGAGCGGCACGAGAAGTGGCCGATGCTCACCGCCTACGACGCGCTCACCGCGCGGATCTTCGACGAGGCCGGCATCCCCGTGCTGCTCGTCGGCGACTCCGCCGCGATGGTCGTGTACGGCTACGACTCCACCATCCCCGTCACCGTGGACGACCTGATCCCGCTCACCGCGGCCGTCGTCCGGGGCTCCAAGCGCGCCATGGTCGTCGCCGACCTGCCGTTCGGCTCGTACCAGACGGGCGTCCCCGAGGCGCTGTCGGCCGCCACCCGGTTCCTCAAGGAGACCGGCGCGCACGCGGTCAAGCTCGAGGGCGGCCGGCGGATCATCCCGCAGGCCGAGGCGATGGTCGCCGCGGGCATCCCGGTGATGGGCCACCTCGGCCTCACCCCGCAGTCGGTGAACGTCTTCGGCGGCTACCGGGTGCAGGGCCGCGGCCAGGACGGCGACGAGCTGATGGCGGACGCGAAGGCCCTCGAAGCGGCCGGCGCGTTCTCGGTCGTGCTCGAATGCGTCCCCGAGGACCTCGCCGCCCGCGTCACCTCGTCCCTGTCCATCCCGACGATCGGCATCGGCGGCGGCAACCAGACCGACGCGCAGGTCCTCGTCTGGCAGGACATGGCCGGGCTCACCCCGCACACCGCGAAGTTCGTCAAGAAGTTCGCCGACATGAACGGCCTGCTCAGCGAGGCCGCGCGCAGCTACGCGGAAGAGGTCGTGAGCGGCGCCTACCCGGCGCCCGAGCACAGCTACCACTAGATTCCCGGCCGCACACGGCCCCGCCGCCCGCCACGGCGGCGGGGCCGTGTTCATCGATCCGGGCCGGGGCGGGCGACCTCGCCGGTCCGGCCGTCGCGCGCGGTGGACCGCTCCCCCGCGTCGTCAACCGTTCTCGTGGCGGCCGTCGTCGCGCGCCTCGGCCTCGCGCGCCTCGGGCGACGCCCGCCGGCGTCGGGAGCGCACCACGATCAGCCGGTCGCCGGGTTGGAGGGCCTCGCATCCGGGGTGGTCGAACGGCAGTATCCGGCCGTCGCGGACCACCGCGAGTCCCGGCTCGTACACCGCCCCGAGCGGCCCGCCGACCTCGCCCGGGTGGACCTCGCGCTCCGCCATGTCGAGCCCGCTGCCCTGGTCGAGCAGATCCTCGATGACCTGGCTGACGTTCGGGTGGCTGGTGGACACGCCGAGCAGCCGCCCGGCCGCCTCCGAGGACGTCACCACGTGGTCGGCGCCGGACTGCCGCAGCAGCGGGACGTTCTCGGACTCGCGCACCGACGCCTGGATGCCGGCGTGCGGGTTGAGCTGCCGCGCCGTCAGGGTGACCAGCACGGCCGTGTCGTCGCGGGCGCTGGCGACCACGATCTCCCGGGCCCGCTCCACCGCCGCCTGTTTCAGCACCGAGCTGCGGGTGGCGTCCCCGACGATGCCGACGAACCCGGCCTCCGCCGCCTCGGCCACCACGCGCGGGTCCGGGTCCACGACGACGATCGACTCGCGGCTCACGCCGGTGCTGAGCAGGGTCTTGATGGCGCTGCGGCCCTTCGTGCCGTAGCCGGCCACCACGATGTGGTCGCGCACGCGTGTCCTCCAGCGGGCCTTGCGCCAGTCGTCGCGGGTTCGTTCCGCCAGTACCTCGAGGGTCGTGCCCACGAGGACGATGAGGAACAGCACCCGCACGGGCGTGATGAAGAGGATGTTGACGAGCCGGGCGGCGTCGCTGACCGGCGAGATGTCACCGTAGCCGGTGGTCGACATGGTCACCGTGGCGTAGTAGAAGGCGTCCAGCAGCGACACCGTCCCGTCCCGGGCGTCGCCGTACCCGTCGCGGTCGGCGTACACGGCGGCCACCGCGGCGAAGAGCAGCAGCAGAGCGAAGCCGACCCGCTTGCCGACGGCGCGCAGCGGCCCCGTCCTCACCGAGGGCAGCAGGACGAGGGGCCCTTTCGCCACCTCAGGATCGTTCACCATCGGCACCGTACCGGGTCGGGCGATCAGACGTCGGTGATGCGCAGCCCCGCGTGCGCCTTGTAGCGGCGGTTGATCGAGATGAGGTTGGCGGTGAACGCCTCGATCTGGCCGGCGTTGTGCAGCCTGCCGCCGTAGACGCCGCGCATGCCGGGAATCCGGCCGGCCAGGGCCTGGACGAGGTCGGTCGCCTCCCGGTCGTTGCCGAGGACGAGCACGTCCAGTTCCATCTCGCCCACCCCGGGGTCGAGCAGCAGCTTCGCCGAGACGTGGTGGAAGGCGGCGACGACGCGGCTGCCGGTCAGGACGGCGGCGGCCTGCTCGGCGGCGCTGCCCTCCTCGACGGGCAGCGCGAACGCGCCCTTGCCCTTCTCGAAGCCGATCGGGTTCACGCAGTCGACGACGACCCTGCCCGCCAGGTCGTCGCGCAGCGACTCCAGCGTGGCCTTGTGTCCCTCCCACGGCACCGCGACGATCACGATGTCGGACCGTCCGGCGGCGACCGGGTTCTCGGCACCGGACACGGAGAGGCCGTCGTGCTCGCCGGCGAGGTCGTCGGCGGCCTCCTGGGCCCGCTCGGCCTTCCGCGACCCGATCGTCACCCGGTGACCTGCGAGCGCGAACCGGCGCGCGAGGCCCTTGCCCTGGTCCCCGGTGCCGCCGAGGATGCCGATCGACAGGCCGCTCACGTCGGGGAGGTCATAGGGCGTCTTCTGCTGCTGCTCAGTCATGCGGCCGAGTCTGCCAGGCGGGCTCCCCGGCGCCGCGCCCTGGGCCCGCGCATCACGGAAAACTCCCTGTGCGGGCCGTCCGGTACGGCACCATGGTCCGCGTGGACGCCGAGCAGATCAGCATGTTGCGCGAAGTGCTGTCGGCCACGGGCTGGCTGGAGCGCACCCGGGAGTTCGGCCGCGCGCTGCGGGTCACGTCCCGGACGCCGGGCGGGCTGCTGCTGGTCGGCACGCCCGACGGCGACCCGTGGCATCTGGCGGCCCACCTGGACGACGAGAGCCGCCTCGGCGACGTCCCCGGCCTGGCCCCCACGCTGGTGCGCTGGAAGCCGCCGGCGGACGCGCCCGCGCACCTGAAGATCGGCCTGGAACGGCTGGAGGCGGCACGGCGCGGCGAGACGCTCTTCGTCGTCGCCGAGGAGGACGCGCCCGTCCCGCTGCTGGAGCGGGTGGACGACGCGCGCCGCACGGGCGCGACCGTCCTCGCGCTGGAGGGCGGTGACCGCGAGCTCCAGAGCCTCGCCCATGAGGCGCTGACCGTCCCGCCGCGGGAGGCGCTCCTGTCGTTCGACGGCGCCCAGCACCTCGTGAGCGCGGCGGCCGGCGAGGAGCCCGCGAGGAGTCCCCGCGGGCTCCGGCGCCGCCTCGCCAGGCTGCTCGACACGGTGTCGGGCCCAGTGGTCGACTGACCCCGTGGTCGACTGACCCAGTGGTCGACTGACCCCGTGGTCGACTGACCCCGTGGTCGACTGTTCGGCTAGTCTTCTCCGTTCTGCTTCCGCCATGTCTCGTTGCGTTCGCGCGCCAGGGTGAGGGCGGCCGCCGCGGCGCTCTCGGACTCGTACGGCCCCATCCGGTCCTTTCCGGGGCAGCCGGGCCCGTGCTCGACCTTCATGTGCTTCAGGCAGAACCACCAGTCACCGTCGTCACCGGCCATCGGCGCTCCTCTCGAATGTGCGCTCGGCATGGGATTCGTTGCCGCGATCCCGCTGACTACACTCCATCACTATGACGACCCAGCTACTCCGGCCCGGAACCGTTTCCCCCATGCGCAAGGTCCCAGCGAGCATTCCGCGCCCGGAGTACGTGGGGAAGAAGCGCCCCAAGACCGGTGAGCCCGACGTCAAGACGCCCGAGATCATCGAGAGGATGCGGGTGGCGGGGAAGATCGCCGCGCAGGCGCTGCAGGAGGTCGGCAGGCACGTCCGGCCGGGCATCACGACCGACGAGCTGGACGTCATCGGGCACGAGTTCATGCTCGACCACGGCGCCTACCCGTCCACGCTCGGCTACCGCGGCTTCCCCAAGTCGCTGTGCACCTCGGTCAACGAGGTGATCTGCCACGGCATCCCGGACGACACCGTCCTGCGCGACGGCGACATCGTCAACGTCGACATCACCGCGTTCATCGACGGCGTCCACGGCGACACCGACGCGACGTTCCTGTGCGGCGACGTGGACGAGGAGTCGCGGCTGCTGGTGGAACGCACCCACGAGGCGGCCATGCGGGGCATCCGCGCGGTCAAGCCGGGACGGGCGCTGAACGTGATCGGGCGGGTCATCGAGTCCTACGCCAAGCGGTTCGGGTACGGGGTCGTGCGCGACTTCACCGGCCACGGGATCGGCACGACGTTCCACTCCGGCCTGGTCGTCCCGCACTACGACGACCCGAGCGCCACGACGATCATCGAGCCGGGGATGACGTTCACGATCGAGCCGATGCTGACGCTCGGCACCCACGAGTACGACATCTGGAAGGACGGCTGGACGGTCGTCACCAAGGACCGCAAGCGCACCGCCCAGTTCGAGCACACCCTGCTGGTGACCGGGGACGGCCACGAAATCCTCACCCTGCCGTGACGAACCTCTTGATCTAGAGTCCGATTCGCCCCCTTATCCGGCCGGGAGACTCTCTAGAGATGAACGCCCCAGCGCCGTACGAGCCGCGGGTTCCGTCCGACAGCATGTCGCCGGGGCGCGCGGCGCTGAGCGTGACGTGGGCGGCGCTGCCGTTCCTGACCCTCGGCTACGCCACGCCGTTCACGTTCGCGGCGGCGGCGCTGTGGCGTCGCAGCCTGCATCTGCTGGTGTCCACGGCCGCCTACCTCGGCGTGTTCGGGGTGATGCTGTACCTGCTGCCCGGCATGGGCGAGGACGACGGCACCGAACGCACGGTCGGCGTGCTGCTGTTCGTCCTCGCGGTGGTGGGCTGCGCGCACGCGTTCATCATCCGCCGCCGCGTGTTCGACCCGCACGGGCTGTCGGCGGTCGACAACGAGGCCGTCGTGGAGCGGGTCAAGCGGCAGCGGCTGCTGCGGGACAAGGCGCGGGAGCTGGCCGCGTCCGACGCCGGCCTCGCCAAGGAGCTGCGGATCGGGCGTCCCGACCTGCCGCGCCAGTACAACGACGGCGGGCTGATCGACGTCAACCACGCCCCGGCGGAGGCGCTGACGCTGCTGCCGGGCATCACCCCGGACCTCGCGGCGAAGATCGAGCGGGTGCGGGCCGAGACGGGCGGGTTCATGTCCGCGGAGGAGCTGTCCGCGGTGGCCGGCCTGCCGCCGTCCCTCACCGGCGAGGTCGCCGACTACGCCGTCTTCATACGCTGATCTCGGGTACGGAACGGGCGTGACCCCTAAGAAGCGGAAGAACGACGACCGGCTGGCGGAGTACCGGGGCAAGCGCGACGCGAAGCGGACACCGGAACCCGTTCCCGAGGAGAAGGCGCTGCCGCACGGCGACGACGACACGTTCGTCGTCCAGGAGCACCACGCGAGCAGCCTGCACTGGGACCTGCGGTTCGAACGCGACGGGGTGCTGGTCTCGTGGGCCGTCCCGAAGGGCCTGCCGTGGAGCCCGCAGACCAACCACCTCGCCGTGCACACCGAGGACCATCCGCTGGAGTACGCCACGTTCGAGGGCGAGATCCCGAAGGAGGAGTACGGCGGCGGCAAGGTGATCCTCTGGGACCGCGGGACGTACGAGACGGAGAAGTGGTCCGAACGCGAGGTGAAGGTCGTCATCCACGGCTCGCGGGTCTCCGGCCGCTACGTGCTGTTCCGGACGCGCGGCAGGAACTGGATGATCCACCGGATGGACCCGCCCGCGGACCCGGACGCCGAGCCGCTCCCGGAGTCGCTGCGGCCCATGCGTCCGGTGGAGAAGGCCCGGCTGCCGCGCGACCAGGACGCGTGGGGGTTCGAGTTCGCGTGGGGGGGCAGGCGGATGGCCGCCTACGTCGAGGGCGGCCGGACCCGGTTCACCGACGACCGGGGCCGCCCCGTCGACGGCCCCGGCGGGCTGGGCTCCCGGCTGGGTGCCGCACTGGGCGCCCGGCCCGCGGTGCTGGACGGTGAGCTGGCCGTCCTCGACGGCCGCGAAACCTACATGATCTACGACGTGCTGCATCTGGACGGGCGGCCGCTGCTGGAGGTCCCGTACCGGGAGCGGCGGGAGAGGCTCGACGACCTCGGCCTGTCGGGGCCGCGGTGGCAGACGGCCCCCTGGTTCCCCGGCGACGGCGACGCCGTCCGCGCCGCGGCGGGCGAGCAGGGCCTGCCGGGCGTCGTCGCCAAGCGCCTGGACTCCGCGTACGAGCCGGGCGAGGAGTCGGGCGCCTGGCGCCTCGTCCCCTCCTGACCTGTGGTGATCCAGTAGGCGGACGGCGTCGTCCTCGGCGCTCATGCCGCTGTCGCCGTCGGCGTCCGACGCCCTCGGGCCGCTTCCTGCGAACCCCGATCGGGGCCATCACCCAGTGGGCCGAGGAGAACGTCGAAACCGCCGTCACGGGCCCGGGATCGTCACGCCGCCGGAAGCGGAACCGGGGCAGGGTTTCCCGCATCCAAACGGACGTAGCGCCCGGTTCGGCGCGTCGCCGCTGAAAACGATCAGTAGCGGGCTAGAGTCCCGCTCTGGAACCGGGCGGCGGACGCGCTGAAAGGCGGGGGAACGGCACGATGATGGGCAAGACGCACGCCCTCAGCGGCGCGCTGGTGTGGCTGGCGGCCGTGCCGGTGCTCGCGCAGGAGCGGCTGCTCGGCGACTACGCGGTGTCGCTGTCGGTGGAGCAGGTCGCGGCGGGTGCCGTGGTGTGCGCGGGAGCGGCGCTCCTGCCCGACATCGACCACCACAACGGCCGCATCGCCAACACGTTCGGTCCCATCACCGGCCACATGTGCAAATGGATCGGGAAGATCTCGGGCGGGCACCGGCAGGCGACCCACTCGATCCTGTTCGCCGTGGGCATCGGCTGGACGATGGACGTCCTCGCCACCCACTACGTCTACGCCTGGTGGGCCTGCCTGTTCATGATCGTCGGCCTGGGGCTGCGCGGCGTCGGCCTGGACTTCGAGGGCAAGGAACCGCAGTCGGCGCTGGCCGACTGCGCGCTCGCCCTCATCGCGGTCTGGCTCATGCACAAGATCGACATGAGCTTCGTGGGGTTCGCGGTCACGCTCGGATGCCTGGCGCACGTCGCGGGCGACTGCCTGACCCCGAGGGGATGCCCGGTGTTGTGGCCGCTGCCGTGGCGCACCGTCGTCCCCGTCGTCCCGAGGACGGACGGCAAGGTGGAGCGCTTCGTGGTGATGCCCGTCCTCACCCTCGGGATCGCCGTCCTCGCCGTCCGCTCGGTCCTCGGCGACGTCACGACCGAATGGCTCACCCGGGGCTGACCCGGAGGCTCAGTAGCGGGTCACAAGGGCGATGCGGCCGTGGTCGACCAGGAAGCCGTCCGAGACGAACGTGACCTCGCCGCCGTACTCCAGCGTCGTCTCGATGACGTCGTCGACGACGTCGTCGACGACGTCCGCGCCCTTCAGGACGCCGGGCATGCCGTCCACCGGGACGAGTTCGCCGCGGGACTTCACCGCGGGCGCGTAGTAGCCGCGCTCGACGACCAGGTGCTCGCCGCGCCCCTCCTCGACCAGCCGCGTGACCTCGCAGAGGCCGCCCGCGTACCGCTGGATGCTGCGCGCGGCCTCCAGTTCGGACAGCACGCCCACCTCGCGGAGATCCTCGTAGGCGGCGAGCGCCGGACGCGCCGCCTCGGCGAGCGTGCTGGGCGCGGCGCCCTCGAAACTGCCGTCGACGCGTCCCGCCACGACCGTGTGGGGACCCGCCACCTCGTCGAACAGCGCCTGGTGCCGGGTGACGCCGGCGACGATCAGGGGACGGCGGTCCCGCGCGAGGATCCGGTCGACGGCGCTCGCCACGTCCCGGACGGCCTGCCGGTGCCGCGCCCCGTCACCGCCCTGCGCGGCGCGCCGCGACTGCTTCCCGGAGCCCGCCTCGTCGATCGGCTCCGGCACGACGGGGAAGCCGCCGCCGATGTGCTCGGACAGGTCCCCGTCGTGGCCGCTCCACAGCCGCGTCCGCTGGTCCGACAGGGACAGCAGCCAGTAGCGGGGGGCGCGCGTGAAGTCGGCGACGAGGTCGCGGGTGGCGAAGCCGGTGTCGACGACCACCCGCTCGTCCACGGGCTGGCCGATCGTGAACGCGTGGTGTTCCCCGTCGGGCGCCGCGAACAGCACCAGCCCGTCGGAGGCGTGCCGCAGGTCGACCTCGGCCGCGGCGCGTTCCAGGCCGCGGACGACGTGGTCGGCGGCGTCGGGCGCCACCCGGGCGTCGTCGTGCAGCCGCCGCCGCACCTCCGCCAGCAGGTTGCGCAGCCGGATCCGGTCCTGCCGGTTCTCCGGCAGGGACCGGTGCGTCGGCATCAGCACCGACACCGCAGGGTAGGTCCTCGGCTTGCGCAGTTCGGACAGGGTCGCGGCGTCCATGATCCCCCGATCGTCGGCCTTCTTACCTTCTGACTCTTTTGTAGCTACTTGCAGGTAAATCAGGCGTAAGGGCCGGTCTAGCCCGGCCTGATGAAGGCCGTCTCGTATGCGAGGATCACCGCCTGGGTGCGGTCGCGGGCCTGGAGCTTGGCCAGGATGTTCCCCACGTGCGTCTTCACCGTCTGCGGGCTCACGAACAGCTCCCCGGCGATCTCGGCGTTCGAGCGTCCCTTGGCCATCAGCCGCAGGACGTCCCCTTCCCGCTCGGTGAGCTGGTCATGCCAGCGCGCCCCCTCCGCGCCGCCGCCGGACGTGCCGTGCAGCGCGGCCAGCTCCCGGATCGCCGCCGGGAACAGCAGGCTGTCGCCGTGCGCGACCATCCGGATCGCCTGCAGGATCTCCTCCGGCCGCGTCCGCTTGAGCAGGAAGCCGCTCGCGCCCGCCTTCAGCGCGTCGTAGACGTACTCGTCGTTCTCGAACGTGGTGACGACGATGATCCGGGGCGGCTTCGGCACGGTCTCCAGGATGTGGCGGGTCGCCTGGATGCCGTCGAGCCGGGGCATCCGCACGTCCATCAGGATCACGTCGGGACGCAGCCGGTTCACCTCGCCCGGCACCTCCGACCCGTCGGAGGCCTCGCCGACCACGGTCAGGTCGTCCTCGGCGTCGATGATGGCCGCGAGACCCGCCCGGATCAGCCGCTCGTCGTCGACCAGCAGAACCTTGATCGTCATGTTCCGGACCTTAGCGGCAGTGAGACGTGGAAGCGCCAGAGGTCCCCGTCCGGCCCGGCGGTCATCTCCCCGCGCAGCACGGTGACGCGTTCGCGGACGCCGCCGAGGCCGCGCCCGCCGCCGTGGTCGGCGCCGTCGCCGCGCGGCGCGCCGAGCGGGTTGCTCATCTCCATCTCCAGCCTCTCCCCCTCGACCCCGAGCCGGAGCCGCACCGGTACCTTCCCGGCGTGCCGCAGCGCGTTCGTCAGCCCCTCCTGGACGATCCGGTACGTCTCGCGCGACACCGCGGCCGGGATCCGCTCCACCTCGGGGCCGACCTCCGCGTCGAGCCTCACCCCGGCGATCCTCGTCTGCTCCAGCAGCCGCCCGAGATCCTTCAGTGTGGCCTGCGGCGCGGGACGGGACTGGTCCTCACGCAGCAGCCCCAGAACATGGTCGAGGTCCTCCAGCGCCGCGCGGGCCGAGTCCTCGATCGCGCCGAGCGCCTCCCGGGCGAACGCCGGGTCGCTGTCGAGCACCCGTCCCGCCGCCCCGGCCTGCAGCGTCACCACGCTCAGCGCGTGCCCCACCGAGTCGTGCAGTTCCCTGGCCAGCCGGTTGCGTTCGGCCAGCTTGACGGCCCTGGCCTCCATGTCGGCGAGCCGCTCGGCGGCGGACGGCCCGAGCAGCCACGGCGCCAGCCGGGACAGCAGCGTGCCCGCGCCCACGATCAACGCGAGCAGCGCCGCCAGCGCCGCCAGCCCGATCGGCGGCGCGGGCCACTGGTGCCAGGTGTCGTGCAACCCCACCGACTCCAGGAACTGGGCGTCCCAGCTCACCACCGGCGCGGCGATCATCACGAACGCGAACGGCGGCACCGCCAGGCTCAGCCCGCTGATCACCACGCCCACCGCCAGGTGCAGGCTGAACCACGCACCGGCCCGGATCCGGCTCTCCCACGACCGCGCCGCCCCGGGCACGAGCACGGCGGCCGGCCCCCTGAGCAGTTCCTTGGCGAGGGCGCCCTCCAGCAGCCGCACCGTCGGCACGAGCCCGGTCACGAACGTCGCCGCCGCCGGCAGGACGAGCAGCGACACCACGAACATGACCGCGACGTTGCCGATCACCGTCGGGACGAGGGTGATGCCGAGGAACCAGTACGGCATCAGCAGCGCGCCGCCCACCACCAGGTGGGACCAGCGCCGCCAGGTCGTCCGGTCGATCAACGGACGCAGCACGCGCATCACGCTTCCGATCCTGGCAGACCGGTCCGCCCGTCCCCTCCCCCGCGAGAGGGAGCCGGGGTCACCTGGGTTCGCCCTGTTCTTCGGCCGCCGCCCTGTCGCGCTCGGCGAGTTTGGCCAGGCGGGCGTTGTAGGCGGCCAGCTCGTCGTCTTCGGGACGGCCGCCGGGCCCCGCGGCCCGGTCGGCCTTGCGGTCCAGCCGGCGCGCCTGCCGCTGGTCATCGAAGAACCACTGGAACGCCAGGACGATCAGGACGATGAACGTCGGGATCTCACCGAAGGCCCACGCGATCGCGCCGCCGGTGTGCTGGTCGTGCAGGATCGTGGTGCCCCACGGCGGGTCGACGGAGGCGTACCAGCCGCGGGCGAGCGCCTGGCTCATGTTCATCAGGGCGATCCCGAAGAACGCGTGGAACGGCATCGTGACGAACAGCAGGAGCAGGCGCCCGGGGTAGGGCAGCTTCTTCGGCGCGGGGTCGACGCCGAGCAGCACCCAGAAGAACAGGAACCCGGCGGCGAGGAAGTGCACCATCATCGCGATGTGACCGAGGTGGTTGCGCATCGCGGCCTCGAACAGCGGCGTGAAGTACAGCGTGAACGTGCTCGCCACGAAGATGACCGTCGCGACCGCGGGATGCGCGATGACCGCGAGGTACCGGCTGTGCATCATCGCCGTCAGCCATTCGCGGGGGCCGCGGTCGCCGCGGATCCGGGCGGGCTTGAGGGCGCGCAGCGCCAGCGTCACCGGCGCGCCGACGACCAGGAAGATCGGCGTCAGCATGTTCAGCACCATGTGCTGCGCCATGTGCACGCTGAACAGGATCGGCGCGTACTTGGCGACGCCGGTCTGGGTGACGGCCACGATGCTCAGCAGGCCGAAGAACCAGGACGCGGTGCGCATCGCCGGCCAGGCGTCCCCCCGCGCGCGCAGCCGGTGGACGGCGGCGAGGTAGAGGCCGCCGAGCACGATGACCAGCACGGCGAAGAAGAGGTCGAACTGCCACAGCGTCGCCAGCCGCGCGGGGGTGACCTCGGGGGGCATGTCGTAGCCGAGCAGCGACTTGATCGCGCTCTCCGGCGCGGCCGGCGGGGGCGGCGCGGTGCGGGCCAGCGCGACGGCGAGGCCCATGGTGGCGGCCATCACGGCGGCCTCGACGGACGCGAACCGGGTGAACGACCACGGCTTGCGGTCGGCGAGGGCGGGCAGGGTGCGGGTCCGGTGCCACCAGCCGAACCAGCCGAGCACGCAGAACGCGACGATCTTGCCTAGGGCGAGCCTGCCGTAGTTGGTCTCGACCAGCTCCACCGGATCGGGGAGGCGGGCGATCACGTTCACCAGGCCGCTGACGCCGACGGTGATGAAGCACCACAGCGCCATGCGGCTGAACCGGTCCGCCATGAGCGGCAGCCGGTCGCGGCGCAGCAGGGCGTGCACGGCGACGATGGCGAGGCCGCCGACCCAGGGCGCGACCGCGGCGACGTGCAGGGCCACGCCGGTCGTCGCGACGGTGTGGTTGGCGGCCGAGGCCGAGTGCCCGGTGAGCGGCGCCGGCAGCAGCGCGATCCCGGCCATCGCGAGCAGCCCGAACGCGGCCGCGGGCGTGGTGGTGGTGCGGGCCAGCAGCGCCACGACCACGGCCAGCAGCACCACGATCATGAGGGCGGTGCCCTGCGGCAGCGAGCCGACATAGCTGCTCAGCTCGCTGCCGGTGAGGACCTGCTCCACCGGCTGGCCGAGCACGTCCGCGACGGTGAACACGAGGGTGGCCGCAGCGGCGGCGGCCCAGGCGGCGGCGAGCCACGACGCGGCGAGCAGGTAGCCGACCGCGTCCTTGGAGAGCCGGGCTCCCGCGTCCTTGGCGGGCCTGCCGTGGCCGCGCCCGCCCTCGACCGGCAGGAACGCGGCGGCGGCCAGCAGGGCGCCGACGGTCAGCGCGGACAGCAGGTCCATCGCCGCCCGGGAGACGGGCAGGCCCCACCGGGTGAGGGCGCCCGCGTCCCCGAGGCCGGGGATCACCTTCTCGGTGACCGAGCCGCCGAGCACGAGCCCGGCCACCAGGGCGGCGGCGGCCGCGGCGGCCGCGATGACGGCGGCCCGCCAGACGCCGAGGCTCTCCTTATTCACGTCCGGTGTCCGCCTGGTACTTGCGCTGGGCCCGGAAAACGATCGCGACGCCGATGCCGATGCCGACCACCAGCCCGGCGATGATCAGCATCCACAGCGCCGCGCCGGAACCGGACTCCTCCTCCTGCGGCGCGGCCTGCTCTGGATCCGCCTTGGGCGGCTGCCCGCCGGCGTCGGCGGCGTCGGCCGGCGCCCCGGCGGCGCCGGTCGCCGTGAACGTCACGTCGTCGTTCTCGATGGGATGCCCGTCCTCGCCGACGACCCGGTAGGCCACCGTGTACGACCCGGCGGGCAGCGCGCCCGACAGCTTCTGCGTGACCGTCGTCCCCGAGCGTTCGGCGGCGCCCGCCTGGAACGTCCTTCCGGTGCCGTCCCTGACGATGACCTTCGCGACCCTGACCTCGTCGCTGAAGACCAGCTTCACCTCGGTGACCGATTCCGCCGACGCGCCCTTCGCGGGAGTGCTGCCGACCAGCTGAGGATGGGCCAGCGCGGGCGGGGCCGTGGCGACGGCGAGCATCGCGGCGAGGACGGCGACGAGCCCGAGACCGCGCAGGGGCCGGCGAAGCGTGCGGAGTTTCATGGGTGGCCGGGTTCTCTAGTGGATCGAAGGAGCGTCCCCCACCCTACTGAGGCCGGGATGGTGGCACACCCCGGGTTTCGCGGGCCATCACGGACACGCGCGTTTCAGCTGCAGTCACAGCAGCAGCAGCCACAGTCGCCGCAGTGGCAACAGCAGTCACAGTCACCGCAGCAGCCTCCGTCGCCGCAGTCGCCGTGCCGGGAGCACCAGCAGCGGTCCCCGCACGACTCGCCGTGGTGATCGCTCCACTCGGGCTGGAACACCCCGCAGGTCACGCAGACGATCGACCCGGTGAGGCACGGGACCGGCCACCCGGGACGCGGACGCCGCGGCCCGTGCTTCGATCCCTTCGGAGGGGCGGCGAAGACGCGGTCGACCGAGCGGCGCACCTCGCGGTCCAGCAGCGCCCGGACGAGCTGCGGCCTCTCCAGCTCCAGGTCGGCGAGAGCGAGCCGGAGCCCCTGCAGCGCGTCGTCGGCGTACCGGCGGGCCTCGCCGGGGGTGGTGCCGGTGGCGAGGAGCGGATTGTACGCGCCCGACGCGGTGTCGTCGGCGAGGTCCTCGACGGCGTCGATGAGGTGTGCGAGGCGCCCGAAGTAGCGGCCCGCCTCCGCGAGGGTCTCCGCGTTGCCCTCCTTGGCGGCGAGAACGGCCGTGTGCGCGAACACGGCGGCGACGGCGGTCTCGGTGGGCTCGGTCAGGTCGAGGAGGCCGAGGCCCGTGGCCGCCTCCAGGGCGGGCTGGCGGGCGACGGCCTCGCGCAGGACGGACGGGTCGAAGCCGACCGCGGCCCCGGTGCGCTCGCCGGCGGCGTCCCAGCGGCCGGCCATCCGTCCCGCCGCGGCGGCGACGAGGCGCCGGGAGTACGGCCCGTCGCCGTCCGCCACGTGGTCGCGGGCCTTGCCCGCCGCGAGGAGCAGCGACGCGGCGGCGGCGAGCCTCGCCCCCTGCGCCTTCGCCGTCACGACCTCGGCGGTCATCATGCCGCGCAGCGCGCACGGGCCGGCCTTGCGGCGCGGGGACAGCGCCGGCGCCTGGGCCTCCGCCAGCACCGACACCAGGAGCCCGTCATAGTTGGTGACCAGCCGCGCCGCCTGGCCGTGCTCGGCCCGCAGCGTCAGGCACAGGCCGCACAGGTGCGCCAGCCAGTCGCCGAACAGGTTCCCGCACAGGACATGCCGGCACGGCCTCACGACACCGAACACCGAAACTCCCCCATCTCAGGCGACCGCAGCACCATTCATGACGCGAGAGCGCCCGGGATGGTTCGCCTACACCCCGACGCAGGTGAGGGCGCGGCGGTAGGCGGCCATCCGGGGCTCCTCGGCGGTGCCCGTCTCGGCCAGCACCTCGGCGAGGTCGAACCAGGCCTGCGCGGCCTCCCGGGAGGACTCCATCTCCTCCAGGCAGGTGGCGGCCCGGGTCAGCACCTCGACGGCGCGGTCGCGGCGGCCGAGCCTCACCGACGCCTCGCCGAGCACGGTCAGCGCACCGGCGGTGGCGCGGCGCGGCGCGTCCCCCAGCAGGTCGAGGGCCTCCTCGGCGAGCCGCACCGCCTCGGCGGGACGGCCGAGCACGGTCTCGGCGCGGGCCAGCTCGGTCAGGCACCAGGCGACGTCGATCTCCCCGGAGGAGCTGGCGTTGATCTCGCCGCGGACCCGGGTGAGCAGCTCGCGGGCGCGGGCGGCCTGGTCGGGCCGGGCGCGCAGCAGCAGCCCGGCGTAGCTGACGCGGAGCCGGTTGAGGTTGCGGGGGTCCTCGCCGTCGACGGCCAGCATCAGCGCCCGCTCGGCGAGGGCGACGCCGTCCTCGTACTCGCCGCGGATCTCGGCGACGTAGGCGGCCTCCCAGTAGGCGACCATCCGGGCGCGGGAGCTGCCGATCCGCTCGGCCCGCTCGACGAGCTGGGCGGCGAGCTGGCGGGCCCGGACGAGGTCGCCGCGCTCGATGAACGCGGCGAGCAGCGCCGCGCCGAGGTGCACGGCGGCGTCGGTGGAGTCGGCGCCGGTCGCGATGAGGTGCCGCAGCGCGTTCTCGGCGGCGTGCACGCCGGCGCTGATGTCGCCGCGCTCGCGCAGGCAGCGGCTCAGCGCGACGTGGACCCTCGCCCAGTGGTCGAGGTCGGTCTCGGCGGACGCCTGCCCGGTCAGCTCCGACAGCCCGGCGATCGCCTCCTCCAGTTCGCCCGCGGCCTCCAGCGCGAGGGCGTGGCCCCAGCGCGCCTGGTGCAGCATCTCCGGCAGCGCGACCGCGTCGGCGCTGGCGAGCACCTCGGCGAACCGGGCCCGCGCCTCGGCCGCCGCGCCGTTGCTCAGCGCGATCTCGGCGTAGTCGAGCGTGACGCGCAGCTCGTCCACGACGTCCTCGCTGACGCCGCTGACGAGGTAGGTCGCCGAGCAGTTCAGCTTCGCCGCGAGCAGCTCGACCACGCTCGGGGCGGGCACGCGCTTGTCGCTCTCGATCAGCGAGATGTAGCTGTCGGACAGCTCGGGGAAGGCGAGCTGCGCCTGGCTCACGCCCTGCCGGATCCGCAGGGCGCGGATGCGCTGCCCCAGTGTCTCCCGATCCATCGTGTGACCACCGCCTACAAGTTCGTGCCCGCTAAGGGTGTTTCCCGCTAAAGGGTGCTCGCCGGCTGCGTCGCGCGCAGGGCGAGGAAGAAGTCGACCCGGTCCTCAAGTGTGCCGAGGTCCCGGCCGGTCAGGTCCTCTATTCGGCGGATTCGGTACCGAAGTGTGTTCACATGGACGTGCAGCCGTGTCGCGCTGCGGCTCCAGGACCCCGAGCAGGCGAGGAAGACCTCCAGCGTGTGCAGGAGCTCGGCCTGCCTGCTGCTGTCGTACTCCTCCAGCGGCCCGAGCATCCGGGCGCGGAACGACGAGCGCGTCCCCTCCGGGACCGATGCCAGCAGCCGCGCATAGGAGTCGAGGCCGTCCGTCTCGGCCGAGTCTCGCATTCGCACCAGGGCAGGCTATAGCGGACCCCTCACCGCCGTCACGCTGCGGAAGCCGGGAATCACGTGCCGATACCCGCCGCCCGACGGTGCCGGTGCGGGACGCCCGGGACCCGGACCGTTAACCTGTCCACGCCGTTTCCGAGACCATGCTGCTGAAAGCGGAGCGCCCGTCATGTCCGAGACCAACGCCGCCAGGACCGACGATTCGCCGCCGGCGGGCGGGCGCGGGCCGCTGGAGCGGCTGTTCGACCTCACCGGGCGCGGGACGACCGTGTCCCGCGAACTGCGCGGCGGCGTCACCACGTTCTTCGCGATGGCCTACATCATCCTGCTGAACCCGATCATCCTCGGCGGCGCGGAGGACGTCACCGGGGCGACGCTGTCGATCCCGCAGCTGACGACGATGACGGCGCTGTCGGCGGCGATCGCCACGGTGATCATGGGCCTGGTCGGGAACGTGCCGCTCGCGCTCGCCGCGGGCCTCGGCATCAACGCGGTCGTGGCGTTCCAGGCGGCCCCGGTGATGACCTGGCCGCAGGCGATGGGCCTCGTGGTGATCGAGGGCGCGGTCATCGTGGTGCTGGCGCTCACCGGGATCCGCGAGCGGATCATGAACTCGATCCCGCTGGCGCTCAAGCACGCGATCGCGGTCGGCATCGGCCTTTTCATCACGCTGGTCGGCCTGTACGACGCCGGCTTCGTCACCTCCAGCGCCACGAGCCCGCCGCTGTCGCTCGGCACCGGCGGCCGGCTGGAGACCTGGCCGACGGTGGTGTTCGGGCTCACCCTCCTGCTGATGATCGTGCTGTACGTGCGGCGGCTGCCCGGCGCGATCCTGATCAGCATCATCGCCGGGACGATCGGTGCCGTGATCATCCAGGAGGCCGGCGCCGTGGCGGAGGGCGGCTGGGGCGTGGTCACCCCGAACATGCCCGAAAGCCTGTTCGGAGTGCCCGATTTCGGGTTGTTCGGGGAGTTCGACCTGGTCGGCGGCTTCGCCGAGGCGGGAGTCATCACCGCGCTGGTCGTGCTGTTCACGCTGGTGCTGTCGGGGTTCTTCGACGCGATGGGCACGATCCTCGGGGTCAGCGACGAGGCGGGCCTGCTGAACGAGAAGGGCCAGGTGCCGGGGCTCGGCCGGATCCTGTCGGTGGACGGGCTGTCGGCCGCGTTCGGCGGCGTGACCAGCTCGTCCGCCAACACGGTGTTCGTGGAGTCGGCGGCCGGCGTCGGCGAGGGCGCCCGGACGGGGCTGGCCAACATCGCCACCGGCGCGCTGTTCGCCGTCACGCTGTTCCTCACCCCGCTCGCCGCGACGGTGCCCGCGCAGGCCGCCGCGCCCGCGCTGGTCGTCGTCGGCGCGCTGATGATGACGCAGGTCGCCAAGGTGAACTGGAGCGACCTGGACATCACCATCCCGGCGTTCCTGACCATCGTACTGATGCCGTTCACCTTCTCGATCACGATCGGGATCGGCGCCGGGATGGTGAGCTACGCGCTGATCAAGCTGGCCCGGGGCAAGTGGCGCGAGGTGTCGATCTGGCTGTGGCCCGTGGTGGCGCTGTTCCTGATCTTCTTCCTGATCAACCCCATCGAGCAGTGGCTGGGCGTGCGCTGACCGCCACCGCGCGCCGCCGGCGCGCCCGGATGTCGCCGCATTTGAAAGTTTCGGACACGCGTGCGGGTGTTAAAAAGTGCCGCCATGGCGTAAGCAGAAGGTAGGGCCTTACCCTCCGGCGTGAAAGGCGTGGCTGTGGTGTCCGCGGACTCTCCCTCCCACCCGTCTCCGCGAGGTCATGTCCTGCTGGCGCCTGACAGGTTCCCGGGAGCGCTGACCGCGGCGCAGGCGGCACGGCACCTCGCGGCCGGGCTGCGCCGCGCCCGTCCCGGCGTCCGGCTGGTGGAGCTGCCGGTGGCCGACGGCGGGGAGGGCACCGTCGACGCCGCGGTGGCGGCCGGATGGCGCCGGGTCGAGGTCGAGGTGTGCGGGCCGACGGGCCGTCCCGTCACCGCGCGGCTGGCGGTGAACGGCCGCAGCGCGGTGGTGGAGCTCGCCGAGGCGTCCGGCCTGCGCCGGCTGCCCGGCGGCAAGCCCCGCCCGCTCGTCGCCTCCAGCCTCGGGACGGGGCAGCTGATCGCGCACGCGGTGCGGCTCGGTGCCCGCCGGATCGTCCTCGGCCTCGGCGGCGGCGCCTGCACCGACGGCGGCGCGGGCCTGGTGCAGGGGCTCGGCGGGCGGCTGCTCGACGCGCTCGGCAAGGACCTGCCGCCCGGCGGGGCGGCGCTGCGTTCCCTGCACGCCCTCGACCTGCGCGGGCTGCCGGACATGTCGGGCATCGAGGTGGTGGCCGCGGGCGACTCCGCGGGGCCGCTGCTCGGCCGCACCGGCGCCGCCGCCGTGGACGGGCCGCGGCGCGGCGCGAGCCGCGACGAGGTCCGGCTGCTGGACGCGGGCCTGCGCCGCTGGGCCGACCTGGCGGAGGCGGCGTCCCGCACGGCGGCCCGCGACCTGCCCGGCGCCGGGACGGCGGGCGGCGTCGGGTTCGCCGCGCTCGCCTTCCTCGGCGCGACGATCGAGCCCGGCGCCTCGCTGATGCTCGACCTGCTGGGCTTCGCCGAGAAGGCGCGGGGCGCGCACCTGGTCGTCACCGGCGAGGGCTCGCTCGACACCCGCTCGCTGCGCGGCACCGCGCCGATCGGCGTGGCCCGCGCCGCGGCCCGCGCGGGCGCTCCCGTCGTCGCGGTCGCCGGGCGGCGCGGCCTCACCGGCGAGCAGCTCCGGAAGGCACGCATCCAGGCGGCGTACGCGCTGGCCGACATCGAGCCCGACGCCGAGCGCCGCGTCCGCCGGGCCGGTCCGCTGCTGGAGCAGCTGACGGTCGCGATCGCCGACGAGTGGCTCCCCCCGGCGGGCCGCTAGTTCGGATCGCTCCAACGAACATTCGCCACTATCGTGACGGCGGAGCGGTCAGCCGTTTACCATCTCTCGGAGGCGGCGGAACCTGAGAACTCAACAGCGGCGTGAGGCGGACACGGCATGGCCGAAGAGCAGTACGACTGGGCTTCACTGGGAATCGACACCAGCAAGCCGAGCATCGCCCGGACCTACGACGTGGTGCTCAGGGGCAAGGACAACTTCGAGGTCGACCGCGCCTTCGTGGCCGAGATCGTCAAGATCATCCCGGAGATCTACGACGTCGCCACCTACAACCGCGACATCCTCGGCCGCGGGGTGCGGTACCTGGCCGGCGAGGCGGGCCTGCGCCAGTTCCTCGACCTCGGCTCCGGTCTGCCGACCGTGCAGAACACCCACCAGGTCGCGCAGGCCACCGCGCCCGGCGCGCGGGTGGTGTACGTCGACAACGACCCGATCGTCCTCGCGCACGGGCGGGCGCTGCTCGCCGAGAACGCGAGCACCACGGTCGTCACCGCCGACATCCGGCAGCCGGAGGAGATCCTCGCGCACGAGGACGTGCGCAAGCTGATCGACTTCGATGAGCCCGTCGCGGTGATGCTGGTCGGCATCCTGCACCACCTGCACGACGACGAGGGCCCGCAGCGGATCGTGGAGACGCTGATGGACGCGGTGCCGTCCGGCAGCCACCTGTTCGTCACGGCCTTCTGCGCGTCCAGCCAGGAGGCGGTGGACGCCGAGGCGCAGTACCAGGGGCTGCTCGGCACGGGACGGTTCCGCACGCCCGAGGAGATCACCCGCTACTTCGACGGCCTGGAACTCCTCGAACCCGGCCTCGTCCCGCTGCCGCTCTGGCGGCCAGACGGGGACGTCGCGGACGAGCTGACCGTCGGGCAGCGCCTCATGTACGGGGGCATCGCCCGCAAGCCGTAGCGCGCTCCGCAGCCGGGCACCCCTTACCGGGCACCCCCTGACCGGGCACCTCTTACACAGTGTCGCCGAAAAGGCCGATGCCTTGACATCATGAGCGTGGCCGGAAGGGCGCCGCGACCCGCACGCTGTAGGCATAAGCCCGTCGGCGTTGACGGAGGAGCTCCCGTGAAGATCGGCGTCCCGCGCGAGGTCAAGAACCATGAGTACCGGGTGGCCATCGCCCCGGCGGGAGTGCACGAGTTCACCCGCCACGGCCACGAGGTGTTCATCGAGCGGGGTGCCGGCCTCGGCTCGGCGATCCCCGACGACGACTACGCCGCCGCCGGCGCGAAGATCGTGGACGGTCCGGACGAGGCCTGGGCCGAGGGGGAGCTGATCCTCAAGGTCAAGGAGCCGGTCGCGCCCGAGTACCACCGGATGCGCGCCGGCCAGGTCCTGTTCACCTACCTGCACCTGGCCGCGTCCCGCGAGTGCACCGCGGCGCTCCTGTCCGCCGGCGTCACCGCGATCGCGTACGAGACCGTCCAGCTGCCCGACCGCTCCCTGCCGCTGCTGGCCCCCATGTCCGAGGTCGCCGGGCGGCTCGCCCCGCAGGTCGGCGCGTACAACCTGATGACCTCCAACGGCGGCCGCGGCGTCCTGCCGGGCGGTGTCCCCGGCGTCGCCCCGGCCAGGGTCGTCGTCATCGGCGGCGGCGTGTCCGGCCTGAACGCGGCGCAGATCGCCGTCGGCATGGGCGCGGACGTGACGGTCCTGGACGTGGACGTCGAGCGCCTCCGCCACATCGACGCCATCTACCAGGGCCGCCTCCGCACCCTCGTGTCCAGCGCCTACACCGTCGAGCAGGAGGCCCGCGCCGCCGACCTGGTCATCGGCGCGGTGCTGATCCCCGGCGCCAAGGCGCCCAAGCTCATCTCCAGCGAGCTGGTCGCGGGCATGAAGGCCGGTTCGGTCCTCGTGGACATCGCGATCGACCAGGGCGGCTGCTTCGAGGACTCCCGCCCCACCACGCACGCCGACCCCACTTACCGGGTGCACGACTCGACGTTCTACTGCGTGGCGAACATGCCCGGTTCCGTCCCCAACACCTCCACCTACGCCCTCACCGGCGTCACGCTGCCCTACGCCGTCCAGATCGCCGACAAGGGCTGGCGCCGGGCCTTGGAGAGCAACGGCGCCCTCGCCCGCGGCCTCAACACCCACGCGGGCGACCTCGTCTACGACCACGTCGCCGCCGCCCACGGCCTCCCGCACGTGCCGCTCGCTTCGATCTTGGACTGAGCGCGCGAGCGCATAGGGTACCCATAGGGGGATGTCCCCCAGGGGTACCCGGGCGTGCGCCCTCGGAAGGATTGTGAGGACGGAGATGGCGACCAGCGAAACCCCCACCCGCGGGTACACCGCCACCAAGGACCAGCTGCAGACCCGGCTCGCCCGGATCGAGGGGCAGGTGCGCGGCATCGACCGGATGGTCGAGGAGGACCGCTACTGCATCGACATCCTCACGCAGATCAGCGCCGTCCAGGCCGCGCTGGACAAGGTGGCGCTCGGCCTGCTGGACGGGCATGTGCGGCACTGCGTGGCCGAGGGCGCCGACGAGGGCAAGGGGGAGGCGATGTCCACCGAGCTGATGGCGGCCGTGGGCCGGCTGATGCGCCGCGGCTGAGGGCTCACGCGCCGGTCCGCGTGTCCCCCGGGCCATGCGGGTCGTGCGGGATGTGCGGGCCGTGACCGCCGAACGCGTCGTCCGGGCCGTGCGGGCCGGTGGCCTCGATGCAGTCGACCAGGGTCCGCCAGCCGTGCAGGAAGTGCGCCCGCTCGTCGGGCCCGAGCGCCTCCAGGGTCATTCGGAGGGGGCGGAGCCGCCGCCAGGCGAACCGCTCGATCATCTCGCGGTGCGCCTCGGCCAGGCTGACGATCATGCGCCGGCGGTCGCGCTCGTCCGGGCGCCGCTCGACGAACCCGCCGCGCTGCAGTTCGCCGACCAGTTGGCTGACCGTGGCGGGGTTGAGCGCCATCTGCCGGGCGAGGACCCCGACGGGCGCCGGTCCGTTCAGGACGAGCGCCATCAGCGCGGGCACGTGCCGGGGGCCGAGCCCGGCCGCCTTCACCCTGCCGATGAGTTCCCCGGCGTCCCCGTGGGCGCCCTGTCCCTTCATGCCGCGGAACAACCGCCCCATGAGCTGGAGCATCGTCTCCAGGTCGGCGTCGATCGACGCGTCGGCGGGGCGCGAGTCCTCTGACATACCTTGAAGTTCAACATATTTCGTGGTGCACTGCAAATACCTTGAACTTCAAGGCGTTTCAGATCTCCACGAGCGGGGACACGGGGCAACCGGAACCTCGGGGCAAGGGGGCGACCATGACCGAAGGCCCGTCCACCAAGGTGGCGCCGCCCGGCGACGCCTCCCGCGACGGCCGGCTCGACCGGCAGGTCATCCTGCTCGGCCTGGTGATCGTGTCGGGCAACGTGATGGCCATCCTGGACACCACGATCATCAACGTGGCGCTGGAGACGCTCGGGCGCGACTTCTCCACCGGCCTGTCCACGATCCAGTGGGTCATCACCGGCTACATGCTCGCCATGGCCACCGTCATCCCCCTCACCGGCTGGGCCATCGACCGGTTCGGCGGGCGGCGCGTGTGGATGACGTCGATCGTGCTGTTCGTCATCGGCTCGGGCCTGTCCGGCGCCGCCTGGAACATCGAGTCCCTGATCGTCTTCCGGGTGCTGCAGGGCCTCGGCGGCGGCATGCTGATGCCGACCGGCATGGCCATCCTGACGATGGCGGCCGGGCCGCACCGGCTGGGCCGGATCATGAGCATCATCGGCGTCCCGATGCTGCTCGGACCCGTCCTCGGCCCGGTGCTCGGCGGCTGGCTGATCGAGGACGTCGACTGGCGCTGGATCTTCTTCGTCAACCTCCCGGTCGGCGCGCTCGCCCTCGCGCTGGCCTGGTGGAAAGTGCCGCGCGGCCGCGGGGAGCACACCGCCTCGGCGCTCGACTGGCGCGGCCTGCTCCTGCTGCCGCCCGGATTCGTGCTGCTGATCTACGGCCTGTCGACGGCGTCCAGCAGCGGCGGGTTCGGGGAACCGGCCACGATCGCCTGGCTGGCCGGCGGCGCGGTCATGGTGGGCCTGTTCGCGCTGCACAGCCTGCGGCTGCGGGAACGCTCCCTGATCGACGTGCGGCTGTTCACCGACAGGACGTTCGCGACGGCGGCCGCGGCGGTGTTCTTCATCGGCATCGCGCTGATGGGCTCCATGCTGCTGATCCCGCTCTACTACCAGATCGGGCGCGGCGAGGGCGCCTTCGCGGCGGGCCTGCTGCTGGCGCCGCAGGGCCTCGGGGCCGCGATGGCGATGCCGCTCGCCGGTGTGATCACCGACAAGTTCGGCGCCGGGCGGATCGTCCCGGTCGGCATCACGCTGCTGGTGCTCGGCACCGTCCCGTTCGCCGTCGTGGACGCGGACACGTCCTACTGGGTGCTCGGCGTCGCGCTCTGGGTGCGGGGCCTCGGGTTCGGCTGCACGATGATGCCGACGATGTCGGCCGCGCTGACGACGCTGCGGCGCGCGGTGGTGTCGCGGGCCAGCAGCACCCTGAACATCATCGTCCAGCTCGGCGGGTCGGTCGGGACGGCGCTGCTGGCCGTCGTCCTGTCCCGCGAGATCGGCGACCGGATCCCGCAGGCGGCCGCGGGCGGCACCGGCGGCATGGGCCAGATCCCGGAACGGGCCCGCGAACAGGTCGCGCCGCAGCTGGCGGAAGCGTTCGGGTCCACGTTCTGGGTCGCGCTCGCCCTCACCGCCGTGCTGATCATCCCGGCGCTGCTGCTCCCCCGGCACGGCGCGCGCGCCGACGACGCGCCGGACGCGCCGCCGACGGGGTGACCCGTGAGGCCCCGGACGGTCAGGACGCGATCGACCAGGTGGCCAGGTCCGCCTCGTGCTGGCGCGTGAGGCTCCTGGCCCGCCGGGCGTCCGGGGAGTAGCGGTACCGCTCGGGGACGACCTGCGAGGTGCGGTACAGGCCCTTGAGCGTCAGCGTGGCGGCCAGGTCGGACGTGGGCAGCCCCGGCAGCCCGTACATGCGGCGGGCCCAGCGCGGCAGCGTGGACACGACCAGCGTCCCGATGCCGGGGGCGGCGAGCTTCAGCGGCAGCATCCTGCGCGGGACCGCCGGGTTGAACATGCGGCGCATTCCGTCGCGGGCCTCCCGGCACGCCCAGATGCGACGCCGCATCTCCTCGTAGTACTCCTTCATCTCCGCGACCGTGCCGGGCACGTCCGCGGGGTCGAGCCCGACGACGGCGGCCGAGCGGCGCTGCTCGTCCACGAAGGCGTCGGCGTCGGCGTCGGTCAGCGGCACACCGGCGCGGCGCGCCACGTCCAGGTACGAGTCGACCTCGCCGAGGTGGACCCAGAGCAGGTTCTCCGGGTCGTCGACCGCGAACGTCTCACCGGTGCGCATGTCGAGACCGGTCAGCTTGGAGTGCAGCTTGCGGACGCGGCGGCCCACCCGCTCGACCTCCGCCTCCGTCCCGTAGGTGCGGACGCGGACGAACTCGACCGTCCGGCTGAGCCGCGCCCAGGCCGCGGACGGGTCCATGAGCTCGGAGTTCTGCGCGGTGCCCCACATCGACCTGGGATGCAGGCCCTGCAGCAGCAGCGCCCTGATCCCGCCGATGATCAGCACGGGTTCGCCCATGACGCGCCAGGTCACGGAGCCGGGCCCGAAGATCCCGTGGTCCGCGCTTTCCCCGCCCAGGTCGTCGTGCACGTCGTACCGCCTTCCGTCGCCGCGGCCGGTACACCGCCCCGGCCGGGGTAACTGAAAACTTACCCCGACTTGACGCTCGTCACACGATCGGCCCTGCTCATCGCCGGTTCCGCTCGTCGTCGGACGTGCTCTTGTTCAGTCCTGGTCGTCGTCGGCGATGGCCTCGTCGCGTTCGTCCGGCTCGGTCTGCTCGGCGACCCAGGCGAGGTAGTCCATGCTGCCGGCGACCACCGGCGTCGCGATGATCTCCGGGGTGTCGTAGGAGTGTCCCTCGGTGATCAGGGAGGCCAGCTCGTCGAAGCGGTCGGCGGAGGTCTTGAAGAGCACCATCCACTCCTCCGCCGACTCCATCTCGTCCTCCCACCAGTAGGTGCTGGCGATCGGGCCGACCAGCTGGGCGCACGCCGCGAGCCGCTCGGCGACCGCGGCCTTGGCCAGCTCGGCCGCCTCGGCGCGGGAGTCGGTCGTGGTCGTCACCTGCACGTAAGAGTGGGCCATGGCACGACTCCTTCCCTTTCCGGGCACCGGCTACCGCCGGACCGGACGGACGACGAGCGCGCTGCCGCCGCCCCGCCGTGTGGGCTCCGCCACCGCCTGGACCAGCCCGGGCCGCAGGATCTCCAGGCCCGTGGCGGCGCCGATCACGCCCGCGGGCGGGCCCGGGAAGACCTGCAAACGGTGTCCGCGTGCGGCGAGGTCCTCGCCGTATGCGTCGATGAAGGGCTGCTCGGCGAACACCCGCGGGGTGTTGCGCTGCGTCGCGCGCGGGGCGTTGAGCGCGGCGGGCAGGTCCATGCCGAGGTCGATGCGGTTGATCAGGATCTGCAGGACGGTCGTGATGATGGTCGATCCGCCGGGCGTGCCGAGGGCCAGCTTCGGGCGCCCGTCCTTGAGCACGAGCGTCGGGGACATGCTGCTGCGCGGACGCTTGTGCGGGCCGGGCACGTTCGGGTCGGGCGCTTCGCCGGGCGCGGGCGGCTCGAAGGAGAAGTCGGTCAGCTGGTTGTTGAGCAGGAACCCGCGTCCGGGGACGGTGATGCCGCTGCCGCCGAACTGCTCGATGGACAGGGTGTAGGACGCGACGTTGCCCCACTTGTCCGCGACGACGAGGTGGGTCGTCTGCGGGCCCTCGGGCGCCAGTGCCCGGGTCCGGGTGCCCGGGGGGACGCACGGCCGGTAGTCGCCGTCGGGCGAACCGGCGGCGACGGGCGCCGCGGCGGCCCGGTCCGGGTCGATCAGGCAGGCGCGCTCGCGGGCGAACCCGGGCGACAGGAGTTCGTCCACGGGCACGTCCACCTTGTCGGCGTCGCCGAGGTAGCGGCCGCGGTCGGCGTAGGCGAGCTTGGTCGCCTCCAGGTAGTGGTGCAGGGCCGCGGCCGGGTCGCGCGCGTCGAGCCGGAAGTTGCCCAGGATGTTGAGGCTCTCCCCGATCGTCGTGCCTCCGGACGACGACGGCGGCATGCCGTACACGTCCATGCCCCGGTAGGAGACGTGCGTGGGCTCGCGCACCAGGGCGCGGTAGGCGGCCAGGTCGCGGGGCCTCATCAGGCCGGGGCGGACGTCGCGGGTCGCGTCCGGGTCCACCGGCGGGTCGGCGACCGTCCGCGCGATCTCCCTGCCGAGGCGTCCCTCGTAGAACCGGTCCGTGCCGTGCCTGGCGAGCTCACGGTAGGTGTCGGCGAGGTCGGGGTTGCGGAAGACGGACCCGACGGCGGGGACCCGCCCGTCCGGCAGGAACAGCTCCCGGGTCGGGACGATGTCGCGGAAGCGCGCCGCGTTCAGCGCGGTCTGTTCGTGGAACTCCCGGTCGACGACGAACCCCCGGTCGGCGACCCTGATCGCCGGGCGCAGCAGGCGGCCGAGGTCGCGGGTGCCGAAGCGGCGCAGGGCGAGGTCCCACTGCGCGAGCGTGCCGGGCACGCCGACGCCGAGCCCGCTGGTGACGGCCTGGTCGAACGGGAGCGGTTCGCCGGTGGCGGGGTCGATGAAGGAGTCCTCCCGCATCCGCTTCGGCGCGATCTCGCGGCCGTCGATGGCGTGGACGCGGCGCTTCCTCGCGTCGTAGTAGGTGATGTAGCCTCCGCCGCCGATCGCCGCCACGTACGGCTCGGTGACGCCGAGCGTGGCCCCGGCCGCGACGGCCGCGTCCATCGCGTTGCCGCCGCGCCTGAGGACCTCCAGCGCGGTCCGGCTGGCGTCCGGGTCGACCGTCGACACCGCGCCGCCGTATCCGGTCGCGACGGGCTGCTTGGCCGGGGGTCTCTGGTGTCCGGGCGGCGCGGTGGGCGCCGTGGGCGCCGCGACCGCGGCGGCGGGGACGGTCAGGGACGCGGCGGTGGCGAGCGCGGCCACGAGGGCCGTGCGACGCGGTGCCCGGGACGCGGGCGGCTTCGAGGGCGATGGGGAGCGCAGCACCGGACCTCCAGTTGAACGCGGCGTCCCCACCGTGTCATCGATCTTCGTCCGGCGCCACCCGATCAAAGATCGTAAAGCGCTTTCTCTATTGGCAATCCGGCGTATTCGGCCGGAACGATCCATTCGAAACTGATTCGGTGTTCGCCCAGCGTGAGGAAGGGGCTGCGCCACGTCGTCACCGGGCGGCTACCAGGCGGTTTAGCATTATCCGCCAACAGATCGTTGGCACCGATCCCCGGGTAAACGTTGCGATTATGGTCGTACCTGGTGAATTCTAAGTGACTTCGGCAAACCACCATCATCTCGCGATCAGCGGCGCGGGTTCAGAGTCCCCGGCCCCCGGCCTGGGGGGAGACAACCTATGACCTGGGACATGCGCGTGCGCAACAACATGTTCCGGCGGCTGCCGGTGGAGCGGGCGACCGGAAGGCTCTACGGCGGCCGGCACCGGCTCCGCGTGGTCTACCGGACCCGCGACCTCGTCGTGCTCGGCCTCGGCGTCATGATCGGCTCCGGCATCTTCAAGATCGCCGGTGAGCAGGCGGCCGCGACCGCCGGGCCCGGCGTGCTCGTGTCGTTCCTCATCGCGGGGGGCGTGTGCCTGCTGGTCGCGCTCGCCTACGCCGAGCTGTCCTCGATCATCCCGGTGGCGGGCAGCGCCTACTCCTTCAGCTATGTCGCGTTCGGCGAGGTGTGGGCGTGGATCGTCGGCTGGGCGCTGGTGTTGGAATTGCTGCTGGCCGCGTCGGTGCTGGCCCGGGTCTGGTCGCTGTACGCGACGCAGGCGCTGAACGGCTTCGACGTGCCGATCCCCCCGTGGCTCGGCGACCTGATCGGCCAGCAGAAGGGCCCCGACCTCTTCGCCCTCCTCATCCTGCTGCTGGTCGTCCTGATGCTCGCCACCGGCAGCCGGATGAGCCTGAAGACGCTGTGGTTCATGGTGATGGCCAAGGTCATCGTGATCGGGCTCGTCATCGCCACCGGGCTGAAGTTCTTCGGCGCCGGCAACCTCACCCCGTTCCTGCCGCCCGCCCGGCCGGCGCCCGAGCGCGACCAGACGGTGCTGGACGCGGTCCTCGGCGCGGCCGGCGGCGGGACCCCGGAGGTGTTCGGGATCTGGGGGCTCTTCGCGGCGGCCCCCGCCATCGCGTTCGCCTACATCGGATTCGACCTCATCGCGACCGCGTCCGAGGAGACCGAGGACGCGCCCCGCAAGGTGCCGCGCGGCATCATCACGGCCCTGCTCACCGCCGTCGTCCTGTACGCGGCCGTGGCGGTCGCGCTGGTCGGCATGGTCGGGATGGACGGCTTCGCCAAGCTCGATCCGGACAAACTGCTGATCTCCGCGGCGTTCGACTCGGTCGGCGCGGGCGCGATGGGCCAGCTCGTCGACGTGGGCGTGGTGCTCGCCCTGACGACCGTCATCCTCGTCGTGCTGATCAGCCTGACCCGGGTGATCTTCTCGATGTCGCGCGACGGGCTGCTGCCGCGGCCGCTGGCCTCCATGAGCCGCTACAAGGTGCCGTCCCGCGCCACGCTGCTGGCGGGCGGCGCGGCGGTGGTGACGTCGCAGACGATCGACGTGCTCACGCTGGAGCAGCTCGTGGTGATCGGGACGCTGTTCGCGTTCCTGTTCGTCCCGGCGGCCGTGCTGGCGCTGCGCCACTCCCAGCCCGACCTGCACCGCCCGTTCCGCGTGCCGCTGGCGCCGCTCACCGCCCTGGTGACGATGTTCGCGGTCGGCTGGCTGATGGTGAACCTGAAGGTCCAGACGTGGGCCTACTTCGGGATCTGGATGGTCGCCGGCCTGCTGCTGTACCTGATCTACGGGCGCCGGAAGAGCCAGATGAAGCTCCTGCTGGACGAGCCGCCGCCCGAGCGCCCGGTCGCCGCCCGGCTGGCCGCGCCGCCGCCGGGCGGCGGTCCCTTCCCGGGCCCGCCTCCCCCCGGCGGCGCCGGGGTCGCCCCGTACCCGCCCGGCGGAGTGCCGGTCGGCGAGTACCCGGCCCCGGGGCAGCCGGGGACGGGATCGTGGCCCGGCGACATGCGCCCCGGGCCGGCGAGCCCGGACAGCCCCTACCCGACGGGCCGGTACTCGACGGGACGGCAGGCGAGCGGCCAGTTCGCCCGGGAGCCGGGCCGGCGCGAGCCGTCCGCCTCGCCGGGCGACCCCTACGCCGTCGACCCGGGTGTCCCCGATCCGTACGCGTCCGGCCCGTACGGTTCCGAGCCCTACGGCCAGTACGGATCCGACCCGTACGGATCGGATCCCTACGGCTCCGGCGCGCCCGAGGACCGGCGGCCCCGTGACGGGGAGCACCAGGAACCGCCGCCCGGCGGCGGGCGGCACCGCCGCTGAGGGGGCCGTCTCCCGAGATTTCCGATTTGTAGGTTTCCGCCGAACACCGAGGGCGCCGCTCCCATCCCGGGGGCGGCGCCCTCGTCTCGCGTCCCGGAAAACGGGCCGGGCGACGGGCTGGACAACGGCCACCGCACGGGTTAAGTTACCCTCATAACGAGATGAACTCAGTTTGAGATTTACTCACGACGAGATCAACAGGAGGGGCGCGGATGTCCCCGGACCCGAGGCGCGACGAGAGCGAGTTCCTCGCGAACTACGACCCGCGCGACTACGACCCGGTCGCCGTGACGGTGGACGTGGTCGCCCTCACCATCCGCGACGGCGCGCTGCACGTCCTGCTGGTGCGGCGCGGGATCGCCCCGTACGAGGGGATGTGGGCTCTGCCCGGCGGATTCGTCCAGGCGGGCGGGCCGCTCCAGGGCACCGGCGCCGAAGACCTGCCCGACGCGGCGGTGCGGGAGCTCGCCGAGGAGACCGGACTCAGCGCCAAGGGCGGCGCGCTCGGACGCGTCCACCTGGAGCAGCTCGGCACGTACGGCTCCCCCGACCGCGACCCGCGCATGCGCGTGATCTCCGTCGCCCACCTCGCGTTCGCGCCGGAACTGCCCGACCCCGAGGCGGGCGGCGACGCGGCCGACGCGGCGTGGGTCCCGGTGGACGCGCTCGGCCTGACCGAGTCCGGCGACCAGCGTCCGGGCACCACCCGCCGCCTGGCGTTCGACCACGCGCGGATCCTGTCGGACGGGCTGGAGCGGGCGCGCGGGAAGCTGGAGTACACGCCGCTGGCCACGGCCTTCTGCGGGGGCGAGTTCACCATCCCCGAGCTGCGCTCGGTCTACGAGGCGGTGTGGGGCGAAGAGCTGCACGCGGGCAACTTCCACCGGAAGGTCCTGTCGGTGCCCGGGTTCGTGGAGGGCACCGGCGCGACGTCCGACCGGGGCGGCAGGCGCGGCGGCCCCCGGCCCCGGCTCTACCGGGCGGGCGACGCCCGCCTCCTGCATCCGGCGCTGCTGCGGCCGAGCAGGGAGGAGGAGATCAGATGAGCGAAGTGAACCGGGGCCTGTGGGGCGTCGGCCCCTCACAGGGTGCGGAGACGAGCGGAACGGACCTGGACGACGCGCTGGCCCGGCTCGGCCGGGCCCGCGTCCCCGCGGACCTGTTCGGCGACGACGACGCCGAGGCGGCGCGGCGCTACCGGCGGCTGGCCCGGCTCGTCCACCCGGACGCGACCGGCGGGCGCACCCGCGACGCGTTCATCAGGCTGAACGAGCTCTGGCGCACCTACAACCGGGACGACGCGACCCTGATCACCACGCGCCGCCACGCCTACCGGCTCGGCGGCGACCCGGTCGGCGGCGACCTCGCCGAGCTGTACCCGGCGCGCCCGGACGACGGCGGGCGTGCGGTGCTGCTGAAGATGCCGCGCGACCCCCGCGACGGCGACCTGCTCGAACGCGAGGCCGTGGCGCTCCGCCAGCTCCCCAAGGACGGCGACGGGAGGTTCCTGCCGTACGTTCCGCGGCTGGTCGAGTCGTTCCGGCACCGGGACGCGCCGACCGGGACGCAGCGGCGGGTCAACGTGGTCGCCGCGCTGGACGGGTTCCACACCCTGACCACGGTCGGGAAGGCGTTCCCCGGCGGCGTCGACCCGCGCGACGCGGCCTGGATGTGGCGGCGGCTGCTGGTGGCCCTGGGTTTCGCGCACCGGGCGGGCGTCCTGCACGGCGCGGTCCTCCCCGACCACGTGATGATCCACCCGGAGAAGCACGGCCTGGTCCTGGTCGACTGGTGCTACTCCGTTCCCGGCTGCTACGCGGCCACCGATCCGAGCGGCCGCGTGCCGGCGATGGTGGACCGCCACGCGGACCTGTACCCGCCCGAGGTGCCGGGACGGCGGCCGGCGAGCCCGGCCACCGACATCTTCATGGCCACCCGGTGCATGACCGGCCTGATGGGCGACCGGGCGCCCGGGGCGATGCGCTCGTTCGCCCGCGGCTGCCTGCTGCCGGCGCAGAGCCGCCGCCCGTCCGACGCCTGGCGTCTGCTGGCCGAGCTTGACGAGCTGCTGGACGGGCTCTACGGCCCGCGGCGCTTCCGCCCGTTCCACCTGCCCCTCCCCCGCTGAACCCCAGGGAGACCCCTCCCACACCGAAGGAGACGATCATGGGAAGCGGAAACTGGTCCACCGACGTCTACGCCGCGCGCGCGAGCTACCGCGCGTCCACCGGCGCCAGCGCGTTCGCCTACTCCGACGGCGGCGCCACCACCGTCCACCCCGACCTCGACCCGCGCGGTGTGACCGCCCGGGAGAGCCGGGACTCGGACGACCACCCCGAGTCGCTCGCGATCGGCGTGCTGTTCGACGTGACCGGCTCGATGGGGCACGTCCCCCGGACGCTGCAGACCAAGCTCCCCGAGCTGCTCGGGCTGCTGCTGCGCAAGGGGTACGCGGAGCACCCGCACATCCTGTTCGGCGCGGTCGGCGACGCGACCTGCGACCGGGCGCCGCTGCAGATCGGCCAGTTCGAGGCCGACAACCGGATGGACGACGACCTCGGCAAGATCCTGCTCGAAGGCGGGGGCGGCGGCCAGATGCGCGAGTCGTACGAGCTGGCCATGTACTTCATGGCCCGGCACACCTCGATCGACTGCTTCGACAAGCGCGGCAGGCGCGGCTACCTCTTCATGATCGGCGACGAGCTGGCCTACCCGAAGGTCAAGCGCGGCGAGGTCGCGAAGGTCATCGGGGACGACCTGGACGAGGACGTCCCGGTCGAGACGATCGTCCGCGAGCTGCAGCGCAAGTACGAGGTGTACTTCATCATCCCGGAGGGCGCCCACCACGCGGGCAGCCGCGAGCTGAAGGACTTCTGGCGGGGGCTGCTCGGCCAGAACGTCCTCCACCTGGACGACCTCGACGCGGTCTGCGAGACGATCGCGCTGACCGTCGGGCTCGCCGAGGACGCCATCGACCTCGACGAGGGCCTGGGGCACCTGGCGGAGGCGGGCTCGGACGCGGCCGCGTCGGTGTCGCGGGCGCTCGCCCGGCTCGACGCGTCCCGCGCGCCGGCCGCGGTGTCGTCCACGCCGCCCGGCCTGGACGCCTCCGGCCCGTCCAGGACGACCCGGCTCTGAGCCGATGGGCCACGTGATCGTCGTCGACCTCGGCTTCGGGGACGCGGGCAAGGGCACGGTCGTCGACCACCTCTGCTCGGCGGGCCCCGCGGCCGCGGTCGTGCGGTTCAACGGCGGCGCGCAGGCGGCGCACAACGTCGTCGCGGCCGATGGGCGGCACCACACCTTCGCCCAGTTCGGCTCGGGGACGTTCACTCCGGGCGTGCGGACGCACCTGTCGCGGTTCATGCTCGTCGACCCGCTCGCCCTCGCCGCCGAGGCCGACCACCTGCGGGCCCTCGGCGTCCGCGACGCGCTCGACCGGCTGACCGCCGACCGGGACGCGCCGCTGACGACGCCGTACCACCGGGCCGCCAACCGCGCGCGGGAGTCGGCGCGCGGCGCGGCCCGGCACGGGTCATGCGGGATGGGCATCGGCGAGACCGCGTCCTACGCCCTCGCGCACGATGACGCGCCGCGCGTGGGCGACTGCCTGTCGCCGGCGCGGCTGCGGCGCAGGCTGGCCGCCGTCCGCGACTGGTACCGCGACACGTTCCCGGACGGCGAGGACGTCCCGGACGCCGGCGTCTGCGCCGACGCCTTCACCGCGTTCGGCGAACGGGTCGGGATCGTGGACGCGGGCCACCTCCACGGCCTGCTCCGCACCGGGAACGTGGTGTTCGAGGGCGCCCAGGGCGTCCTGCTGGACGAGTGGCACGGCTTCCATCCGTACACGACCTGGTCGACGAGCACGTTCGCCAACGCCGAGGCGCTGCTGGCCGAGGCGGGCGAGTCCGCGACGCGGCTCGGGGTCCTGCGCGCGTACGCGACCCGCCACGGCCCCGGCCCGTTCGTCACCGAGGACCCGGCGCTCACGGCCGACCTCCCCGACCCGCACAACGGCACGGGACGCTGGCAGGGTGCGTTCCGCGTCGGTCACCTCGACGCCGTCGCGCTCCGCTACGCGCTGGAGGCGGCGGGCGGCGTGGACGGCCTGGCGGTCACGCATCTGGACGTAGCGGGGGCACGTCCGGACCTGCGTGTCTGCCGGGCCTACGACATGGACGGCGAGCGGGTCGGGCGGCTGGAGACGGGGCCGCCCGACCTGGACCGTCAGGCCGGCCTCACCCGCCGCCTGTTCACGGCGCGTCCCGTCTACGCGCCGCTCGGCCGCCCGGTGGAGACGATCGAGGACGCACTGCGGGCCCCGGTCGTCCTGCGTTCCTACGGGCCCACCTCGGCCGGAAAGCGGACTGGCCACCTTCGGACGCCCATTGACCTCGGCGTCCGCTGAGAACAAGATCTCGCTGAACGCCGTGGATCTTCCGGAGGTGGACCTTGCGTCTCCCCCAGCGCACTCTTTCGGCCTTCGCGGCGCTCGCCGCTGCCCTCGCGCTCCTGGCCGTCCCGCCCGCGGGGACGGCCGCCGCGGCCGAGACCGAACCCGGCTGCGACCCCATCGACCCGGCCGCGTGCCTGCTGCCGTTCCCGAACGACTGGTACACGGTGCCCGACGCCGGGACCCCGACGGGCCGCCGCGTCCACATGCGCACGACGCTGAAGAACGCGCTCGGCGTCCCGGTGAGGCCGGGCGAGTGGAACCGGGCGGACGGCTTCTCCCCCGGGTCGATGCTGCTCAGCCGCGTCCCCGGCATCGACCTGACCCGCACCGGCGCCGCGCCGGTCACCGACATCGGCGCCTCGCTCCGCGACGACGCCCCCATCGTCATCGTGGACACCGCGACCGGGGAACGCTGGCCGTACTGGGCGGAACTGGACGCCAACGCGCCCGGCGACCGCAAGGCGCTGATCGTCCGTCCGGCCCGGAACTTCCGCGAGGGCCACCGCTACGCCGTCGCGCTCCGGAACCTGCGCGACGCGTCCGGGAACCCGATCGGGCCGAACGACGCGTTCGCCAGGATTCTCGGGCCGGCGCTGCCCGCCGGCGATCCCCTCCACGAGCGGCAGCGGGACGCGCGGAAGGTCCTCGCGGCCCTCGAACGCCACGGCGTGGCCCGCGACGGCCTGTACCTCGCGTGGGACTTCACCGTCGCGAGCCGGCAGAGCCTCGCCGGGCCCGTGCTCCACATGCGCGACGAGGCACTGAAGAAGCTCGGCGACCGCTCCCCGTCGTTCTTCGTGACGCAGGTGACCGACGACGTCGACGAAAGGATCGCCCGCGAGGTCCGGGGGATCGTCTGGGCGCCGAGCTACCTCGACCAGTACGGCGGCCTGCCCGGGTCGTCGCTGCACCGCGGCAGGGACGGAAAGCCCGCGCGGCTGCCCGGCAACTCGCAGGCCGTGCCGTTCCAGTGCGAGATCCCGAGATCGGCGTTCACGGAACCGGCGCGTCCCGCCCTCTACGGGCACGGCCTGCTCGGCGGCGAGGACGAGGTCGACGCCGGCAACGTCAAGTCCATGGCGGCCGAGCACGGCTTCGTGTTCTGCGCGACCCGGTGGATCGGCATGTCCGAGGAGGACGTCCCGAACGTCGTGTCGGCGCTCGCCGACCTCACCCGCTTCCGGACGGTCGCGGACCGCACCCAGCAGGGCCTGCTGAACTTCACCTTCCTCGGACGCGCCATGACCCGCGGCTTCGCCGGGCACAAGGCGTTCCAGGACGACGCGGGCACGTCCCTGATCGACCCGGACGCCGAGCTGACGTTCGACGGCAACAGCCAGGGCGGCATCATGGGCGGCGCGCTCACCGCCGTGTCCCCCGACATCCGCCGCGCCGTCCTCGGCGTCCCCGCGATGAACTACAGCACGCTGCTCAACCGCAGCTCCGACTTCCCCCAGTACGGGCAGATCCTCGACCTGTTCTACCCCGACAAGCTCGACCAGCAGATCGGCATCGCGCTGATCCAGATGCTGTGGGACCGCGGCGAGGCCAACGGCTACGCCCAGCACATGACCGGCGATCCGCTGCCGGGGACGCCGGAGCACCGAGTCCTGATGCACGTCGCGTTCGGCGACCACCAGGTCGCGCCCGTGGCCGCGGAAGTCCAGGCCCGCACGATCGGCGCCCGGATCCACGCCCCCGCCGTCACGCCCGGCCGCAAACCCGACAAGGTCCCCTACTGGGGCATCCCGACGTTCGGCCCGTCCCACGACGGGTCCGCGATGATCGTGTGGGACAGCGGCTCCCCGCACCCGCCGCTCACCAACACCCCGCCGACCGAGGGCCGCGACCCGCACTCCGACCCCCGCAACGACGCCGACGCCCGCAGGCAGAAGGCGATCTTCCTCAAGACGGGGACGGTACGGGACGTGTGCGGCGGGGGCCCCTGCGTCATCACGCCCTGATCCGCACCTGAGATGATCGCACCATGCTCCAGGTCTGCCCGAACGGGAGCCGGACCGAGGGCGTGCCGGTCTCACCGGAGGAGATCGCCGCCGCGGTCCGGTCCGCCGCCGACGTCGGCGCGCAGGACGCGCACGTGCACCCGAAGGACGAGACGGGCGCCGACACCCTGGACGCCTTCCGGGTCGCCGCGGCCGTCACCGCCGTCCGCGCGTCCACCCCGTCGATCGGCGTGGGAGTGACCACGGGCGCGTGGACGGCGCCCGACCCGGTCGAGCGCGCCGCGCTGATCCGCTCCTGGACGGTCGTGCCCGACCACGCGTCGGTGAACTTCCACGAGACGGGCGCCGAACTGGTCGCCGAGGCCCTCTTCGAGCGCGGCGTCGCCATCGAGGCGGGCGTCTTCTCCGGCACCGACGCCGCCGAGCGTTTCGTACGCTGGCCGCACGCCCACCACGTCCTGCGGGTCCTCGCCGAGGTCACCGACACCGACCCGGAGACCGCGACCGGCACGGCCAAGGCGCTCCTGCACGACCTCGGCACCCGGCACGGCCGCCCGACCCTCCTGCACGGCGAGGACGGAGGCACCTGGCCCGTCCTGCGCCTCGCCGTCCGGCTGAACCTCGACGTCCGCATCGGCCTGGAGGACACCCTCACCCTCCCCGACGGCGCCCCGGCCGCCGACAACGCCGCCCTGATCCAGACGGCACGCGCGCTCCTCCCCCGGTGACGAGCGGACGGACGCCGAGAGGGCGTCAGGAGCGGGGGTTGTGGCCCGCGTCGGCGTCCATCCGGGCCCAGTCCGCGTCCCACATGCGGTCGCGGTGCCGGTCGCAGCGGCGGCGGACGAAGACGTACATCACCAGGACGGGCAGCGCGCTGCCGAGGACGGCCGCCGTCCCCGCGTAGGCGGCGTCGGTCACCGTGCGGCTGTGCGGGCGGGGCCGGACCGCCGGGTTCCCGTCGCGGTCGACCCAGATCTTCCGTTGTGCCCCGACCTTGACGTCCTTCCAGCTCGGCAGGGTCCCGGCGCGGGTCTCGCCGTTCTCGCCCGGCCAGGTGGCATGGACGGTCTCATGGATGTAGCGGTCGCCGGACGAGCCGGTTCCGCCGGTCGCGGTCACCGTGGCGACGACCTGGCGGCGGTTCGCCCGCTCGGCCTCCTCGGCGCGGACGCCGGCCTCGTAGGACCAGGCCGCGGCCCAGGCGGCCAGCGGCGGCGCGGTACCGAGAAGCAGCACGAGCAGGGCGAGGGCGATCGCCCGCTGGACGCGGTCCACCCGCCGCCGCAGCTCGCTGTGCTCCAGGCCGAGCCGCCGGCGCAGCCTGGTGAGCGGGGTGTCCCGCCGGCCGATACCGGACCTGCGCATCTGCGTCACCTCCCCGGGGAGTGCCCTCCCGGCAAGAGGCCTTCAGCCATCTTTTCCCAGGATATTCCCGAGTCCGTTCATCGGCACATGGCCTGTGGCCGAATCCTTTCCCGGTTCCCGCCCGGTATGCCGGATTGGTGACCAATTTTGGCCATGGTCCGGATCCTCGTCCGGGCCCCGGCCGCCGGCGGCCAGCGCGAGGAGCGCGCCGACGACGCACATCCCCGCGGTGATCCAGAAGATCTCCTGGTACTCGGTCCGCAGCGCGTCCTGCAAGGCCGCGTTGTAGATCTCCATCTGCCGCTCGAACTCCTCGTCCGACAGCAGGATCGGCAGCGGCGGCTGCAGATCGGCGGTCAGCGCGTGGAAACGGTAGAACCCCCACGCCGACAGGGCGGAGATCCCGAGCAGCATCCCCATCATCCGCGCCACCACCACCGCGGCCGACGCGACACCATGCCGCCCCGCCGGGACGAACCTCAGCACCGCCGACGACACCGGCGCGATCACCAGGCCGAGGCCGAGGCCGGTCACCACGAGATCGACGTCCATCCTCGGCAGCGGCCCGTACGAGGCGTTCGCCAGGTCCGCCGGCCACGCCGCGATCAGCAGATAACCCACGGCGGACACCGCCATGCCCACCACCATGGGCCACCGCTCACCGAACCGCCTGGCGATCACGCCCCCCGCCACCGCAGCGACCGGCAACGCCACGAGGAACCTCGTGAGCAGCAGAGCACCCTCCGTCGCATCCTTGTCCAAGACGGTCTGCGCCACCAGGACGACGTCCACGAGCGTCACCATCAGCGCCGCACCCGACAGCAGGCTCACACCCAGCGTGGCCAGCAGCGGCCCCCGCCGCACCCCCGACAGATCCAGCAGCCGCGTCCTCGCCTTGATCTCCCAGAACACGAACACCACGAGGACGGCCGCACCCGCGACCAGCACCGGCGGACCCCACGGCGGCAGCGCCGACTCCTGCGGCTCCGGATTGTAGACACCGGCGACCAGCAGCCCGAGCCCCAGCGCCAGCAGCAGCCCGCCCACCACGTCCACACCGGGCCTCGGGCCCACCCCGCGCCCGCCCGGCACCGCGGACTGAACCGCGACCATCGCCACCAGCACCAGCGGAAGATTGATCCAGAAGATCGCCCGCCACTCCAGAACCGCCGCGACACCCGCCCCGTACAGCGGCCCCAGCACGCTGCCCAACTCCTGCGCAGCACCCACCGCGCCCAAGACCACCGGCCGCTGCCGCTCCTCCCACAGATCACCCGCCAGCGCCATCGTCACCGGCAGCAGCGCACCGCCCGCGACGCCCTGCACCACCCGCCCCGCCGTCAGCAGCGGCACACCACCGGCCACCGCCGTGACCGCCGAGCCCACCGCGAAGAACACCAGGCACGCCTGCAGCAGCGGCCGCCGCCCGAACCGGTCCGACAACTGCCCCAGCAGCGGCATCGCCGCCACATACCCCAGCAGGAACCCCGTCAGGACAGGCGTCACCCGCTCCAGCCGGTTGACCGGGATATCGAGATCCTCGACCACCGGCACCAGGATCGTCGTGACGACATAGGCGTCCAGCGCGGCCAGCAGCACCACCGCGCCGCCGGCCCCGATCGCGACCCGGCGACGCCCCCTCACTTCGGCGCGCTGATCTCATAAGGGGCGTCGAACTCGGTGAACGAGATCACCACAGCGCCCTTGTCCTCGGGAAACGCCCCGCGAACCTTCACCAGGCGGTGATCGGCCCTGCTCACCCAGACCTGACCCTCCAGATCCGCGTTGATCCCCGGGATGAGGCCCGCGATCTGCGCCTTCGGAAGCTTCGCCCCGACCCGGTAGGTCTCCTTCCCGTCCACCTTCTCCACGGCCTGCGGCACCGGCGACGTCGCCGCCGTCAGCAACTTCGCGATCCCCCGCTGCGGATCCAGCACCGCCGACGGGTCGTACATGCTCGCCGCGAGCGCCTTCGGCAGCTTCCGCCACCCGCCCGTCCCCGCGTCCAGGTAAATGCTCTCCCCGACCGCGACGACCTTCATCTCGATGTTCTGGCCCTGCTGCTCGACCGTCATTGTCCCCTCCGCGTCACCGCCGCGGAGCAGCTTCATGTCGCCGCCCTTCACGACGACGGGAGTCTCCCCCTCCGACTCCACGGTGAACGCCACGCTCTTCAGGTTCCCCATCGCCTGCGCGGCCTGCCGCAGCGTCTGCGCGGCGTCGAAGTCCGCCTTCCCGGCGGGCTCGTCCGATCCGCCCCCGCTGCAAGCACCGGTCGACACCAGCGCCAGCAACACGGAAACGAGGACGAGGATGCGTCTGGACATACGCCGGACCCTACCGACGGGTACCCGCGCCCGTCACTCGGTACGAGGTATGACATCGCCCCACCCGAAGTAGGACCCGGCGGCGACACGGCACGTCGGCTTTCCTGTGGCAGCCCCGGATTCCCCGCCGCTAAGATGACACCCGGCAACGCCCCCACCGTCCACCGGGGGACGCCTCGGGGCGGTAGCTCAGCTGGTCAGAGCAGGAGACTCATAATCTCCCGGTCGCGGGTTCGAGTCCCGCCCGCCCTACGGACCTGGGCGAACCATGCCCGCGGAGAGCGCGGGCCGGGGGTCCTTCGTCGTGTTGATCCGGGGGGCGACCCCCGGGCCCCCGATGTGGGGGCTCCGCCCCCACGCCCCTTGTCGGCTCGGGTTCTTGTCAGCGTGCAGGTCGTCGGCGGCTCGCCGCTCCATCCTCGATGATGTGGGCTCCGCCCCCACACCCCTCACCAACTGGGGGTGGGAGGTCGCTGTCGGTGGCTCGCCGCTCCTTGGAAATGCCCCACAGGACCGATCGCGGGGTGTCAGGCGGGCCAGGTGGGGTGGCGCTTTTCCAGAAAGGCGGTCATGCCCTCCTGGGCCTCGGGGGTCTGGCTGGAGGCGGCCATCACCTCGATCGCGTAGGCGTAGGCGTCCTGCTCGGGACGGTCTAGCTGCGCGTACATGGCCTGCTTGCCGAGGGCCTTGCTGCGCGGGCTGCCCTGGGTGGCGCGCAGCAGCAGCTCGTGGGCGGCCTTGTCCAGCTCGTCGTCGGGCACCGCGTAGTTGATCAGGCCCCAGTCGGCGGCGGTGGCGGCGTCGAAGACCTCCCCCGTGAGGGCCATCTCCGCGGCGCGCTTGCGTCCGATGTTGTGGGCGATCGCCACGAGCGGCGTGTGGCAGAACCAGCCGCCCTTGCCGCCCGGCGCGGCGAAACCGGCGCTCTCGGCGGCGACGGCCAGGTCGCAGCTCGCCACGAGCTGGCAGCCGGCGGCGGTGGCGAGACCGTGCACCCGGGCGACCACCACCTGCGGGACGGACTGGATCGTCCGCATCAGCTCGGCGCACACCTGGAGAAGGTCGCGGACATCGGCGTGGGACGCCCCCGCCATGTCGGCGAAGTCGTGGCCGGCGGAGAAGACCGGGCCGTTCGCGGCGAGGATCACACCGCGGGCGTCGCTGCCGCCGGCCTCGCGGAACGCGTCGGTCAACGCGAGGAGGAACGTGCGGGACAGCGCGTTGCGGCGGCGCGGCCGGTTCATCGTGATCGTGGTGAACGCCCCGTCGCGGTGGAGCAGGACGTCGTTGTCTTCGCTCATGGTCCCGACGTTACGTCAGACCCTCGTCGTACGGTGGGCTGGTCCACGGACGCGCCGAGGGGGTATGGCCTTGAAGCTGCTCACCGCCACCAACTCCAGCCAGGGATTCCGCGACAACGACTTCGACTGGTGCGTCGAAGGAGAGCTGGTCCACATCGGGATGGTGTGCGCCCGCGACCGAGACGATCCGGACGGCGGCTGCGGATGCGGCCGGTCGTTCGCCGGGCTCAACTCCCACCGCGCCACGACGACCGCGATGGTCAGGGACGTGCCGGGGTTCACGAGCGACGACTACGTGCTGGCGATCAGGTCCAGCCTCGAGCAGCAGGGCTGCGACCCGGCGTTCGCCGAGCACGAGGCGGCGCTGCTGCGGTGCCTGGTGCGCGACTGGCCGGTGGGCGCCATCGTCGAGCGGCGCCTGGATGAGATCGTGGTACGGCAGGTCCTGCAGCCCTGACCATGGGAGGTGCACGATGCTCGTCGCGTTCTCGGTGACCCCGCTCGGCGCGGGCGAGGAGGTCGGTGAACTCGTCGCGGAGGCGGTCCGGGTCGTGCGCGAAAGCGGCCTGCCCAACCGCACCGACGCGATGTTCACCACGATCGAGGGCGAGTGGGACGAGGTGATGGCCGTGGTGAAGGCCGCCACCGACGCCGTCGCGGCGCGTGCGCCGCGCGTGGGCCTGGTCGTCAAGGCCGACATCCGGCCCGGCGTGACGGGCGCCCTCGACGCCAAGGTCGAGTCGGTGGAACGCCACCTCGGTTCGGCCACTCCCTGAGAGCCTGCTGAACGACCGCAGCCGGTCACTCTGCCGAGGCGCCGGCCCGCTCCGCATGCGGACCGGGCTCCCGGGATTGTCGACGCATGCCCCGCTCGCCGTCCCGGGTGAGCGGCAGTGCCCCTGAACAATCGCTCACCGCGCACAACGAGGAGGGCGAAACGCCGCCCGGATCCTCCCGCCGGGCGGCCCTCCACTGTGCTCGCCACACAACCCGAACGGCGTTCGATTGGACGCCCGCCACGTCTTGCCCGCGCCCCATGGACGCAGGTCGACGGCCCGTGTTGGGGTGCCAGCCACACGAGATTGTGGAGGCGTGCATGGCGAACGGGACCCTCGCGGTCCGTGATCTGTCGGTGAGCTACGGCCGGGCCGTGCGGGCCCTGCGCGGGGTGTCGCTGGACGTCCCGGCGGGCTCTGTGACGGCGGTGCTCGGCGCGAACGGGGCGGGCAAGTCGACGCTTCTCCGGGCGATCTCGGGGACGCTCCCGTTCCACCGCGGCGCGGTGGACGCGGGCACCGTGCGGCTGGGCGACCGGTCGCTGATCGGTCTGCATCCGGCCACCGTCGTGGCGGCCGGGGTGGTGCAGGTGCCCGAGGGGCGGCGGGTGTTCGGCCGGCTCAGCGTCGAGGAGAACCTGCGGGCGGGCGCGCTCGGCGCGCCCAGCCGGTCGGAGGCCGCGAAGGCGCACGGGCGGGTGCTGGAGCTGTTCCCGGTGCTGACGGAGCGGGCACGGCAGCGGGCCGGGCTGCTGTCGGGCGGGGAACAGCAGATGCTCGCGATCGGGCGGGCCCTCATGGCGTGCCCGTCGATGCTGCTGCTGGACGAGCCGACGCTCGGCCTCGCGCCGCTGATGGCCGAGCGGATCGCCGACACCGTCCGGGAGATCAACCTGCAGGGCACGGCGATCCTGCTGATCGAGCAGAACGCCGCGCTGGCGCTGGAACTGTCGTCGCACGCGCACGTGATGGAGGTCGGCGCGGTCGCCCTGCACGGCCCGTCCGCCGAGCTGGCCGGAAGCGACGAGGTGAGGCGCCGCTACCTCGGCGTCGGCGAGGAGATCGCCGGCGACGAGGAGGGCGACCCCGGCAAGGACGTTCCGCCGCCGGCGCTGGAGAGGTGGACGGGGTGAGCGATACGAGCGAGCTGGTGGTCAGTGGGCTCACGGTTCGGTTCGCCGGGCTGACGGCGCTGGACGACGTCGGCTTCACGGTCGCGCCCGGCAGCGTCCACGCGATCATCGGGCCGAACGGTGCCGGGAAGTCGACGTGCTTCAACGTCCTGTCCGGCGTGTACCGGGCGAGCGAGGGCAGCGTCCGGTTCGGCGGGGCGGAGCTGACCTCGCTGGCCCCGCACCGGATCGCGGCCCTGGGCGTCGCCCGCACGTTCCAGAACATCGCGCTGTCGCGGTACCAGTCCACCGAGGACAACCTGATGCTGGGGCGGCACCGCCTCACCCGCGCCGGGTTCGCGTCCGCGGGCCTGCGGACGCCGCGGGCGCGCCGCGAGGACGCGCGGCACCGGGCACGGGTACGCGACATCGCCCGGTTCGTGGGCGTGGACGAGCATCTCGGCGCACCCGTCGGGATGCTGCCCTACGGCGTCCAGAAGCGGGTGGAGCTGGCCCGCGCGCTGGCGATGGAACCCCGGCTGCTGCTCCTGGACGAGCCGGTCGCCGGGATGAACGGCGGTGAGCGGCGCCGGATGGCCGAGGTCATCGCCCGCGCCCGCGCCGACCTCGGGGTCTCGATCCTGCTGGTCGAGCACGACATGGGGATGGTCATGCGGCTGGCCGACGAGGTCACCGTCCTGGACTTCGGCAGGCGCATCGCGGGCGGCGACCCGGCGCGGGTGCAGCGCGACCCGGCCGTGATCCGCGCCTATCTCGGCGCCGCGCACGTCCCGGCGGCGCCCTCCCACGCGGACTCGGAAGGAAATCCTTGAGCACGTTCATCGAGCTGGTGGTCAACGGGGTCTCGGCGGGAGCGGTGTACGCGCTCATCGCCCTCGGCTTCGTGATCATCTTCAAGGCCACCGAGGTGGTCAACTTCGCGCACGCGTCGCTGCTGCTGGCCGGCGGCTTCGTGACGGCCGTGCTGCACGACGACATCGGCTTCCTGCCGGCCCTGGCCGCGGGCATCGCCGCGGCGGCGGCCGCGGGCGTCCTGATCGAGGTGCTGGTGCTGCGGCGCGCGCGGGTGGAGAACCACGCGGTGCTAGCGATCGTCACGATCGGCGTCGACATCGTGATGACGACGGAGCTGACGCGGCGGATCGGCACGCAGGTCCTCTCGCTCGGCGACCCGTGGCAGAACCGGGTCGTGTACGTGGGCGGGGTGGGCATCGCCCAGACGCGCATCGCCGCGTTCGTCGTCGCCGCGGTCATCATCGCGGCATTCCTGCTGGCGTTCCGCTTCACGTCGTGGGGCGTGGCGATGCGGGCGGCGGCCGAGGACGGCGAGACGGCGTCGCTGATGGGCATCCGGCTGACGCGGGTCTCGCTGGCCGCGTGGGCGATCGCGGGCGCGCTGGCGGCCGTCGCGGCGCTGTTCCTGACGGTGTTCCCCACACCGGGGCTGGACCGCGGCACCTCGTTCGCCGCGATGAAGGCGTTCCCCGCCGCGATCCTCGGCGGGCTCGACTCCACGACCGGGGCGCTGGTCGGCGGTCTCATCGTCGGGCTCACCGAGTCGCTCGTGACCGGCTACCAGGGCGACCTGACGTTCCTGGGCCGCGGCATCGGCGGCGTGGCGCCGTTCCTGGTGATGCTCGCCGTGCTGCTGGTCCGCCCCGCCGGGCTGTTCGGGACGAGGGAGCTGTCGCGTGTCTGAGCGTCCGTCCTTCCTCCGCCTCTCCGGGCCGCGGCGGAGGTGGTTCACCGCCGCGGGCATCCTGGTCCTGCTCCTGCCGCCCTTCTATCTGGACGCGTTCTGGCTCCTGACGGGCCTGTTCGCGATGTCCGCGGCGATCGGCGCGATCGGCCTGAACCTGCTGACCGGGTCCACCGGCCAGCTGTCGATGGGGCACGCGTTCTTCCTCGCCGTCGGCGCCTACGGGTACGTGTACCTGGCGTCCGGCTCCGAGGACGGCATGGTGGGCCTCGGGCTGCCGACGCCGCTGGCGTTCGTCGGCGCGGTGGTCCTCGCCGGCGTCGCGGGCGGGCTGTTCAGCCCCATCGCCGGACGGCTGCGCGGCGTCTACCTCGGCATCGCCTCCCTCGCGCTGATCTTCATCGGCCAGCATGTGCTGTTCAACGCCGAGAGCGTCACCGGCGGCTTCAACGGACGCGACGTCCCGCCGCTGGAGATCGCCGGGTTCCGGTTCGACGACTCCCCCGGGGTGGTGCTGTTCAACGTGCCGCTGGGCGCGGTGGAACGGCTGTGGTTCCTCGGCCTCGCGCTGCTGGTCCCGGCGGCGTGGATCGCGCGCGGCGTCCTGCGCGGCCGGCCGGGACGGGCGATGAACACGATCCGCGACCACGAGGTGGCGGCGGCCGTCATGGGGGTGCCGGTGGCGCGTTACCGGGCCGGCGTGTTCGTGCTGTCGTCGATGTACGCGGGCGCGGCCGGCGGGCTGCTGGCGCTGGCGTTCCAGCGGACGGTCCCGGACTACTTCGGGATGTTCCTGGCCCTCGACTATCTCGCCATGATCGTCATCGGCGGGCTCGGCAGCGTCGCCGGGGCCGTCGCGGGGGCGGTGTTCGTCTCCGTCCTGCCGCAGCTCCTCACCCGCTTCGGCGACGACCTGCCGCTCGTCGCCACCCCGGGCTCGGGCGGGGTCTCCCCCGCCGAGGCGGCCCGGATCCTGTACGGCGCCGCCGTCGTCGCCGTCGTCCTGTTCCTTCCCCGCGGCCTGGCCGGGATATGGCCGTGGCTGCGCGCCGCGGCCGCGCGCCGCCGGGCCGCCCGACCCCTCACCCGACTCGAGAAAGAGGAGCAACCCGCATGAAGCGAATGGCGCGCGTCACGGCGGTCGCCGCCCTGGCGCTGGCACTGCCGCTGAGCATGGCGTCCGGCTGCAGCAAGAAGACGACCGGCGGCACGGGGGCGACCGGTGCCGACGGTGTGAAGCAGGGCACCGGCGTCACCGACAAGAAGATCAGCGTCGGTGTCGAGACCGACATGACCGGGGTGTACGCGCCGCTCGGCAAGAGCCTCACCCAGGCGCAGCAGATGTACTTCGAGCAGGTGAACGCGCAGGGCGGCATCTGCGGGCGAACGGTCGAGCTCGTCGTCCGCGACCACGGCTACGACGTGCAGAAGGCGGTGGCCGCCTACAGCGAGCTGAAGTCGAGCGTCATCGGCCTCGCGCAGTTCGTCGGGTCGCCGATGGTGACGGCGCTCGACGACCGCATCACGGCCGACAAGATGTTCGTCATCCCGAACGCGTGGGCGACGACGCTGCTCGGCAACCAGTACATCCAGGTCACCGGCACCACCTACGACGTCGACATGATCAACGCCCTCGACTTCCTGGCCAAGGAGAAGGGGATCGAGAAGGGCGACAAGGTCGGGCACGTGTACTTCGAGGGCGACTACGGCGAGAGCGCGCTCGCCGGGTCGAAGTACGCGGCCGGCGAGCTCGGCCTGACGATCGTCGAGCAGAAGATCAAGGCGACCGACAACGACATGACCGCGCAGGTCTCGGCGTTGCAGCGCGCCGGGGTGACGGCGATCCTGATGAGCGCCGGCCCCAAGCAGTCGGCGTCGCTCGCGGGCGTCGCCCGGTCCAAGGGTCTGATGGCGCCGATCGTGGCGAGCAACTCCGGCTTCTCCCCGCAGCTGCTGAAGACCCCGGCGGCGCCGGCGCTGCTGAAGGGCTTCTACCTCGCCACCGCCGGCGCGCCGATCTCGTCCGACCTGGCGCCGGTGAAGAAGCTGGCGGACGACTACGCGAAGAAGTACCCGGGGCAGCCGCTGGACAGCGCGGTCGTCAACGGCCACACCAGCGCGGTGATCTTCGCGGACGCGCTGAAGAAGGCGTGCGAGGCCAAGGACCTCACCCGGGACGGCGTGATCAGGGCGCACCGGTCCACGACCGCCTACGACGGCGGCTACGGGACGCCGATGGACTTCTCGAAGGTGGACGAGCCGGGCACCCGCAGGACCTACATCCTGCGGACGGACGCCGAGGCGCTCGGCGGCATGGTCGTCGAGCGGGAGGCCACCGCGTCCAAGGAGGCCGAGGCGTACAGGGTCCCGGCCGGCAAGTAGCCGGCCCCCTTCGTTGACCTGCGGCGCGTCGCCCTTATGAGGCGTCCTTCAAGGGCGGACGCGCCGCGGGTCAACGTGAGAGGGCCTCGGTGAGGGGGCGGGTGCGCGCGGCCGGGACGACCAGCGGCGTCCCGGTCTCGGGGCAGTCGATCACCCGGCACGGGAGCCGGAAGACCTCCTCGACCAGCTCCCCGGTGACCACCGAGGACGGCTCGCCCTCCGCGACGATCCGGCCGTCCCGCATGGCGATCATGTGGGTGGCGTACCGGGCGGCGTGGTTGAGGTCGTGCAGGACGGCGACGACCGTGCGGCCCTCCTCGTGCAGCCGGGCGCACAGGTCGAGGACCTCGATCTGGTGGGCGATGTCGAGGTAGGTCGTCGGCTCGTCGAGCAGGAGGATCGGGGTCTGCTGGGCGAGCGCCATCGCGATCCAGACGCGCTGCCGCTGCCCGCCCGACAGCTCGTCCACCGCCCGGTCGGCGAGGTCCTGGACGCCGGTCGAGGCCATCGACCCGGCCACGACCCGCTCGTCCTCCTTCGACCACTGCCGCAGCAGGCTCTGGTGCGGGTACCGGCCGCGGGAGACCAGGTCGGCCACCGTGATGCCCTCGGGCGCGATCGACGACTGCGGCAGCAGCCCGAGCGTCCGCGCCAGCTTCTTGGCGGGCCAGCCCGCGATGGGCTCGCCGTCCAGGACGACGGTCCCGGCGGACGGTCTGAGGATCCGCGCCAGTGCCCGCAGCAGCGTCGACTTGCCGCACGCGTTCGGGCCCACGATCACGGTGAACGATCTGTCCGGGACGACCACGTCGAGGTTCTCGGTGATGGTGCGCTTGTCGTAGCCGAGGGTGAGCCCGGTACCGGCGAGCCGCGGGTGTCCATTCGTCATCAAATACGTCCCGTCTTGCGTTGGGTCACGAGGAGCCAGACCAGGTATCCGCCGCCGAGGAGCCCGGTCACCACGCCGACCGGGAGCTGGTGCCCGGGGAAGGCGCGCTGCGCCGCCCAGTCGGCGGCCACCAGCAGCGCCGCGCCCATGCACATCGCGGGCAGCAGGTTGGGCCCGGTCGTGCGGGTCAGCCGACGGGCGAGCTGCGGCGCCGTCAGCGCGACGAACGCGACCGGGCCGGCCGCCGCCGCGGCCAGCGAGGTGAGCAGCACCGCGGCGGCCAGCATGATCAGCCGCACCCGCTCGATGGGGACGCCGAGGCCGTTCGCCGCGTCGTCGCCCATCTCCAGCATCCGCAGCGCCCGGCCGCAGCCGACGAGCACGAGCGGCCCGAGGACGGCGAGCCCGGCGAGCACGGGCGCTGCGTCCGCCCAGTCGCGGCCGTCCAGGCTGCCGGTCAGCCACAGGACGGCGCGGGCGGCGTCGATGATGTTCGCCTGGGTGAGCAGGTAGCCGTTCACGCCGGTGAGGATCGCGGCGACGCCGATGCCGACGAGGATGAGCCGCTGGCCGTGGGCGCCGCCCCGTCCCGCCACCGCGTACACGACCAGCCCGGTCGCCAGCCCGCCGGCCGCCGCGCCCGAGGCGACCGCGACGGCGCCGCCGCCGGTCAGCACGACCACGGCGAGGACGCCGGTCGCCGCGCCCTGGCTGAAGCCGAGGATGTCGGGGCTGCCGAGCGGGTTCCGGACGAGCGACTGGAAGATCGCCCCCGCCAGCCCGAGCGCCGCGCCCACCGCGAGCCCGGCCGCGACGCGCGGCAGCCGGATCCGGTTCACGATGAGCGAGTCGGCGGGCGAGCCCTGCCCGGCGAGCGTGCGGACGACCTCGGCGGGGCTCATCGGGAAGTCGCCGGTGCCGATGAGGAGGACGCCCGTCCCGAGCGCCACCGCCAGGCAGAGGGCCGCGACGGCCAGGGCGCGCGGGCGGAAGCGGAAGGAGAGCCCGGCGGGCGTCCGCACGACGGCGAAGCGCGGGCCGCGATCCATGAGACGCCCGATCATGAGGCGAGCGCCTTGCCGAGCGGGCGCCGGACGAAGTACAGGAACACCGGCCCGCCCGCAACGACCATCACGATCCCGACCTGGAGCTCGGAGGGACGCACGACCACGCGTCCGAGGACGTCCGCCGCCAGCATCAGGGCCGGCGAGAGGACCGCGCAGTAGGGGAACAGCCACCGCAGGTCGGACCCCGTCAGGGCGCGGACGAGGTGCGGCACCATCAGCCCGACGAAGATGATCGGCCCGCACGCCGCGGTCGCCGCCCCGCACAGCAGGGTGACCGTGATGATCGCGATCACCCGGGCCCGCCCGGGATCGGCTCCGAGCGCGCGGGCGGCGTCCTCGCCCATCGCCATCGCGTTCAGGGGACGGGCCAGCAGCAGCGCCAGCAGCAGCCCGGCGGCGACGAACGGCGCGACGCGCACGATGGTGTGGTTCTGCGCGGAGGCGAGCGACCCGACCGTCCAGAAGCGCATCCGGTCCAGGGACGCGGTGTCGAGGAGCTGGACCGCGTTCACGTACGAGAACAGGGCGGCGTTCAGCGCGGATCCGGCCAGGGCGAGCCGGGCGGGGGTGGCGCCGCGGCCGCCGCCGACCGCGTAGAGCAGCACCGCGACCGTCCCGGCGCCCGCGAACGCGAACCACACGAACCCGGTGAACGAGGTGACGCCGAGGAAGGAGATCGCCGAGACGACGGCGGCGGAGGCACCGGCGTTGATGCCGAGGATCCCGGGGTCGGCGAGCGGGTTGCGGGTCAGCGCCTGCATCACCGCGCCGGCGAGCCCGAGCGCCACGCCCGCGAGCAGGCCGAGCAGGGTGCGCGGGAGGCGCATGTCGTGGACGACCGTGTACGCGGCCGAGTCGGCGTGGAACAGGCCGTCCCACGCCTGGCCGGGCGACAGCGGCTTCGCGCCGACCGCGAGGCTGAGCACGGCGGTGGCGAGCAGGAACAGCAGCGCGGCGATGAGCCCGGTCGCCCGCCTGCCGCCCGATGGCCGTGGGGCGGACGGCGTGACCGGCGTGGGCTTGGTCGACAACACCTGGCGGGCTCCGGGGGACGCGCCGGGGGACCGGGCGACCGGCCCCACCGGTGGACAGAAACTTAGGTTAGGTTAACCTAAGTCCCGATCAAGCCCGCACCAGGGCCACCGTAGTTGATTCATGGAGAACGTCCGATATGTCCAGCACCGGTGCTCGTCACCTCTCCCGTGCCGCGCTCTCCCGGCGGGGTTTCCTCGGCGCGGGCGGCGCCGTCGCCCTCGGCGCCCTCATCGGCGCGTGCGGCGGCGACGGCGGGACCGGCACGGCCTCCCCCGGCGGCGCCTGGTCGTTCACCGACGACCGCGGCGAGAAGGCCGAACTCAAGGCACGGCCCGAGCGCGTCGTCGGCTACGTCGCCACCGCCGCCGCCCTGTACGACTTCGGCGTCGACGAGCAGATCGCCGGCGTGTTCGGCCCGACGAAGCTCAAGGACGGCAGGCCCGACCCGCAGGCCGGGAACCTGCCCGTCGACCGGCTGGAGATCATCGGCAACGCCTTCGGCGAGTTCAACATCGAGAAGTACGCCGCGCTCCGCCCCGACCTCCTCGTCAGCAACATGTTCCTCGAGAACGAACTGTTCTACGTCCCGCCGGAGAGCAAGGACAAGATCTTCGCGCTGGCGCCCAGCAGCGCCATCGCCGCCGGGGCCGTGCCGCTGCCCGAGCCGATCCGGCGGACCGCCGACCTCGCCGCCGCGCTCGGCGCCGACCTGAAGGCCGACCGGGTCACCGCCGCCCAGGCACGGTTCGAGAAGGCGGCCGAGGCGGTGCGCGCGGCGGCCGAGGCCAACGCGGGCCTGAAGGTGCTGGCCGCGTCCGCGAGCCCCGACCTGTTCTACGCCTCCAGCCCGGACAAGAACACCGACCTCATCTACCTCAAACAACTCGGCGTCGACCTCATCGTCCCCGAGAAACTCGACCAGAACGGCTACTTCGAGAACCTCAGCTGGGAGAACGCCGGCCGGTACAAGGCCGACGTCATCATGCTCGACTCCCGCACCCAGGCGCTCCGGCCCGGGGACCTCGGCTCCAAGCCGACCTGGAAGGACCTGCCCGCGGTGAAGGCCGGCCAGGTCGTCCCGTGGCAGCCCGAGCCCCGCTTCTCCTACGAGGGCTGCGCGCCGCTCCTCGAAGCCTTCGCCGCGTCCCTCCAGTCCGCGAAGAAGACCGACTGAAAGGCTCCGCGATGACGAAACCGTCCCACCCCTACGCGTTCTTCGACCTGCACGTCCTGCGGTCCGAGCGGCTCGGCCCGTCCATGGTCCGGGTCACCTTCGGCGGCGAGTCCCTGAACGGCTCCGCCGAAACGGCGTTCGTCTCCGCCGGGCGCGACCAGCGCATCAAGCTGTTCTTCCCGCACCCGCACCAGGACGCGCCCGTCATGCCGGACAACAACGACGGCGAAACCTGGTTCGCCGACTGGCGGGCCCTGGACCCGGCCGAACGCGGCATCATGCGCTCCTACACCGTCCGCGACCGCCGTCCCGGCGAACTCGACGTCGACTTCGCCCTGCACACCGACGGCTCCTCCGGCCCTGCCGCCACCTGGGCCGCGGCGGCCCGTCCCGGTGACCGCGTCACCATCCTCGGCCCGACCGGTCCCGACAACGGCGGCTACGACTTCCGCCCGCGGCCCGCGAGCCCGGTGCTGATCGCGGGGGACCTGACCGCGCTGCCCGCCATCGCCGGGAACCTCGCCTGGCTGCCCGCCGGGACGTCCGCCCAGGTCTGGATCGACGTCCCGCACCCCGACGACCGGCAGAACCTGCCCACCGCCGCCGACGCGAACATCACGTGGGTCTCCCCCGGCGGTCTCCTGGACGCCGTCCGGGCCGCCGACGTCCCCGCCGACGCCTACGCCTGGATCGCGGGCGAGGCGGCCGTCGTCAAGGCGCTGCGCCGTCACCTGGTGAACGAACGCGGCCTGAACCGCCGCACCGTCACCTTCACCGGCTACTGGCGCCGCGGCGCCACCGAAGAGGACCTCCTCGCCGAGGCCGTCGCCGAGGAGTAGGGCCCCGCCGACGCCACCCGAGGGTGTTGATGGGGTCGGGTGGGCTCAGCCCAGATCGAGCCCGCCGCTCTTCACCCGCTGAGCGAACACGCGCCATTCGGCGGACGCGAAAAAGAGTTCAGGCCCGTCCGGATCCTTGGAGTCCCGCACCCCGACCTCCGCAGCAAGGCCCGCCACCTCCACACAGTCCCCACCGGTGTTGGTACTGCGACTGCTCTTCCGCCACTGAACCCGCGACTGATCACCGGTGCTCATAGGTCCTCCAAGATCACTTGAAGTAGCTTCAGGGACTCGCCGGTAGGCAACGCTACGCCCCGGATCAAGTCGAAAACTAGCGCATACGCCCGCACAGCGTCGCCCCGCTCGATCAGCTGACCGCTCATGTGGCCTTCCACGTAGGCGACTTGAGGGTCGTCTTCGAATCCGAGCAACGTGAAAGCACCCGGGAGACCGGCATAGGCCCCTGTGGTGCTCGGCACGATCTGCAGCGTGACGTTCATCCGGTCGGCCAGATCGATGAGGTGCTGTACCTGGCCGCGCATGACCTCCGGACCTCCGACCGGCCTCCTGATGGCGTACTCGTCGAAGACCACGACGACATGGCAGGGGTCCTCCCCCTCCAGGATCGCCTGGCGAGAGAGCCTCGTCGCCACCAGCTCTTCGACTTCTTCGGCGTCCTCCCTGCCTTCAGTTGCTCGTACGCGTACTCCCGCGTCTGGAAAAGGCCCGTTACCGCCATGGCCTCGAACTTGTGGATCACCCGTGCCATGGCCTCACGCTGGAGGAATTCAGCGAAGCCGGGCGGGAGGATCTGGAGGTGCCCGAGACGCTGGATCCATTCCCAGATTCGGTGGAATGCCGCTTTCGTCTCGAAGAACGTGTCGCAGTCCTTCGCGAAGTCCTCGGACGGGGCGTTGTCACCGCGCTCTATCAGGCCGATCCACTGGGGTGAGTAGCCGAGCTTCGCGGCGAGTTGTGGACGTCCGAGTTCTGCCGCTTCGCGGCATGCGCGCAGTTCTGTACCGAAGTATTCGACGGGGGTCTTCGGGACTTCGATGCTACGGGGACAGCGGGGCATCGTTGCCTCCAGGGGGAAAGCATTGCCGGTTTTCGATTGCGCCAGACGGCATTCTCCGCATGCTCATCTCGCTCTTTCCGACAATAGAGATATCACAGTAAGCCGTGAAGCGATTACTCAAAGAAACCGCGTCCCCGTTGTCGGCCGGACTCCGTCGGCGGTCCCGGACTCAGGTCCCCTGATCGGTATCGTCCACGGTGAGGGTGGTCCGGTCGATCACGCCGGCGCGGTAAGCGGCGCCGGCGATCGTCTGGGCGGTGACCGGTGCGGTGAGCAGCTGGAAGAACGCGACGAGGATCAGCGGGGTGGCGGCCGAGACGGAACCGGTCTGGGGCGCGACCCCGGCGAGGATCAGCAGCAGCCCGATCGTCTGCGGTTTCGTCGCGGCGTGCAGCCGGGTGAGCAGGTCCGGGAACCGCAGGGCGCCGAGGGCGCCGAGGGCGGAGAAGACGGCGCCCGCGGGCAGCAGGACGGCGGTGACGACGTCGCCGGCGTTCATGGGCGCTCCCTCCGGGCCCCCGCCAGGCGGGCGGCGCTGACCGAGCCCACGAAGCCCAGCATCGCCACGACCAGCAGGAGCGTGGCGTGCGCGGGTTCGCGCCAGTAGGCCGCGTGCACCGCGATGCCGCTGACCAGCAGGACGGCCAGGACGTCCACCGCCAGGATGCGGTCGAAACTGGAGGGGCCGCGCACCAGCCGCGCGGTCGTCATCAGGAACGCGGCACCCAGCAGCGCCATGGTCACGGCGTAGACGACGTTCATCGGTCCTCCTTCGGTGGTGCGTCCTCCCAGGTCACGAACGCGCGCATCAGCCTCTCCTCGGTGCGGACCACGCCGTCCCGCATCGAGTCCGCCTCCTGCGGCCCGCGGACCGGCACGGCGTGGATGCGCAGGACGGTCCGTTCCGCGTCCAGGTCGATCAGGATGGTGCCGGGACGGAGGGAGATGCTGTTCGTGACGGCCAGCAGGATGAGGTCCGAGCGGGACCGCATCTCCACGTCGATGATGGCGCCCCGCACGTGCCCCGGCCGGTACAGCGCGTGCCAGCCGATGACGACGCTGGACGCCAGCAGGTCCCAGGAGAACTCCAGGACGGCCTCGACGACGCGCAGCGGCCGTATCCGCCTGACCAGCGGAACCGCGGGGAGCCGGCTCGCCGCGTACGCGGCGGCGACGGCGATGCCACCGCCGATCACGGTGAGGGCGTCGACCCGCCCCCACAGCAGCAGCCAGATCCCGAGCAGCCACACTCCCATGGCCAGGCGGGAGCCGGCGCGGCGGAGGGCGTCGTTCACGGCGTCCCTCCGTCCAGCACGGCGTTCCGGTACGCCGTCGGGTCCAGGAGGTCCGCCGCGGCGCGGTGGCTCCAGGACGACAGCGGCCCGGCGAGCACGGCGATGAGCAGGCCGCCGACGACCAGGACGGCCGTCACGATCCCCATCACCCGGGTGCTTCCCCGCGTGTAGGACCCGGCGGCGGGGGGCTCGCCGGCCTCCTTCGGGCGGGGACGCCAGAACCCGAGCGTCCAGATCCGGGTCATCGCCATGAGCGTGAGGAGGCTCGCCAGCACCGCCACCCCGGTGACGGCGTAGCCGATGAGGCGCCCTGAGCCGAGGCCCGCCTGGAACAACGCGAGCTTGGCGATGAAACCCGAGGACGGCGGCATCCCGCTCACGCTCATCGCGGGAACGAAGAACAGCACGGCGATGAACGCCGACAGGCGCGCCAGGCCGCCGAGACGGCGCAGCGACGTCTCCCCCGTGCGTCCCTGCATCAGGTCGCTGACCAGGAACAGCGTCGCCTGCACGACGATGTGGTGGACGAGGTAGAGGATCGCGCCGGTGAGGCCCGCGACGCTGAACAGCCCCAGGCCGAACAGCATGTAGCCGATGTGGCCCACCAGGACGAAGGAGAACACCCGGTGGATGTCGTCGTGGGTCAGCGCGCCGAGGGTGCCGGCGAGCATCGTCGCGGCGGCGAGGACGAGCATGGCCCACGACGCCTCCTGGCGGGGGAACAGCAGCGTCTCCACCCGGATGAGCGCGTAGATGGCGGCCTTGGTCAGCAGCGCCGCGAAGACGGCCGTGACCTTGGTGAGGGCGGCCGGGTAGCTGTCGGGCAGCCACAGGTGCAGCGGGGCGATCGCCCCCTTGATCCCGAACACCATGAGGAACAGCAGGCCGAGGGCCGTCCGGGTGCCCGCGGGCAGGTCCGCGACGCGCCCGGACAGGTCCGCGAGGTTCACCGAGCCCGCCGCCGCGTAGGTCAGGCCGATCGCGGTGAGGAACAGGATCGAGGACATGAGGCTGACCACGGTGTAGGTCATGCCGGCCCGGACCCGCTCCGCCGTCGGGGTGAGCGTCATCAGCACGTAGCTCGACGCCAGCATGATCTCGAACGCGACGAAGAGGTTGAACAGGTCGCCGGCGAGGAAGACCAGGCAGACCCCGGCGGTCAGCGTGAGATACGCGGGATAGAACACCCCCGGCTCGTGCCGGCTGAGGCCGCCGGCGCCCTCCGCCACGGCATGCAGCATGATCGCGAGCAGCACGGCGGTGGACACCACGAGCAGCAGCGCCGACAGCCGGTCCGCGACGAGGGTGATGCCGAGCGGCGGGGCCCAGCCCCCGACCTGGACGGCGATCACGCCCTCCCCGGCTACGGCCGCCAGCAGCCCTCCGGCGGCCGCCAGCACCGCCGCCACGGCCAGCGGGCCGAGGACGCGCAGCCAGTTCTCCCGGCGCCGGCTGATCATCGTGAGCGCGGCGCCGAGCAGCGGCAGCACGAACGGCAGCGGGACGAGGACGTTCACGCGGCGCCGCCCGTCCCGCCGTTCCCGCGTTCGGCGCCCTCCTGCTCGGCGTCCTGGTGCTCGGCGTCCTCCTCCAGCGGATCGGCCTCCTCGTCGGGACCGCCGGCCCAGGCCTCATGGCGGCGCTCGGCGCAGATCCGGTGGTCCTCGACGTCGTCGCGCACCTCGTCCTCGCCGAGGAGCATCCGGCTGCGGAACGCCAGGGCCAGCAGGAACGCCGTCACGCCGAAGGTGATGACGATCGCGGTGAGCGCCATCGCCTGCGGCAGCGGGTCGGCCATCGGCCGCGTGGACCGCTTGCCGAGCAGGGGCGGCGACCCGGCGGCCCCGCCCGCCAGCAGCAGGAGCAGGTTGGCGCCGTGCCCGAGCAGCATGAAGCCGACCACGATCCGGATGAGGGACCGCTGCATCAGCAGGTCGAAGCCCGCCGCGAACAGCACGGCGACGGCCACGACGAGAACGAGGGCGGGACCTGTCATGACCGCGCTCCCTCCGCGGCGCCGCCTTCGTCCGCGCCGCCTTCCTCGGTGTCGCCTTCCTCGGTGTCGCTCTCCTCAGCCAGGGCGCTCTCCTCCAGGGCGCTCCTGTCGAGGCTCGCGCCGAGCGTGGAGAGGATCGTCAGCACCAGCCCGAGCACCAGCAGGTACACCCCGACGTCGAAGAACAGGCTGGTCGGGACCTTGACATCGCCGACGACGGGCAGTGCGGCGTGCAGGATCTCGCTCTTCAGGAAGTCCCCGTCCGCGAACCCGCCGAACGTCCAGCCGGCCGCACCCGTGGCGACCGCCAGCCCCAGTCCGCCGCCGAGCAGGACGCCGGGCCGTACGGGCAGCGCGGTCGCCAGTTCACGCCGCCCGCCCGGCAGGTAGCGCAGGACGTACGCCATGGCCGCCACGAGGCCGCCCACGAACCCGCCGCCGGGACGGCCATGCCCCGCGATGAGCAGGTAGATGGAGAACACCAGGATCGCCGGGGCGAGCAGGCGCGCCGCGGCCGCCGCCGGCACCATCGGCGCGCCGCCCAGGGCGGGGCGGCCCGACGTGGCGAGCCAGCGTCTCCTTCCCTGTTCGCCCGCGTCGGCCTCGCCGCCGGACGGGTGCGGCGCGCGGCGTCCGCTGAGCACCAGGCCGATGACGCCCATCGAGGCAACGCCCACCACCGTGATCTCGCCGAGGGTGTCCAGGGCCCGCGTCTCGACGAGGATCATGTTCACGACGTTGTCGGTCCCCTCCTCGGCCGCGAGTTCGGCGTAGCCGTGACCGACCGGCCGGGTGCCGCGGCTCAGCGTCGCGACCACCAGGAACGTCGCGACGAACCCGCCCAGGCACAGGCTGATCAGGCCGGTCGCGAACCTGGCGGGGCGCTTGCGGCGGCGCGGCGGGAACCGCTCCGGGAGCCGCCGCAGCACCAGCACGAGGGTGATCAGCGAGAGCGTCTCCACGACGAGGTGGGTGAGCGCGAGATCCGGCCCGCCGTACGTCACGAAGAGCCCGCCGATCGCGTAGCCGACCCCGGACAGCAGCAGCGCCGCGGACAGCCTGCGGCGCGCTCGCAGCGCCGCGAGCGCGCAGACGATCACGACCACGCCCAGGACGGGCTGAACCGGGTTGTCCCAGCCGCGCAGGGCGTCCGCCGCGGGGTCCGGGCTCGTCCCGCGGATCATGCCCACGGTGAGCGCCGCGCCCGGCACCACGAGCACCGCCGTCCCGATCACGCCGAGGTAGACGGGGAGAGAACCGACCTGCGCCCGCTTCGTGACCGCGTGTGCCCCCGCGAGGATCGCGCGGGCCACGCCGTTGTAGCCCCGCTGGCCGTCGGGGACGGGCCACCGCAGCGGCCTGGCCGGATACGACCGGCCGAAGAGGAGGAACAGCCCGAGACCGCCCGCGACGGCGAGCGCGGACAGGGCGAGCGGGAGCCCGAGGCCATGCCAGAGGGCGAGTTCGTACCCGGTGCCCCGGCCGAGCGTGTCCGCGTAGGGCGCGACCATCGCCTGCACCGGGCCGGAGAAGAAGCCCATGGCGAACCCGGCGGCGGCGGGCACGGCCACCGGCACGACCATCCCCCACGGGTCCGCCGCCCGCGCGCCGCCCCCGCCGCCGGCGAAGGCGCCGTGGAGGAACCTCGCGCCGTAGGCGGTGGTCAGCGCCGCCCCCGCGACCACCCCGGCGAGGACGACGGCGTCCAGGCCACCGTGGGCGAACGCCTTGATCGCGGCCTCCTTCGCCACGAACCCCAGGAACGGCGGCAGGCCGATCATGGACACGGTCGCCGCCGTCGCCGCGATCGCCGTCACGGGCAGCCGCCGCCCCATCCCGGACAGCTCCCCGGCGCGGCGCGTCCCGGCCTCGTGCTCGACGACGCCCGCCGCCAGGAACAGCGGCGCCTTGAACAGGCCGTGGGCCAGCAGCAGCGCGGTCCCCGCCAGCGCCGCCGTCCGGGTCCCGTCCCCGAGGAGGACCATCAGGAAGCCCAGCTGGCTCACGGTCCCGTAGGCGAGCAGCGCTTTCAGGTCGTCCTGCCGGAGCGCGATGGCACCGCCGGCGAGCAGGCTCACGAGCCCCACGCCGATCACCGCCGGCCGCCACAGGCCCGTGTCGGCGAACGCGGGCGACAGCCGCGCCACCAGGTAGACGCCCGCCTTCACCATCGCGGCGGCGTGCAGGTAGGCGCTCACCGGCGTGGGCGCCACCATCGCGGCGGGCAGCCACGCGTGCAGCGGCATCTGCGCCGACTTGGCGAACGCGCCCAGCAGGACCATCACCAGGCCCGCCTCCGCCGCGGCGCCGCCCGGCGGGTCGGCGAGCAGCGCCGAGATCCGGTAGGTCCCGGCGGTCTGGCCGAGCACCACGAACCCGGCGAGCATGACCAGCCCGAACGCGGTGGTCATCAGCAGCGCCTGGGCCGCCGCGCGCCGGTCCTCGGCGCGGTCCGGGCGGGTCGTGCCGATCAGGATGAAGGAGCTGAGCGTGGTCAGCTCCCAGAACACGTAGAGGACGAGCAGGTTGTCGGCGAGCACCAGACCGGTCATCGCCCCCGCGAACGCCACGAGCGTCCCGATCACCAGTCTCTCGGGACCCTCGAAGTACCAGCCCGCGTAGCACAGCGCGACGGCGCCCACACCGCCGACCAGCAGCAGCATGACGACGGACAGCGCGTCCAGCCGGAAGTCGAGCGCGAGCCCGAGATCGGCGGCCCACGCGACCTTCTCCGTCAGGTCGTCCCTACCGGCCCGCGTCGCGGCCCAGACCGCCGTCGCCGCCGGGAGCACCGCCGCGGCGCACGCCGTCGCACGCCGGTGACGTCCCAGCGCCCAGGGGACGGCGACCGCCACGACGGCATAGGCCAGAACCAGCGTCACCATGCCGCCCGCAGCCCCCCTCTCCCAAGGCACGCACAGCCGATCTACCCGGCCAGCGCCCGCGAAACGGCGGGTTGAACAACGCGATAAGGGCCCGATAACGGCCCGGCCTAGCGTTTCCCGCGTCAGCCGAGAGAACGGAGAGAACGTGAACAGATCGGGCTGCTGGCCGGGGCCGTGGTGGCGGGGGTCACGGCGTCCGCTGCAACTGGAGCGGCGACGACCCGACTGGCAGGGCGGGTCCGTCCAGTGCAGGCCGCACGACGTCCCGGAACGCCGACCCGCTGCCGGTCACCTCCCGGCCGCTGAACGCGGCCGACCTCGCCATGCGCTCACACCGGTGGACGAGTAGGCGGGCGGACGAAACCTCCCCCCGGAGGCCGAGGGCGCCGCACGCGCCCGGCGGCCTTCCGCCGTTCAGGGGTCATCGCGCGCAGGACGGCCGTGTGGACGTCCCGCAGTTCGCGTCCCGGCCGCGCCAGGGCCACCATCAGAAGCGCCCGCAGCCGTTCGCGGTACGGATGCTCCGCCACCGGCACCATCAGCTCCCCGACGAGCTCATGGTGGCGGCCGAGCGCCAGTTCCACCTGCGCGGCCTCCTCGACGGCGGTCAGCCGCAGCTCCTCCCACCGGAGTGCGCCCGCGGCGATGACGAGCCGGTCGAGCCCGGCGAGCACCGGCCCGTCCCACAGGGCCAGCGCGCCGCGAAACCCTTCCGAGGCAGAACGTCATTGCGTTCCACAGCCAGGACACCCCAGCAAGCCCACCACCCACCTAAACAACCCCAAAAACAAAACCACCCACCCAGAAAGGGG